>JAEERM010000011.1 GCA_016285835.1 Fibrobacter sp.
ACTGCGAAATGAACCTGCAGGCCTCGACGCTCGATGCCGGCAAGGAAGTGGAACAGTGCACCAAGCGTTACGACCCCAACGCGGACAAGACCATCGTCATCCGCAGCAAGGAAGACGCCCACGACTACAAGTACTTCCCGGAACCGGACATGGTCCGCCTCGTGACCGATCCGGCCTTTGTGGAAGAAATCCGCCGCACGCTTCCGGAACTGCCGGATGCCCGCCGCAAGCGCTTCATGGACGACTTCGGCGTTTCGGAATACGACGCCATGGTGCTCACCGAAGACCGCGACGTGAGCGAATGGTACGACACCGCCGCCAAGAACTGCAAGAACGGCAAGGTATTGGCCAACTGGGTGATTACCGAACTTCTCGCCAAGGTGAAGGAACTCGAAGGTGGCCTCTCTGCCCTCAAGATCAAGCCCGAAGACCTCTGCAAGCTCGTGAACCTGATTGCCGACAACACCATCAACGGAAAGATTGCAAAGACGGTCTTCGCCGAGATGTTCGAAACCGGCAAGGATCCTGAAGCCATCGTGAAGGAAAAGGGCCTCGTGCAGGTGACCGACACCGGTGCCATCGAAGAAGTGGTCCGCGCTGTCTGTGCCGAAAACGCTGCCCAGTTCGCCGAATTCAAGGCTGGCAAGGTTGCGCTGAAGGGCTTCTTGGTCGGTATGACCATGCGCAAGTCCGGTGGCAAGGCCAACCCGGGCCTCGTGAACCAGATCCTCGACAAGCTCGCAAAGGAGTAGTAGAGGTGTGAGCTATGAGCACGCTCGTTACACTCGCTTTGGGATATGAGGTAAAGATGTCAAATAGTACATCTACTTTTCCTCATACCTCAAAGGCGCAATGCGCCGACCTCATACCTCAAAGGCGCAACGCGCCGACCTCATACCTCGTGCCTCGTACCCTTTGCATTTTTCTTTTGCTTGTTTTTGCCCTCGCTCTTCCCGCTGTCGCGGCCGACAAACTCGACAAATACGACAGCGCCTATGTGAACACGCTGAACATGACCGACGAAGAAATTGCGGAACTGTATGGCGTGGATTCGACCAAGTTGAACAAGGGCCCGACTCTCCAGGAACTCAACGAAGAAGACCCCAAGTACATCAAGCGCGATTACGACCACCGCCAGCAGGTCATTGTCGGCAGCGTCGTGATGCTTTGCATCGCCGTCGCCATGGTCTTGATGAACAACTACAACCCGAAACGGTAAAACGCAGTCATTCCCCGAGTGGTTAGTGATTAGTGGCTAGTGGTTAGGGGCGCATTAAGAGCGTTCCTTTTGCAATCCTGTTTACTAGTAGGCGTTTGGGGTATGGGGTCGGCGCGTAGCGCCTTTGAGGTGATTGCCCACAACTCATAACTCGTAACTCATAACTCACAACTCACAACTCATAACTCATAACTCGTAACTCACAACTCATAACTCACAACTCATAACTCACAACCCATTTTTTTTGTATTATACATATTGTATAGTATTTCTAAATTTTATATCAATATTGGTAAAAAAGCATTGAAATTTTCCTAAAAACTTTGATTTTGTATAGTATTTTCGTTTGTATTTTTAAAAATATAACGTATATTATATAGTATGAAGCCGATTCTCGAATATAAGGACTACCGCCTGTATATACAGGACTACTACGACGAGCGCAAGCGCTTGGGCGCGTTCTCGTGGCGTGAGTTCTGCAAGAGTGCCGGATTTTCTTCACCGAATTTCTTGAAGCTCGTTTGCCAGGGTGAAAGCAGGCTGGGTACACCGAAAATTGAAAATGTTGCGAACGCCATGGGGCTTGTCGGTTACGAAAAGGATTACTTCCGCGAAATGGTCGCGTTCTGCAACGCCAAGAAGGATTCCGTCAGGAAGGACGCCCTTCTCGAAATGGAAAAAATTGCACGGGAACACAAGATGCGCGTTGTCGACGGCGAAGCGTTCCAGTATTACGAATCATGGAAGTATCCGGTCTTAAGGGAACTGGTCCCGATGATGCCGGGTGCCAACCCGCGCGATATTGCCGAGGAGTGCAAGGAACATGTGTCCGCCGAAGAAGTGCGTGACATCTTGAACTTTCTTGTTAAGGCCGGGTTCCTGAAGAAGGACGGGGACAAGGCCTATTCGCAGACGGAACAGAACGTCATCGGCTCTAACGAGGCTTTGCCCATCGCTATTCGGGCCATGCACAAGGAGATGGCGAACATGGCGGCCCGCGCTGTTGACCGTTATTCTTCAAACGAACGTTATTTCACCGGGTTGACGATCGGTGTGAACGAGGATGCGAGCAACAAGATTATCAACGAGATTGACGCCTGCTGCAAGAAGGTGCTCTCCATTGCCAACGAATGTGACGATTCCAACCAAGTTTGCCGAATTAATTTTCAATTTTTCCCTTTCACGGACAAGATAAAGGAGGCTTCCCATGCTTAAGATTCTTGCTCCTGCCGCATGGCTACTTTCCTTGATACTCATGATTGCGTGTTCTAGCGACGTGGATGTCGCTGGGGGAGGTTCCATCGATCCGAACGCCAGTAGAGATGTCGGTACTGTAAACGAGCCTGGGACGAGTAGTTCGTTGTACAGCTCATCTGTTGAAAAGGACAATGGTTTGGATGTTGCGGAAAGTAGTTCCGAAACAGAAAGCAGCTCTTCTGAAATTGAAAGTAGCTCTTCAGAAGGTGAAGGAGCAAATGTAGGAGATACTATTTATCACCTTGATACGATTGCTACTGAGGAGCCAGATCTTGGTTGGGCACGAAATTTCTCCGCCCAGTGCATCATCGATTATGTCAAAGTGGATCCGGACGAACTTGTTCCCGTTGCGGACGAACCGGTTGCCGCTGCGGACGTTCTGGGCCCCTCAGCGTACAAGTCCGTCGAGGGGGATTCCGTAAACATCTACTTAGATGCTGCTTATCTTAATTTCCCCTGCGATTCGGCGGAAGAGGCTCAATTTTTCAAAGACATTAATTCTCACATCAGAGTCCGTGCTGACCTGGTGGGCGACACCTTGCAGATGACCATTTCCCGGAATAAATCTTGCGCCTGCGCTGCGACGGTTTCTTTTACGCTGGACAAGTCGAGCAAGGATTTTAACTACATTGTTTTTGACTTATGGAGGCCTATTCCGTTCCAGGAAAGGTAAAGGGGGTTGATATGAAGAAGGTTCTTGCACACATTGCCGTCTCGGCTATCATTCCGATGACCCTCGCCCTTGTGGCCTGCGGGGACGAAAAGACTTCAAACGCGATAGACGTGGATTCCCCGGCAACATCCGTGGGGGATTCGGCCTCGACCGCGATTGATCAAGAAATGCCCGACAGCTCCGATAACGAGTCGGACACGAATACGGTCAGTCAGGAGTCGGATTCAATATCCGTTGAATCGGATTCGGCATCCTCAAAAACTGTGCTTGCCAATTCGGGCCCTTGTAGCCTTAATTATACCAATGGAGGAGACCTAGCCTACCTGACTAATAACGAAAAAGTCGGTTACCAGATTATTATTCCGGACGTGTCAGCTATCGGATATTACACGAATAAAGAACTTAAAGCAGAACGTATTGGTGATACCCTGGAGGTTATTTATCCTAGTGATACGATTGCCATATTGGATTGGATATGTTACGTGTATTATACGTTTAATATTCCGGAAGAAGATGCGGATGTCAAATATCTAAAATACATTGATTATGTATACAAGGTCGTTCCTGGCCCCGCTCCCGAAAAAGCGCCCGATACGTCATGTTATCGTATTCCGCCTTTGGATAAACCTTTTGAAGAAGGTGTTTACGATTCAACCTTCTGTATAATAGCTACATTCACCCCGTCTGCCGAAGGTGTTTATGATTCGACCTGGACCGTCTTTCCGTACGACATATATCAATCATCTTCGTCTATTTCGGCAAAAAGTTCGTCCTCGTCCGCGGCAAATGTTGCTGGCACGCACCAGGTAATTACGGATGCCACCGGCCAGTGCCAAGAGACGGTCCGGGGAGCGGACCCGCTGCTGGACGGTGCTTCGCTAGATACGGTTTCCATAAATGATGGAAAAGTTCCTCCCGTTGCCTATAGGTATGTCGGTACCGAACGGACCGGCTTTACGTTGGAAAATATTTCGCTCTCATGCGGTGTCGTCGTCGATACGCTGGATGCCAATGTTTCGGGAGATACGGTCCATGTGAAGGCAAAGTTCGACCGTTCAAACGCAATGAGGTGCCCCTGCAATTTCGAAATCAAATTTGCCGTGGAAAACAACGAAGCCTACGCGTTAGCGACAGTCCTCTCCATTGAAGGCGCGACCGGTGAGCCGTTCTTTATGGAAATTATCGATATGGATGTCATAACGGTCGAAGAAATGCACCAGTTTGCAAAAGACATTGCCATAGAATGTAAGAACGACAGGCAAACGCTTAACAGGCCTATGCTATCGAAAACGACATTTGCCCCGGATTTCGACACCACTTCGACGAAGCATATCGCCGGGAGAGTAGTCGGCGATGACGGGTTCGACATGATTCTCATCAACGAACTCGACGTGGGTTGCGGCGTGGAGGACGTGAACTTCGAAGTCTCGGCCTCGAACGACACGCTGTACGTTCAGCCTTCCGCCGGATTGTTTGGCACGAACTGCATTTGTCCGTCGCGAATCAATTTCAAGATAGAACAGAATTCCCGTTTCTCGAATACCAACGTTCTCGTATTCGGCCATTTTGAACCGATTCCGCTTGTGACAGCCGTTCGAATCGATTAGGACGGTTCGCCAAGAATAATTAAAGGGAGGAAATATGAAAAAGCATCACAAATATATCGGCATTGTTTTGCTCGGGCTGGCAGCTGTCACTTGCACTGCCTGCGGTGGTGACGTAGCCACTAGCAGCACTGGTGCAAGTGGCAAGAGCGATTTCCTCGATGTAGATTCCCTGGTGGCCTCGGTAAAGCCGCCTGCAGCGACAACGGATACTTGCGTCACTGCAAAGCAGTTCTGCGAAACACTATTCGATGAAAGATATAACGGGGCTCAAGCAGCCGACAATATCGTCAACGACAAGGTAAATGAAATCCTTAAAGGCCCGGAGTCTGGAAAGTATTCCCTAAGCTACAAGAACTGTCTTCAGAACCTTAAGGATCATTATGAATTAATGACGCCAATGCCGAACGTGATTCCTGCATGTCAAGATATGGAAGGCTTTGTTCCCGGGGATTCGGTTTACATTTCGTTGACCTATCCCGAAAGATTGCAGAATATTTTGGATGCAGGAACCTGCAACGATGGCGTACCGAGCCATTTCAAGGTAACTTCCGTTTACCTGGATGAGGAAAAAGAGAACAACGAACGGTACGTCAAGAGTTTCGAGAATGCGCTGAAGACGCATATCAACACAATCGAAACAAATTGCGGGAACCAATTTTAGATAGGGGGAGAATATGAAAAGAATTTTTGCATGTGCTGCGGCGCTGTCGCTTGCTCTTGTCGCCTGCGGAGACGACTCCTCGTCGGGTCCTTCTGAGCAAAGTTCCGCACGAGAAGTGAGCATGTCCTTCAAGGGCTGCTACGAAAACCTTTCCAAGAAGGTATCCTTGCTGAAAGAGGGCTCGGAAGATTTGCCGTTGGCATATCTGTATAACGAAAACGGCCAATACCGGTTGATGATTCCGAAAATGGATGACTATTGCGGATTTGACAAGGTGATGATGGACGTGGAACGTTCTGGCGATACGCTGCGAATCGATGTCACGGCGATGATTCCGACAGCGTGCAAGTGCGTGAGCGACCATTGGTTCGATATAGAGGCAAGGGATGCGGATATCAAGTACTTTGCGCACGCTCCTTACAATAAAAAAGAGACGGTGTACGAGGTTGTCCCTGGCCCAGCTCCTGAAGGGTTGTAGGAATTTGTTCACATAAAAGTTAAGAAGCAGGTTTGTATGAAAAAGATGCTTGCATACGCTGTTGCGCTGTCGCTTGCGCTTGTCGCCTGCGGAGACTCCTCGTCGGGTGCCAACGGAAGGAAAACAAATCGGTATGAGACCTTGCATGTCGGGGACTGCGACGAATCCTTCAGCCATTGCCCCCGTAGTACAGGGGCATTCATGTTGCAAGGGGAGGATGGCGGTTATCAGGTGCTTCTTGATGGAATACAGTTGACCTCCATTGAAATTGATGGTGATTATTACTCCGAACGTTCCGGTGATACCTTGTCCATTTGGGATGACGTTGAAATACGTGACGTTATTACGTTGTATTGCCCTGTCGAAGCCCGATTTGACATTTCTGCGGCAGATGCCGATATCAAGTATTTAAAGTTCTATGGGAATGTCTATGAGGTTTTGTCTGCCGATTCTCGCAAAACGATAGACTCTTGCCTTAAAGAATGGAACTAAATTTCGAAAAAACATAGGAGGCCCGGCCTCCTTTTTTTTATTTTTGTGAAAAATACGCAATTGTGCCTAAACCTCAAAGGCGCTTTGCGCCGACCTCACACCTCAAAGCGCCGTAGGCGCGACCTCATACCTACTATGTCCTACACAGACGAAGCAAAACAGAATTTCAAGGCCCTCTCCAAGAACCCGTATCCCGGTCGTGGCATTGTGCTCGGCACCAGCGCCGACGGCAAGTCCTACGTGCAGGTCTACTGGATTATGGGCCGCAGCGTGAACAGCCGTAACCGCGTTTTCGAGATGGAACCGAAGACTGGCTTCATGAAGACGAAGGCCTTCGACGAATCCAAGCTCACGGACCCGCACCTGATTATCTACTACCCGGCCCGCCACACCGCCGACGTCCAGATTATCACGAACGGCGACCAGACCGACACCATTTACAACGCCATCAAGCTCGGCGGCACCTTCGAAAGCGCCCTTGCTACGCGCCAGTACGAAGACGATGCTCCGAACTTCACGCCGCGCATCTCCGGCATCCACTACAAGAACGCCCAGCCCGCCGTGTACAAGCTCTCCATCCTCAAGAGCCGCAACAACTGCGAAGATGCCGGTTGCGAACGCATGACGTTTGAATTCGAGAAGGCACTCCCGGGTCTCGGCCATTTCATCAGCACCTACGAAACCGACGGCAACCCGATTCCGAGTTTCAACGGCTTTCCGAAACTGATGCCGATTTTCGACAATGCCGAAGACACGCTCAAGAAGTACTGGGCTGCCCTCGACAAGGACAACAAGGTTTCCCTGATGGTCAAGTGGATCGACAAGAAGACCTTCAAGGCCAAGACCCTGATTGTGAATAAGAATAAGTAAAGTAGCAAGGCGAAAATCGCGAACAAGGCTACAGTAGACAGTCAACCACTTACCGTCTACTTCCTACTGTCTACTTCCTACTATTTACTATTTACTTCTCCACCACGTTCCCGAGGATGTGGTGGATTTTGTTTTTGCCGATTTCGGGATTTTCCAGGTAGTAGAACATCTGCTCCACGAGCGCGTCGGTGTTGAAGTCGTAGCTCCGGATGCGCAGCAGGTAGCTTTCGGCGGAGTTGTCGAATGCGATGATGTGGGGCTGGTTCCTGTCGCCGGGCAGCGTACATTCGCCGTCTTCGGCCATTTCGATGAACAGTCCCGCAACCTCGTCGTTGACGCAGACCCACCATTCGTCGGGTGCCCATTCGTCCCGTGCAGGAATCAGCGTCTTGAGTTTTTTCTTCAGCAACCTGCGCGAGTAGGCTTCCACGGACTGCTTCGCGACGGAGGCGCGCGCAATTTGCCTGTAATCCCAGGGGCTTGCGAACTCTACGTCCACCTGGCTGTCCACTTGCAGTCCTGCCTTCTGCAGGCCCGTCAGGCGGTCCTTTGACCATGAACTGTTGTGGTACGGCGAGAAGAAGGTGACGTTTTGGATTTTGTTGTTGGCGAGATATTTTCCCACCTCGATTCCCGGCAGTTCACCGAAGGTCGAATTGAAAAACGCCCAGTGCGGCTTGTTCAGGTAGAATTTCGGGATGCTGTCCACCGGTTGCTCCCACCAGACGGCAACAGGGAACTTGACTCCCGCGAAAAGTTGAAGGAGGGGGAGGGGTTTCTGCACGAGCAACGTGCTCAGCAGCGCTCCGATGGCGTGCGTGTAGTCTTGCAGGCGGACAACTTGACCACTACGGTCAATCAGATCGCCACTGTTCTCGTCCATTCCCAGGAGGATGAGTTTGTACTTGCGGGCACCGGCTGTTTTATAGATAAGGCGCAAAAAGTCCAGTTCACGTTCGCTTTCGGCTGTAAAACCGCCCCAGCTATTGCATCGCGTGACAAAGATGAGTTCGCTGAGTCCGTTCCCGGAATTCCCGAAGGCATCTCGGTGGTTTTGGGCGAAAAAGTAACGCCTGCCATTTTGCTGGAGGATGCCGGCCTCCATTTTCTGCGCCAAAAACTTGCGGAGGAGGGGGAGACTCGCATGATAGCGTTCTGCCATCTCTTTCAAGAGGGGCAGAGGGTCAGTCGGCTTGTACTCTCCGTGTCTCCAGTCTTCTTCGAAAAGGCGGTTGAGCTTGGCGAGGGCGCTTTCCCTGGGTTTGGGGAGTTGAATCTGTGTCGGTGAACTGCCCCAGAAACAACCTTTACCGCGGATGCAGTAAATTTGTCCGTTATCCTGAAGCTGCCGGAGGACGGCCTGTACAGTCCCGGAACTCGCCTTGAACGTGGCCATGAGCATGCGGACGCTGGGCAGCGCTTCGTCACGTTTGTGCGGGGACTGGATTAATGCTTGCAGGATCTTGTTGCGCATAGGCTCGGCACGGGGTTCGGTGGATTAGCGGTATTGTGCGCTCCAACGGCGCTTGAAACGCGGTTCGTCAAGAACCTTGGCCCAGATGAATCCCTTGCGCACATCGGCGATGTTTCGCGTCGAGACCGCGGGGGAGCGGGATGGTTGCGTAACGTTTTCAGATTCAGCGGCAGCAAGGGCGGCAAGATCCGTACCGGCGGCTTCGCGGGCGGATTTGGCACGGCCTTCGAGTTCGTTCAGCTTGCGCTGGCGTTCCAACTCCAGACGGCGTGCTTCTTCACGCTCATCGCGCAAAGCCTGCTCACGTTCCGCTTCGGCATCCTGTTCTTCTTGTTGATGTACACGATTTAGGAGATTGTCCAGTTCGTCCATGTCGTGCACGAGTACGTCGCAGTCGCCTTCGCCCATGTCGTGGCCCACAATGCGGTGGGCTTGCAGCGCCATGAGCATCTCGGCGGCCGTATTTTCGTCGACCTCGAATTCATCCATCAGGAATTCCAGATTGACAATATCGACACCGATGACGACTTCGGCAACATCGCGGAGCGTGATAGGCTTGTTCGGGTCGCGACGCTTTTCCACAGGGGGAACGGGCGGCTCGATGTTGCCCTGAGCTGCCTGTCGCTGCGCTTCCTCGAATTGACGAATCAAGTCCTGCAAAGAACGCGGCGCATGCGGGGCTTCTTCAGTCCCGTAATCGTCGTTTTCCTGGTCGTCTTCAATATCTTCACGCCTGTTTACGGTCGGCGGAATCTGTTGCTGCTTCTTTCGGTTGGCGGCAACCTTCTTGATGACGATATCAAGAACCCAGATGCCGATGAGTATGAGGAGTCCTTCCATAATAGTGGTCAGTTATCAGTGGTCAGTTGTGAGTTATCAGTGGTCAGTTATCAGTTGTCAGTGGTCAGTGGTCAGTTGTCAGTGGTCAGTTATATGTTAGGAGTGTTGTGTTGTGAGTTTATTTTTGAAAGAGCACATCATTTTTCTAATTTCAGTGATGTTTTGGCTTAGTGATTTCCAAGTTTCTTCATTTATATATTTCAGGTCTTTTGCTAATATGAGTTGATATTCAACTTCAGATGATGAGCCTATAGCCATTTGGATAAAATGTGCAAAATCTTTACTTGTTCGCCTTCCGCAGCCTTCTGCAATGTTTGTCGGAATTGATGATGCAGATCTTCTTATTTGCGATGTTAGGGCGAATTGCTCGCTTTTTGGAAAGTTGTTCTCTGTAATTTTGTAAATAGACAAAACCAGCGAATGACTTTTTTTCCAAATTTCAAGAGACTGAAAATCTTGCACAATTACCTCACAACTCATAACTCAAAACTCACAACTCATAACTCAAAACTCACAACTCAAAACTCACAACTCATAACTCAAAACTCATAACTCAAAACTATTTCGCGGCTTCGCCGCCAGCACCGATTTCCTTTCTCATTTGCGTGTCGGCTTCGATGTTCTTCAAGTTGTAGTAGTCCATCACGCCGAGTTTGCCGTCGCGGAGGGCGGATGCCATGGCCATCGGGATCTGGGCTTCGGCTTCCACAAGCTTGGCCTTCATTTCCATGACCTTCGCCTTCATTTCCTGTTCGGCGGCGTAAGCCATGGCGCGGCGTTCTTCTGCCTTGGCCTGGGCAATCTTCTTGTCGGCTTCGGCACGGTCGGTTTCGAGGATGGCGCCAATGTTCTGGCCCACGTCCACGTCGGCGATGTCAATGGAGAGAATTTCGAAGGCGGTACCGGCATCGAGGCCGGAGGCGAGCACCTTCTTGGAAATCATGTTCGGGTTTTCGAGCACGTCCTTGTGGCTCTTGGCAGAACCGATGGAAGAAACGATACCTTCACCCACGCGGGCAATCACAGTGTCTTCGCCGGCACCACCGACCAACTTCTGGATGCTCGCGCGCACGGTAATACGGGTCACGGCATGGAGCTGGATACCGTCGAGGGCCACGGCGGAAACCTTCGGGGTCGTGATGACCTTCGGGTTCACGGACATCTGCACGGCTTCGAGCACGTTACGGCCGGCGAGGTCGATGGCGGCAGCTTCCTTGAAGTCGAGCTTGATGTTCGCCTTGTTTGCGGCGATGAGAGCCTGAATCACGCGGAGCACGTTACCGCGGGAGAGGTAGTGGGCTTCGAGCAGGTTGGTGTCGACGGGGAGGCCTGCCTTGCAGCTGAGGATTCGGGCTTCGACAATCACCTGCGGCGGCACCTTACGCAGACGCATACCGATGAGCTGGAAAATGCTCACGTTCGCCCTGGAGAACAAGGCCTGGAGCCAGAGGCTGAAGAACTTGCCGATGAAGGCGAGCAGGATGATGACGGCAATCGCCGCGATAACAATACCAATGATGAGAAGAGTATCCATTTTTTTCTCCGTTTTTTGTTTTTAAACGCTTGTGTCCAGAACCACCCAGATGTGGCCTTCTTGTACGGCTTCAACTTTTACGCGGGAGCCCGCTTCGATAATCTCGCCGTGGGTCTGAACGTCGAATAGCTTGGTCGAGCCATCGGTTAGAGTAAAGCTTGCTTGGCCTACCGGGCGCAGGAAGGTCTTGGCGACACCGACATCACCGACATTCACTTCTTGCACGGCTTCGGTGGGAGATGCTGCTGTTTCCAAATCGGTCTTGAGCATGGGCGTCCAGCCTTCGGGCAAGAGCGGAATCAGGTACTTGCTTGCTGCAATTGGGAATACAAGCGCAACGCCTGCACAGCATAGCATATAAAGTAATCCAAACAGCCATGGGGTCGCGTCGAAGGTTGTCTCGACGGTCTCGGGAATGTATTCGGGCATCTCGGAGGGCGAGAACGAGAGCGCGAGGGCGAGTATCATGCACGCGATGCCCCCGACGCCAAAGATGAACGTTCCCGGCATCACGAAGATTTCGACGAGGAACAGCGCCACGCCCGCCACGAGCAGGATGGCGGGGATGTAGCCGTCGAGCTGCGGGGCGAATTGCCCGAGGAACACGATGGCGATAAGGATGATGCCGATGATGCCGAATAGCCCGAACCCGGGCGTCTTGAATTCGATGTAGAGGGCACCGAACCCGAGGATGAGCAGAATTCCTGAGATGGCTGCGATGGCGGCGGCGATGTCTTCGCCGAGAGTCGTCTCGACTTCGCTACGCCTTTCTATAGCAAGTGCGGTCTCGAAGTCGGCTCTGTCCTTGAACGTGCCCTTAGAGAAACCGAGTTCTTCGGCTTCTTTGTCGGTCATCGTTAAAAGTTCGCCTTCTTTAACGAGGATTTTGGGCGCTCCCCAGAATTCCTTTTCGGCCTTGTCGAGGACTTCGTATTTTTCGCCCTCGATGATAAGCACTGTGTCGCGCTCCGTCTTCTTGCCCTTGTCGAGCTTGGCCTTGAGTTCCAGGATTTCAAGTTCCGGGGTCACGAACGATGAACTCAGCAGTTCGGGGTAACCGTTCCGCTGGGCGAGGTTCCTGAACTTCGCCCGGAGCGGGGATTGGATTTTTTCGCCGACAATTTGCGGGGTGCCGTCGCCGCCCTGTACGATGGGTGCGCAGTCGCCGATGGTCGTGGCTTCGAGCATGTAGAGACGTTTGCAGGCGAGCGCGATAAGGCTCCCCGCACTGATGGCCTTCTTTTTTACGAGGGCGATAGTCTCGGGGCCCTTGACTGCCATGATGGTATCAACAATATCGAATGCTGCGTCGAGTCTGCCGCCGAAGGTGTTGATTTCGAAAATGATGTAGTCGGGGTTTTCCTTGAGTGCGTCGTCAATGGCGCGGGCGCAGAAATCAAACATCGACGGTTCCACGTCGCCTTCGAGCTTGATCCACACGGCGTGCTTCTTTTCGAGTTCCTGGATGGTATTTGTAGAGTCAACAGTTGAGACGGTTGTTGTCTCAGCGAATGTGAATGCCGAGACGAGGGCGAGAAGGGTAAAAAGCCTTGCGAATATATTCATGTTACCAATGTATAAAGTTTTCTGGGCAAAGAAATGATAGGCAGGCTTTTTTGGAAGGAAAGTAGGATGGTGAAATGGATATTTTTTTTTACCAAATGGACCGAAAATGCCTCGAAAAACATTTTTTTTAAACAATTTGTAACATCTTGTTTACAGAATAAGACTATATTTAACATAGAGGAGTCTGCAACTGGCGAGTATAATATGAAGAGTAAGATTTTCAGTTTCAACGCTATAATTACGTTCGTGTTAATCGCGTTCCTTTTTGGCGTGACTGAAATTGGCTTTTTCTACATATCCAATAAGGTGACAGCCGATTGTTGGGAGAACCTGCACCAGATTGGCAAGAATGCAGACTCACGCCTTGTTTTCGTATCGCGTTCCCAGATGGGCGCACTCATCAACATCACGGATCTCTTTACCTCGGTGGAGACATTTGATAATCCCGAGGTCGTGAAGTATATCCAAGAAGTAAGGGTTGGCCCCCTCCAGGCTCCGGTCCGTGTTTATCGCCGCAACGGCTACTATATATATGAAAAGGGAAGTGGCACCAACCCCAAGGTTGTTGGGCTGTTGAACAAGTATTTCTCCCCGTCTCCCTACATCACGCCTGTTCACGAGGATGTGTTTCGACCTGGAGTGATGGTCGCCGAACAATTTTTCCCAATCCGCCACAAGGGCGAGATTGTGGGTGTCTTGGCTGCGGTGATAGATTTGCATGTTTTGCCTGGGTTCTTCGCGCAGTCAAACGTGAATAGCGAAGGACTGAATTTGCTGATTCTTGACCGTCGAGACAGCCTGCTCTTTGTGGATACTTTCCACAAGAAAATGTCCAAGATTTCGGATTATTCTTCCAGAAGGACCAAGAGTGGTTATTCTTATGAAAAGTGGGTTTCGGATGTCATGGGCAAACGAACCTCCGACTTTGCATTCTTGCGCGAAAATGGCGAAGTTACTTTCTTGACTGCCTTGCCCTCGCTTGTCGAGAATTGGACCATGTTGGTGGCCATTTCCGAGGATGTCGCCCTGGCTAAAGCGCTCCTTGTTCGAAAGACATTCATAATCATATCGTTAATAGAACTTTTTGCACTCATCTTCTACCTGTTCTGGATGGTCCGCGATATCAAGAAGCGTCTTGAATCCGAGAACCGCGAGTATGCTGATATTCTTTCGACTTTGAGTGGCAGTTTCGATGACCTTTTCTACGTCAACCTGAAAGACGATTCCTTTATCGAGTTTGTCTCGCATAAGAAATTCCAGAAGTTGGAAATGAAGACCGGTAAGGAAAACTTCTTTACTTGGGCTAAGTCGAAAATTCAGGAATATTGCAATTTTGAAGACCAGGAACTTGTGCTGGACTTCTTGACTAAGTCGCGCTTTGCAGATGGCTTGAATCCTGGAGAATCTCTTTCTGTGGAATTCCGGTTAGATGACCAGCATAGGAAGAACCGGTATTACAGGTTGAGAGCGCACAAGGCGGTGAGTGCACATGATCATGTAATCTTCACTCTAGAAAACGTCGATGATGAAGTTCGCAAATCCGACATGCAGCGGCAGGACCTCGAACGGCGCAATCGCATGATTGCTTCGCTGGCTGCGGATTTTGACTGTGTTCAGTATGTCGAACTGCACGATGCAAAGTTTGACGATATGGCGGAGACCTATCGCGAAAGTGAAATGCTTGCGCGAATTATTCCCGGCTGGGCGGCTGAAAAGACGTTCATGCTCAAGCTTGATCTTTTGTTGACTTATGTTGTCTGTGATGCCGATCGTGAGGATTTCCTTGCTCAGACACGTCGTGAGGTCATTCTGGCGAATCTCAAGAAGCAGCCCACGTATTATGTGAATTTCAAGGCGCTTATTAACGGGAAGGAACTGTTCTACCAACTCAAGTTTATTGCCGACAGAGTAGGGACCGAAAAGATAAAGGGCTTTGTCATCGGTATCCATAGCGTTGACGAGGAAATCAAGCAACAACTTGAAATCCAGGAAAAACTGAAACGCAATTTGGAAATCATCGACATCTTGTCCGAGGATTATACCGCTCTGTATTATATGAATTTCAAGACGCTCAAGACGGGCGTGCTGTCGTTGGTCAATGATGATAATACCGATGTCCGTGATTTTATTTCGCAGAACGACAACTTGATGGATGTGTTCAAGAATTTTGTTGAAGAATTGGTTCATCCTTCTGACAGGAGCCTTCTTGAACCTTACATGGATTTGGAGTACGTGCGGAAAACCCTTGCGAACCAGAAACGCATCAATGTCGATTTCAGGCGCAACTATTCTGGCGTTTTCAAGTATACGCGCATGACCATCGCGAAGGCGGAGGCTGTTGACGAAGAACCTGAATTGGTGGCTGTCGGCTTTATTGAAATTGACGAACAGTATAGGGCCGAGGCGGAACGCCAGGAGAATATTCGCCGCGTCATGACCCTGTCTGACGAGTTCGAATCTATCTACGATGTAAATATTGACGACGGAACGTATCGCGTATCGACCAAGAGCAGCAAACATTCCGAAGAAATCAAGGGCTACCAGGCCATGAATCTGGATTTCTTCGAGTTGAATGCGAACAGTATTCCGGTAGTCATTTACGAGGACGATCGCGAGATGATGTCCAAGTACATGACCAAGCAGTACATGCTCGACCGTCTTGAAAAGGAAATGTCGTACTTCATCGATTACCGCGCTGTTATCGACGAGAAGATTCTTTGGTATAGGATGAAGGTGACCCGTTCGGGCAACTGGATGAACGAACGCCGCATGCTTGTGGGCGTGTTCAACAACGACGAGAACTACCGCAAGGAAAAGGCCCAGCAGGAGGCTTTGGAACAGGCGCTGCAGATGGCCAAATCGGCATCCAGGGCAAAGACGACCTTCCTCAACAACATGAGCCACGATATCCGCACTCCGATGAATGCCATCATTGGCTACACGAGGCTTGCGAAGGCGCACCTGGACAACAGCGACCAGATTAAGGATTATCTCGGTAAGATTGCGCAGTCTTCCGATCACTTGCTCTCGCTCATCAACGACGTGCTGGACATGAGCCGCATTGAGTCGGGCAAGATGAACCTGAACGAAAAGTCGGAAAATCTCTCTAACATCATCCACATGCTCAAGGACATTGTCCAGGCGGATATTCGTTCGAGAAGGATTGAGTTCTTTGTGGATTCTGCCGACGTGAGTGACGAAGAAGTTGTCTGTGATAAACTGCGCCTGAACCAGGTCTTGCTGAATGTGCTTTCCAATGCTATCAAGTACACTCCGGCCGGTGGCACTGTGTCGATGCGCATTATGCAGCTCGGGGTAACGGATACTGGCTACGGCAAGTACGAATTCCGTGTGAAAGATTCCGGCATTGGCATGAATGCTGAATTCCTCAAGACGATTTATGATCCGTTTACTCGCGTGACATCTTCGACTGTGTCCGGAATTCAGGGGACTGGCCTCGGCATGGCCATCACCAAGAACATCGTGACGATGATGGGTGGCGAAATTCAGATTCAGAGCGAGGAGAATGTCGGTACCGAAGTTATCATCACCTTTGATTTCAAGTTGGGTTGCCAACATAAGGAACCTGAACGCATTCCCGAAGTGGAAGGTATGCGTTGCCTGGTGGTGGACGACGACACGAATGCCTGCCGTAGCATTGTCAAGATGCTCAAGGATATCGGCATGCACTCGGAATGGTGCGCTAGCGGCAAGGAAGCGGTTCTCAGGGCCGAAGATTCGTTCCAAGACAACGACCTCTTTGGTATGTTCCTGATTGACTGGTTGATGCCGGACGTGAATGGTATTGAAGTGGCCCGCCGTATCCGTAGGATGGTGGGCGATGAAGTGCCTATTCTGATTCTCACGGCCTACGACTGGTCCGATATCGAGGAAGAAGCCAAGAATGCGGGTGTGTCCGGTTTCGTGAGTAAACCGCTGTTCTTCTCCGACTTGCGCAAGATTGTCTCGACTTACTGCTGTCCTCACGAAGAAGTTCCCGTGAAGCAGGAACCCGAAATCAGCTTTGTGGGCAAGTCCATCCTCCTTGTCGAAGACAACGAACTGAACTGCGAAATTTCCAGGGAAGTGCTCGAAGATTTCGGCATAAAGGTTTCCATGGCCGAAGACGGCTCTGTCGCCCTGAACATGATGAAAAAGGCGAAACCCGGCGATTACGACTTAATCTTGATGGATGTCCAGATGCCAATCATGGATGGTTTCGAGGCTACGCGCAAGATAAGGGCTTTGCCGGACAAGCGGATAGCGGAAATTCCGATTATCGCCATGACGGCAAACGCCTTTGCCGAGGATTGCCAGGCTGCACTCGACGCCGGCATGAACGAGCACGTGACAAAGCCTGTCGATTTCGACAAGCTCAAGGTGACGCTCGCGAAGTTCCTGACTTAATTGTACGTTTCGTACTTGGCGTCCCGTTCGACGGGAACGAGGCCTTCGTTTTCAATTAGTTCACGCATCCTTTGCGGGCTCATGCCAATGGGCACTGTAGCGCCTGCTGCGTGTGTAATTTTCTCTTCGATAATGGTGCCGTCCAGGTCGGAGGCTCCCGCATGGAGGGCCTTCATGGCCGTTTCTATGCCCATCTGGATCCAGTACGCCTTGATATGGGGAATATTGTTGAGGAATAGCCTTGCGATGGCCACCGTGCGCAAGATATCCTCTTCGCTCGTGATGTTGGGGACAATCCTGTGCAGAGCGTTGTGTTCGGGGTGGTAGACGAGCGGGATGAATGCGAAAAAGCCGGGGGCTTCGTCTTGGAGGTCGCGGAGCATGCGCATGTGGGCAATTCTGTCTTCGGGCTTTTCGATGTGCCCGAAAAGCATGGTCGCGTTCGTGGGGATGCCTAGTTTGTGGGCTGCCCGGTGAACGGCGAGCCATTCCTCACCGGTTTCCTTGCCTGGGCAAATTTGGTCCCTGACGCTTTGCACGAGAATTTCGGCGCCACCTCCGGGGAGCGTGTCGAGGCCGGCATCCTTGAGCGTTGCCATGATTTGTTCGGGGGTCTGGCCGGAAATTTTTGCAAAATGGCAAATTTCGACCGCCGTGAAAGCCTTCAAGTTTACCGCTGGGAATTCTTTGCGCAATTTGCGGAGCATTTCGATGTAGTAGTCGAATGGATGGTCCGGGTGCAGTCCGCCAACGATGTGCAACTCCCTGGCTCCGCCCCAAATGGCCTCGGCGGCCTTGTCGCGGATGGTGGGGTAGTCCCAGTCGTAAGCTTGCGGGCTATCTTTCTTGATTTTGGAGAATGCGCAGAACCGGCAATGCAGAACGCAGACGTTCGTGTAGTTGATTTGGCGGTTGTTCACCCAGTAGACGGATTTCCCGTGCCGCAATTCTTTTTCGGCGTTGGCGAGTTTGCAAAGTTCGTCCAGGGGGGTATTCAGGAAAAGGTCAAGGGCTTGTGATTCTGTCAGGCGGTTCATGCGCAAAATTTATTAATTGTGCGGGGGTCTGTGGTATCACTGCAAGCGGAAAAAAGCAAAAGGACTCGGAATAATCCGAGTCCTTCTGTAGTAGCGGGGGCAGGACTTGAACGCTGCGACCTTCGGGTTATGAGCCCGACGAGCTACCAACTGCTCCACCCCGCGTCGAGGTTGACCCATATATAGAAAAAAAGTCCTGTTTTGGCAAGGCTTTTTGTTCGATTGTAAAAAAAATATGCCTAAATTCGCACGATTTAAGCATATTGTAAGGTTGTTCTGTGAGAGCGATGCTACACGAATTTTTTTAGGATGTGCTTGCTTGCGACAAAATAGTCCACACCGCTGATGATTGTAATTGCGGTAATTGTCGCCATCACGGCTGTCGGGAAAATGGCCCAGAATTCCTGATAGTTGGGGATGACATGCTCCATCGGGTCGAGTGCTCCGACGAGAATGGCGATGATGCCTACGCCCTGCAATGCGGTCTTCCATTTGCCGCTTCGGCGGGCGGGCATTACGAGGCCTTCGCTTGCGGCGAGCGTCCTGAGTGTTTCCACGCTGGATTCACGGAAATAGATGAGCGCGACCATCCACACGGGCGCATAGCCCGTCGCGATGAAGCACATGAAGATGGTCATGTTGGAAATCTTGTCGCTGAACGGGTCGAGGTACTTGCCCAGCGTGCTCACTTCGCCCATGGCGCGTGCAAGTTTGCCGTCCAGGAAGTCGGTCAGCATGAAACCGAGCACCATGATGAGGGCTAGGCTCTTGAATACGAGGCTGTTGTTGCTGTAGTCCAGGTCGTTGTCGTAGAAGAACACCCACAGGAAAAACGGCGTAAGCACGATGCGGCTCATGGTGAGCTGGCTTGCGATGGAGAGCGGTTTGCGGTGCGCGGGGTCGCGGTAGTACCAGTAGGCGTACGCGACGGTGGAGGCAATCATCAAAAGGATGGATGCCACCATGCAAATTTGCTTGTAGTCTTCGAGATTGAGCAGGTAGACGCCCATCGTTATGGTGACGGCGATGTTTGCGAACTTGCTCCAGCGGCGCTTGCGGGGGAGCGACTTGCCTTCGCGCAGCACACCAAGGTTAAAAAGGTTGTTCGCAATGAGGCGCGCGAGCAGGAAGGCGCATCCGACTCCGAGGAGTTTTTCCGCATTTTCCTGGAGGATAAGCTCGCGGACGAAAATGCTTGTCATGACGATGAACTGTAGGAGCCCGTCAATAAAGTTGAGCCAAAGTCTATAGTAGGGTTTCTCGATTTCCTGGGAGCGGAGCTGGAACAGGTTGACCCAGCCCATGATAAGTGCAATACCGACGAAGGCTGTGGCTGTCTTGGCCATGCCCATCCAAATAAACACGATCACGCATACGAAAACGATTGCTCTGAGGATGCTCCATATTCGGGTGCGGAGCCTTACGCCAGATGCCTTATTCGTCACTTGTTTTCCTCCAAAAGTTGCCTTGCATGCTCCCTCACGGCATCGCTGTCGCCGCCGAGCATGCGGACCAGTTCCTGTACACGACCCTCATAATCTAGCTCTTTCACGGAGGTATATGTGCGGCCGTCCTCTTCTTTTTTGCTCACTGCGAGCTGATTTTGCGCGCGGCTTGCCACTTGGTGCAGGTGGGTGATGGTCAAGACCTGGTGATGGCGGCCCAGGTTGCTGAGAGCTTCGCCAATTTTGTTGCCGACTTCTCCGCTGATGCCGGAGTCGACTTCGTCGAAAATCAGGAGGGGGACACGGTCCAGTTCGGCCATGACGCTCTTGATGGCGAGCAGGACACGGCTGAGTTCTCCGCCCGAGACGGCCTTTTGCAGGGACTTTTCGCCTTCGCCCGGGTTCGGGGCGAGCATGAATTCAATTTTGTCGGCACCGGTGGCGCCCAGCGGCTGGGCGGTGACGGATGTCTTGAACGAAGCCTTGGGCATGCCGAGTTCGCGGAGGAACCCTTCGACGGCGGTGTCGAACCGCCGAGCCGCCTCGGCACGGCTCTCCGAGAGCCGTGCCGCGCCGCACTCCAGCGCGGCATGGGCGCTAGTCGCCTGCTTGGCGAGCTCTTCGAGGTCAGCATCCAGGTTTTCGAGGCATTCAAGTTCCTCTTTGCGCTGTGCTGTGAGGGCGATGAGACCGGGAACGTCGGTGCGGTATTTCCGTTTGAGTTTCTGGATGAGGGCGATACGGGCGTTCGCCTTGTCGATGTCGGCTTCGCTCATGGTCCTCGACGGGCTCAGACGGAGCAGTTCCTTGCAGCAACACTCAAATGGATCGAACGTGTCTTCGAACGATTGCAGCTGGGGCTCGTATTGCGGGAGTTTCGAGGCCAGTGCGCGTATCTTCGATTGCAATACACGTGCTTGGTCCAGGATGCCTTTTTCGTTGCCGAGCATTGCCTGAATTTCGTTCAGGTAGCGGCGCTCGATTTCACTCTTGCTTGCCGCGTTCACGCGTTCTTCGAGTTCTTCTTCTTCGCCGTCTTTCAGGGCGGCTTTCTGCAGTTCGTCGAATTGGAACTTGAGGAAATCCTTCTGCGCAGCGAGGTCCTTGGCGCGCTTTTCTGTTTCCTCTATTTTTGCCTGGATGCGGTTCCATTCATCCCAGTGGACTGCGTATTCTTTGAGCAGGTCTCCGTTGCCGGCGTAATCGTCGAGCATTTGCGCATGGGTCCGTGTGTCGCGGAGCAAGAGCTGTTCGCTTTGGCCATGCATCTGCACCAGTTCTTCGCCGAGGCGTTGCAGGTCGGACTGGCTGACGACGTTCCCGTTCACGCGGGCGCGCCCCTTGCCGTTTTCGAGGATTTCGCGACGGATAATCAGTTCGTCGTCGGAATCGATTTCAAGTTCGTCCAGAATTTTTTTGACTTGCGGTTCTTTGGAAATGTCGAACAGGGCCTCGACCACGGCCTTGGATTCGCCACTACGGACAAGCGAAGTTTGTGACTTGTCGCCGCAGACAAGGCGGAGTGCCTTCAGCAATACAGACTTACCGGCTCCGGTTTCGCCGGTGATGGCGGTAAAGCCTTTACGGAAAGGGACTTCCGCTTTGGAAATCAAGGTGAAAGAGTCTATCGAAAGCTGTTTTAGCATGGTTATACTAAACTATAAATATTTGGATGTCAGAATATGTCAATATGGGGCCTGACCCCCAATTATTTGAAAAATTCGATAATGCTCCGGTAGATGGGGCGGCCTTCCTTCTTGTACTTGCGTTCGAACCCGGTCTCGATCCCTTCGGTGGGTTCGGCCGTGTTGCGGACAACAACCTTGCAAGTGGGGAAGGCGTCGAAGGTTTCGAGCGCAATCTCGTTATATTCCTTGTGGTCGGTTCCCCAGTAGAAAATGCGTTTGCCGGGCTTGAGCACGCGGGCGACTTCGGCCAAGAAGTCGGGGCGCAGGAGCCTGTTCTTGTGGTGCCTTTCCTTGGGCCAGGGGTCTGGGAAATACATGTGGAACGCATCCACGGTATTGTCCTTGACGGCATCGCGCAAGAAGTAGAACACGTCGCCGCGCAACATTGCCGCGTTACCCAGTACGCCGCGTTTTTTCATGCGCTCGTGCGCGAATGCGGCCCAGGTGTAGTCCCATTCGCTGCCCATGATGAAAATGTCCGGGTGCCGCTCGGCATAGTCCGTCATGAAGTTCCCCTTGCCGCTGCCGATTTCCACTTCCACGTGGCCTTTACAGTTCGGGAACATGTCGGCCCAGTTGAAGTCCAGCTTGTGCGGCTGGTTGTCGGGCGTCTTGATGGGCTTGCGGTCGCCGTTGGTGCGGAACACGTAGTGCCAGATTCCCCGGTCCTTTTCGTCCTGCTTCAGGTCGCGGAAAAATTCGGGAATGACGACCTCTTTCGGGGCCTTTTCTTCGCTGTCATTTATAATGTCGTTCTTTTCTTCAGTCATATACATTCTTTCGTCAAAACTTCCTACTGTCTACTTCCTACTTCCTACTGTCTACTTCCTACTCATCCCACATTTACAAAAGCGCCACCACTTTTTCCGAAAATTTTTCCGGAATCACCTGGGCAATCTTTTCGCGGATGTGCTTTTCGGCGTATTTCATGGAAAAGTGGTTCAGTATTATCTTGTCACATTCTACTTCGCCGTCCAGTTCGTTCAGCGCATGGACAATGTCGGCGATGTGCGTGTGGCCTTTCTGGTGCGCCATCTGTTCTTCGCCGTCGTCAAGGAACGTACATTCCGTGATAAGCACCTTCGACTTGAATATCTCCTTGTTCTGGAGGAGGGATTCTCCGAGGCAATCGCCCGTGAAGCTGACCAGGGGCTCGTACACCTCGCGGGTGATTTCCACGTTCTGCTTCCGCAGCTCGATAAGTTCCGCCGGAGTCTTCCCGAGAAATTCGTCCTTGAGCTTTCTCTTGTAGAAATAGAGCGTGCCGCCCATCGTCGGGACGGAATGTTTTACTTCGAATGTCTCTAGTGCTAAGTCCTTGCGGTATTCGAGAAAGAACCGCTTGTGTGCCGATACAGGGACAATTTGCGGATAGCGGAATTTTGCCTCGCTGACTCCTTCGAACATGGCTTCCGCTTTTATCCAGGCCTTGGCCCCTTCGTAAATACTTTCGGGAACGTAGTAGGCGCTGTCGCGTTCGACGCCCATCATCTTGCGCAGGCTGTGGTGGCGCATGAGGCAGCGGGCGTGGTCGCCATGGGCGTGCGTGAGGAACACATGGTTTATCGGGGTGGCACTGAGCGGGCATTCGCCCATGTCGATGCAGAAGTCCAGTTCCGGCATTTGCAGGTAAGTGGCCAAGCCGGATATGGAAAAACCGGACACCTTCGTACACGGGGTGTCGACCTTGACTTGCCTGAGGGCGTTGTGAATGTGTCTGTTTTCTGTTGTCACGTTATTACCGGGTGCAAAAAATAGAAAAAAAAGGAGGCCCGCTCCTTGGAGTGGGCCTTTCCTCTTGAATCTTTGACGGCGCTAATTACGGCTTGTTCGTACTGTGGTTCTGCAACAGCATGTCGTAGTCTTCGCAGGTCATCGCTTCGATGTGGTTACCCATGGCCTTGCTCCTGGTCCTCTCGTTGCCGCCCTTGCGTTCGGGAACGCGGAAGCAGAAGTTGTAGGTGTTGCCCATGTCGGTAGGGATGCCCATCTTGAAAATGCGCAGGCGCTTGTTCCCCTGGGTGTAGATTTCGTGATAGTCGTAGGAGTTTTTGATTTTCTCGAGGCGCTTGTCCTGGTTGAACTGGAGTTCGTCCACAATCGGGCCTTCGAGCGTGAGCGGGAGCGCCATCTGGAATCGGAGCTCTAGCTTGTTGTTTGTCTTGACGATTGAGGTTTCCGAGGGCTTTATGAGGTACCTCTGTTGCGGAATGTTCTTGTACGCGCGGTTGTGGACTTTGCGTACTCCGCACATTTCGCGCATGTCCGGCTGGGAGACAAAGTCGATGTCGCGGCAGATTGGAGGCAGGTTGGTCGGGACCTCGAGGTCCTCTCCGTTGGATGATCCTGCGCATCCCGATAGCTGCATCAGGGAAACCAGGAGGAAGCTAGCCGTCAGAAAAAATAGTTTACATTTCATGCTTATAAATATAGTCTCTTTAGCGCCGAAATTGATATTTTTTTCTTTTGTTTTTAAATAAAACCTCATTTTTGTGATAAGTTCCCACATTTTTATCGTTGAAAATGAATTTCGGCATGTATTTGCACCCCGAACTCGATAAAAAAACTATCTTTGGCAAATAGAAGATGGATTGTGGCTAAAATGAATATCTACAGCTGGAATGTCAACGGAATCCGCTCGGCGGTAAAGAAAGGCTTCGAGGACTGGTTCGCGGCAACTCGCCCGGACATACTGTGCCTCCAGGAGACCCGTGCCGACGTGGACCAGGTTCCCGAGTCCCTGCAAAATCCCGAAGGCTATTATTCCTATTGGAACCCTTGCCGTCGCAAGAAGGGTTATAGCGGAGTTGCCGTCTTTTCGCAGATAGAACCGGATGCCGTGAATTACGGTTTCGATATCGAGGAATTCGATGTCGAAGGCCGTGTCGTCCAGCTTGTTTTCCCGGACTGGGTGCTGAACTCCATCTATTTCCCGAACGGTGGACAGGGCGACGACAGGCTCGACTACAAGCTGCGCTTTTACGATGCCTTCCTCGACAACAGCCGCCACTGGCTCGAGGACGGCAAGCATGTGGTGACGGTCGGGGACTACAATACCTGCCATAAAGAAATCGATATTGCGCGCCCTAAGGAAAACGAGAACGTGAGCGGATTCTTGCCCATCGAAAGGGCGTGGATGGACAAGTACGTCGAAAACGGCTTTGTCGATTCGTTCCGCCTGCTCCACCCGGATACGCGCGACGCTTACTCCTGGTGGTCAAACCGCTTTGGTGCCCGCAGCAGGAACGTGGGTTGGCGTTTGGATTATGCCTTTGTCGATGCAGGGCTTGTCCCCAATATCGTGAGTTCGGAAATCCACCCGTTGGTCATGGGGTCCGACCATTGCCCCATCAGCATTGAGCTTGAACCTCCGTTCCCGCCCCAGCCCATAAGCCCGGCGAATATTATTGACGATTAACGAGTCTTGGCGTTGGTCCAGGCCTCGTCGTACATCATGGCGGCTTCGCCCAAATCTTTCAGGTACACCATTCTTGCGAATGTTTCGGGTGGCGGATTGATGACCCGGTTTTTCTTGTACATGGAGTCTAGGACATCGAGGCTTGCCTTGTTGGGTGTGGCGTAGTTGATATACTGGGCAAGCTGTGCGCCGTTTTTCGCGTCGAGGACGTAGTTCATGAATGTGTAGGCCCCATCGGGGTTCGGGGCGTTGGAACTGAGTGTCATGGCATCGACCCACATGAACGACCCCTCCTTCGGGATGGCGAACTGGAGTGTCGAGTCCTCGAACATTGCGGCTTGGGCATCGCCGTTGAATACGACTGCCGCCCAGTTCATACCGGAAAGTACCTTGTCTTTGCCGCCTATGGAACCGTCGAAACCGATGAAATGCGGGTCTTTTTTTGCCTGAAGGATGTGGTCCACGGCCTTGTTTATATCGTTCTGGCTGGTGCTGTTGGCGTCACAACCGACGGAGAGGAGCGCAAGGGAGAGCATGGAACGGCTCTCGTTCAAGAAACTGAAGTTCCCTTTGGTCTTGCTCGAATTGAACAGCATGGAATAGCTTACGCTATCCGGGTTGATTGTCTTGTCGCGGTAAAGTATGCCCGTGGTTCCCCAGAGATAGGGAATGGTGTAGGTGTTTGTTGAATCGTATGGCCGGTTGAAGAACTGTATGGCAATGTTTTTGCGGTTGGGCACTTTTTCTGGATTGATTGGCGCAATCAGCCCCAAGCGAACCATCTGCTGGATGACTACGTCGGAGGCGATAATGACATCGTAATGGCCGGTTCCTATGGACTGGAGCTTGCTAATCATTTCTTCCTGGGCCTCGTAAAGTTCCAAATGTATCTTGTATCCCGTTTTTTTCTCGAAGTCGTCAAGCATCGCCGGATCGATATATTCACTGTAAATCAAGACGGAGACCGTTTTGGGGCGATCAACTTGCTTCTGTTCTTTACAGGCAATGAGAGCCGTGGTGGCGATGAGGAAAAAAGCGAGGAGGAAATGCTTCATTGGAATTTTCCTGTTCTGTCTTAAAGATAAAATAATATTTTTGACAGAAAAAATTTTCGCATTTTCTGAAAAAAAAGCTGAATTTAGGCCTTTTAATCCACTTTAATCTGGTATCCGTCGTCGGGATGCAGCCATTTTTTTATGAATGATTTTTTGTTGCTTTCGGGGGGCTCGGCCAGCTTGACAACTGAACCGAGATAGAGCCGGATAATCTTCTTGGCGTGTTCCCGTGCCCTGCGTTTCAGCTCTACGCTGTTTTCTTCCTCGTATTTTTTCTGTTCGGCAATGAAGAATTGCTTGAAGTCTTCGAACTTGATATCGTTGAGCCAGCCATTTTTTTCCCATAGAACCTGGATGCTTTTGAAGTCAATACTGTGGCTCAGAATCTTGGGCTCGGGGAGGTAGATGAGGATGCTTTTCGTGAGGGGCTCGACGTGAATCTTGATGTCTTTCAGGTCGTAGCCTAGCTTGACATCGCCCTGGTATATCAGCATGAATTCCTTGATGGACTGGTTGATGCGCCAGCTAGGCATGTATTCCAGGAGTTTTTTCGCGTCCTGGTAGTTGGCGTTTTTGCGGTAGTGGTGGTGCAGGGTGGCCAGCTCGGAAATTTCGCTGATTTGCTGCTCTACGAAGGCGCTCGTTATGTTTGGGCCCTTGGATTGCGCCTCGTCGATTTTTTTTACGACAAATACGGTTGCGACAGCCGTTGCGCACACCAAAAAGAGCAGGAAGACTAGCTTTAAAGTCAGTTTCATGCTATAAATTTACTGAAAAAAATTGGAAAAAGATGACGATTTATTTCTTGGATTTATTTTTGCCGGTAAATACGCTTGATATGTAGGTCCGTATGATGTTTACTTGCTCGTGGAGTCCCATGTTCTTGATGTTGCATAGGTGGTTCGATTCGGGATAGAGATAGTCTTTTATGCAGTTCCAGGGGAAGGGGATGGGGTGTTGATCCTTGGCCCCATTGCTCATGCCCAGTGCGTATACCGACTGAGTTGATTTTTCTTTTGATCCTGTGTTATTCGTCTTTTCTGCGTTTTGTTGTAACCCTTGATTTTTATCCAACCCCATTTGGATCCCCAATTGATTTTACGTGCGAAATAGATTTTCGAGTGGATATAAATATTGCAAAACGGGGGAACGTTTTGCAATACATTTTTCGTAATCATTTTTTTAAAAAAGGGATGATTATGGTAAAAAAATTTTTTTCGGAAAAAATCCCTTCGATAAACGTCGAAAAATCAGTTAGAACGGGAACAGGAGCCCGAAACCGTAAGGCAACACGATTTTGTCGCTATCCAGTGTTCCGTAGTCCTTGTTCAAATGCGTGTAGTAACTTCCGTTACCGGCAAAGAACTCAAAGCCCGCTTCGATATAGGCACCGAAGTGCTCCATGAACAGGAACTCACCGCCGATACCCGCTACGACACGCCAATAATTGACGGTCTCCTCGTAGTCTTCGTAGTTGTTCCTGGATGTCCGCCGTTCCCTGTCGTATTTGCCCCTGAACCAGTCGGAGGAGAGGAACGTGTAGAAATAGCGCATTTCCATCGGGAAATAAATCGCCGAGACACCAATTTGGAGGAGGTGGCTGTTGTAGTCGCTAAAGTGGACGTTGACGTTGAAGATTTCCTGGGAGAGGATGTATTCCAACGAGAAAATCCCACGGCTCGGGGATTGCAGGCCGACCGTGACCTGGTACTTGTACACGGGAGCGTCCACGCCGATATGCCTTACCGCCGAAGAAGACGAAGATTGCCCATCGTAGAGGACTAGGCCTTCGCCTGAGGAGGACGATTCCGCCTGGGCGGAATCCTTTGCCAAGGAGTCCTTGGTTGCGCTGTCCAGGGCGGATATGTAGCCGTCGGGCGTGTAGTTCTGCCCCAGGATGTCTTGCAGGGCGTCTTCGCGGGCTGCGGAATCCTGCGTTGAAGGTGTGCCGATCGCTGTATTCTGTGCGAAGGAGAATACAGCGGCGACCAGGAGTGCGAATAAACTAGCCTTGAACTTCATCGTTGCCTGCGCTTACTTGTTCAGGCGTTCGGTGGCAGAGGCGATGGAAAGCAGGTCCGTTTCCTGGAACGGTTTGCCAATCCACTGCAGGCCCACAGGGAGCCCGCCAGCCATGCCGCACGGGACGCTTACGCCCGGGAGGCCGGAAAGGTTCAGGCTCACTGTGTAGATGTCGGAGAGGTACACGGCCATCGGGTCGGACTCGTTCATGCCGCACTTGAGGGGCTGGCCCGGCATCGTGGGGCTTGCGATCACGTCGCAGCTTTCGAAAGCTTTATTGAAGTCGTCGGTGATGAGGCGGCGCACCTTCTGGGCTTGCACGTAGTAGGCGTCGTAGAAACCGGCGCTGAGCACATAACTGCCAAGGAGAATACGGCGCTGGACTTCCTTGCCGAAACCTTCACTGCGGGACTTGGCGTACAGGTCGAACAGCTTGCGGGCTTCCTTGCTGCGGTAGCCGTAGCGCACACCGTCGTAGCGGCTGAGGTTTGAACTGGCCTCGGCGGTTGCAATGATATAGTAGCTGGAGACTGCGTAGCCGATATGGGGGAGGCTCACTTCCTTGAGCGTTGCGCCTTCGGCTTCGAGTTTTTTGAGCATGCCGTCGATGGCGGCCTTGCACTGCGGGTCGAGCCCTTCGGCAAAGTATTCCTTCGGGACGCCAATGACCTTGCCCTTCACGCCCGCATCGAGCTTCGCGGCGAAGTCTTCGGGTTCGCGGGTGCTGGTGGTGTTGTCGTGCGGGTCGATACCGCAGATGGCGTTAAGGAGCGTAGCGCAGTCGGCAACGGTAGAACCGAAGGGGCCAATCTGGTCCAGCGAACTTGCGTAGGCGAGCAGGCCGTAGCGGGAGACGCGGCCGTAGGTGGGCTTCATGCCCACGACGCCGGTGCATGCGGCCGGCTGGCGGATAGATCCACCTGTGTCGGAACCGAGAGCGCAGGGCACCGTGCCGGATGCAACGGCGACGGCGGATCCGCCCGAGGAGCCGCCGGGGACGCGGGATTCATCGAGCGGGTTCTTGACGGGGCCAAAATACGAGGTCTCGTTGCTCGAACCCATGGCGAATTCGTCCATGTTCGTCTTGCCAACGATGATGGCACCTGCCGCTTCGAGTTTTTCGACGGCGGTCGCGGTGTAGGGGGCGACAAAGTTTTCAAGAATCTTGGAGGCGGCCGTGGTGCGCGTGCCTTCGAGGCACATGTTGTCCTTCACGGCGACGGGAATACCGTCGAGGGGGCCGAGGGCCTTGCCTTCGGCACGGCGGAGGTCACTTTCCTTGGCCTTGGCCAGGGCGCGTTCGTTCAGGACAGAAATATAAGCGTTGAGATTCTTGGTGGATTCTATCTTTTCGAGCGAAGCCTGAGCCAGTTTTTCGGCGCTAGTAGCGCCACTGGCGAGTTGAGCTTGCAATTCTTGGATGGTTTGCATTACCTATCTCCGGACCATTTCATGATGTAGATCGAGATGATCATACCGATGATACTGACGATGTTAAACTTGATGCCGAACCCGAGGGCGAGCTTGACCATGTAGAGGTCGAGCATTATCGGGGTTTCGCCCTTTCCCGTCCCGATATTCAGGTCGAACGACGAAACAAAGAAGTTACGGACGATATTGTCGTAACCGCCGGCGTTCATGAGTTGGCCGAGCTGGCCGAACAGAAGACCTAAGCATTCTCCCAAAATTCCGCCAATGAGGAGGCCGATAACAATAAAGAGCACGAGACGTGCGAAACTATTCTTATGTGTCATATGGTGCGAATATAGAAAAAAAGTTTTTCTGCAAGTTTGTTCGGAGCAGGAGTGGGCAGAAATTGAGGTTCTTGGAACGGGTCGGGGGGAAGGTGGCATTTGCGTTCCGCAAGGACTTTGAATTGATAAAAAAATGTTATTTTTTTCCTCGTTGTGCAGATTACGAAGTTAAAGATTTTTGGATTCAAGTCCTTCGCCCAGAGGACCGAAATCAACTTCCCCACGAAAGGCCTGACTGCCGTGGTGGGACCGAACGGCTGTGGCAAGTCCAACATCACGGACGCCATCCGCTGGGTCTTGGGCGAACAGAAAGCTGCGTCGCTCCGTATGAGCAAGATGCAGGACGTGATTTTCAGCGGTACCGAAGAACGTGCCGCCATGAGCCTTGCCGAAGTCTCCATCGTTATTGATAATAGTGATGGTTCCCTGAATTCTGAATATTCCGAAGTCATCGTGACCCGCCGCGTACATCGCGACGGTTCCGGCGAATACCTGATTAACAACCAGGAGTGCCGCCTGCGCGATGTCCATGCATTGCTGTTCGACTCCGGCCTCGGGTCCAGCACCTACTCGCAGATGAACGCCGACATGATCAAGTCCGTTTTGAGCGACAAGGCCGACGACCGCCGCATCCTGTTCGAGGAAGCCGCCGGGGTGAGCAAGTACAAGCAGCAGCGCAAGGAAACCCGCCGCCAGTTGGAAAGAGTCCAGCTGGACATGGAGCGCGTCGAGGACAACTTGAGGAGCGTTCGTCGCTCCGTGAGGCTTTACGAGACCCAGGCCGAGAAGGTCAATGAGTATAAACGTCTGAACAACCGGCTCCGTGAGTTGGACCTTTCGGTTAGTTTGGACAAGTACGAAGATTTCAAGGATGGTCTGGCGACCTTGGATTCCACCTCCAAGCGCATGAACCACGAAGTGGAGTCGGCCAAGACCAAGGCAACGGAACTTCAGGCGAAAATCGAGGAAAAGCGCCTTGCCATCAGCGAAGACGAAAACGCCTTCCGTGACCTGGAACGCCAGGTCCAGGCTGCGACGATTGCCTTGAACGACATCAACAACAACATTGGCCGTACACGCGACTCTATATCGTCGATTGTGGCGGCAAGCGAAAAGGCTCAGGACGAAATTACCCGTTCCGAGGCCAAGTTGAACGAGATATCCGAGGAAAAGGCCCGCCTCGAAGAGGAAAACCAGGTTCTCCAATCCGACAACGATGTCGAAGAAATGAACGCCCTCCTGGAACGGGAACAAGAAACGCTCCAGGTCATGCGCGACAAGGTGGACGACCTGCGTGGCCAGTCCCGCGAGCTCGCGAACGAGCGTGTGCAGGCCAATAACCGGGCCAACAGCCTCCGCAGCCGTTTCGAACGCCTCGATGCCGAATCGCAGATGTTGCAGGGCAACATCGAGAAGTGGAAGGGCGAAATTGAAAATCTCAATGCGCAAAAGGGCGAGGCCGAAGCCGCTGTGAACGGAATTTTGGCTCAAATTGAGGACGCCAATCGCGAAATCGAGAACCTCGAGGAGCAAAAATCCGTCCGTGAGGAACGCCTTGAATCTGCAAGGGCCGAACTGGCCGAGGCGACCCAAAAGCTCCAAGGTTTAAAGAACGAAGAAGCCCGCCTGCAATCAAGAATTGACGTTTTACAGAGCGTTGCCGACGAAGGCACCGACGCAAGCCGCTGGCTTTGCGAGAATAAGGCCGACCTTATCGGCGGCATCGTTTCCGAACGCATCGAAGCGGCTCCAGAATACGCTGCTTACGTAGAAACTGCATTAGGCGACATTTTGGATGCGGCGGTCGTGCATGCCGACGCTTCTATCGGCGATATTGTGGAATCGGCGAAGAACGAGAACGTGGGCAAGGCCTTGCTCGCCTTGGTCGCAGCTCCTTCGCCCGCCTACGACAAAGCTATTGAACGCCCGGGTGTTGTCGGCTCGCTTGCCGGCTTTGTGAAAAGCGATGATGACAAAGTATCTGCCTGGCTTTTGGGTATCCTTTCCCGTTACTTTATAGTCAATTCGCTCCAGGCCGCGATCAAGTTGGCCGGGGAGTTCCGTGGGGAAAACCTGAGTTTTGTCGCTCCCGACGCGATTGTCCGCACGAATGGCCTTGTAAGTTTTGGCGCGGCCACTTCGGGAGCCCTTTCCCGTAAGAATGAAATTGCCGAGGCGACTGCGCTTTTGGAAGGTGTTGTCGCTGATATCGCACAGAAAGAACAAGATTTTGAGCGTTTGCAGGGGATTGTCGACGAAGAATCCCGTATGCTCGAATCGGTAAATGGCGAAATTTTGGCGAAACGCGACTCTTTGCGCGGAAACGACACTGCCATAAGCATCCGCCGTAACGATTTGGCCGCTTTTGAAAGGCGCATCCAGCAACTGCAAACGGACTGCAACACCGCCCTGGGCCGTATTTCGGCTGCCGCGGAGTCAAAAAATGCAGATGCGGAACTTGCCGAGGCTGAATCCTGCGTCGAAAAGGTGGAAACCCAGTACCAGGCCGTCTCCGATCAGCTTGCAGAACACGAGACGATGCTCCGCGAAAAAGAAGAGGACGTCCGCGAGCTGGAACGCTCCACTCAAGACAAGAATTCTAGGCTCGCCCAGAACGAGAACAGGCTCCGCGCTATCGCCGACCAGATAGAATTCCTCGAGAGCACCATCCGTGCCCGCCGTGATGATATCGAAAAGAATACCGTCAATATTGCAAAACTCGAGGAAGACAGCACGAAGCTCGCCGACCAGGCACAAGAAAAGGATGCCGTGCTCCGTGAACTCGAACAGGCCCGCGACATTGCCCGTGAACGCTACGACGTGGTGAGCGGCGACCTTGGCGCTTGGCAAGACGAAAGCAACCGCCTCCGCGACGAGATGATCGACCGGATGAAGGAATTGAACGACGTCGGACGCCGCCAGGAATCCCTGCAGAACAACGTGGACCGCCTCCGCGAACGCATTTCCAACGACTGGTCCGTCGACGTGGACAACCCGGAAGGTGTCGAACGCGTGGAATACAGCCAGCCCGACGCCGACCGCGAAATCCGCGAACTCCGTGGCAAAATCAAGGAACTTGGCCCCATCAACGTCAACGTGATGGACGACTACGAGGGCGAAAAGAAGCGCCTGGAAGAAGTCGAGAAGCAGTTCGACGACCTGGACCGTGCCCGTGCCTCGCTCGATCGCACCATCACCAAGCTCGACGACATTGCCCGCCAGCGCTACCTCGACACGTTCGCCCGTATCCAGAAGAACTTCCAGTTCGTGTTCAGCAAACTGTTCCTGAACGGCGAAACCAAGATGAGCCTTGTCGAAAAGCTCGACGAAATGGGCAAGCCCATGGACATTTTGGATGCCGATATCGAAATCAACGTCCGCCCGACCGGCAAGAAGATGCGCGGCATCAAGGCGCTTTCCGGTGGTGAACACGCTTTGACCGCAACGGCCTTGCTGTTCGCCATCTACATGGAAAAGCCTTCGCCGTACTGCGTGCTGGACGAAGTGGACGGCCCGCTGGACGATGCGAACGTGGGCCGCTTCATGGCGCTCCTCCGCGAATTCAGCAAGCAGACCTTGTTCATCGTGGTGACGCATAACAAGCGTACCATGGCCGAGGCCGATATGCTTTACGGTGTGACGCAGGAAATCAAGGGTATTTCCCGCATCGCGAGCGTGCAGCTCGCCGACGCCACCAAGTTCGCAATTTAATTTAGTAGACAGTAGGAAGTAGACAGTAGACAGTAACTTCCTACTTCCTACTTCCGACTTCCTACTATGATAAAAGGTTTCTTTTTTGCTGCTCTTTCCGCCATCTGTTATGGTACGAACCCTCTGGGGGCGCTGAACCTTTATTCCCAGGGCTATTCTCCCGAAAACGTGCTGTTTTACCGTTTTTTCACGGCGGCGCTACTCCTTTTTGCGGTAATTCTTGCGAAAGGTTCGCATTTCAAGATTACTCTCAAGGAATTTGGGGCGCTCGTCGCCTTTGGCTTCTTGTTTGCGGTCAGTTCGCTCACGTATTATGCCTCGTTCAAGTACATGGATGCAGGGCTTGCCTCGACGCTCCTCTTCCTCTATCCACTCGAAGTCTCGGTTTTGATGGCGATATTCTTCAAGGAGAAGATTAAAGCCTGGACGGTCGTTTCCATTGCCGTTTCGATGTCGGGGGTCGCTCTGTTGTACCGTGGCGATGACGGAGTGCCTCTGAGCACCGCAGGCCTTGTGCTCGTGTTTGCCTCGTCACTTTCGTACGCGATATACATGGTGATGGCGAACCGCATCAATTTGCAGATGGGCTCTGTGAAGATGACTTTTTACGCCATCTGCTTTTGCTTGGTCTTTTTGCTACTCTATTCCGTGACGTTCGGCTCGGGGCTGCCTCCGCTCTTTACGCAGGCGAGTTCTTGGGGCTGGGGATTCATGCTGGGCCTCGTGCCGACAGTGCTTTCGCTCATATTCATGGTGAAAGCCGTGAAGATTATCGGGTCGACGCCCACGGCGATTCTCGGTGCATTAGAGCCTGTGACGGCCGTGGCAATCGGAGTGCTCGTCTTTGGCGAAATCCTCACAGGCAGGCTCATCGCGGGTATTATTCTGATTCTTGGCTCTGTCGTGCTCATCGCAGCCAAACGGAAATAAGGGGTAAATTGTTATAATTTCTCTTTACAAGAGAAAGGATATATTTTAAGTTAACGGCTAATGAATATGTTGTTCATGAAACCATAAAAAACAATGTTATGCTAAACCGCCTGTACGCCAACCACCTCAAGCGCTTCTTTGACTTCTGCTGCGCCGCTCTCGCCATCGTGTGCCTGAGCCCGCTGCTGGTCGCGCTTACCCTCCTTGGCGCAGTCAAGATGAAGGGCAACCCCTTCTTTACGCAGCCGCGCCCCGGGCTGAACGAGAAAATCTTTCGGCTCGTCAAGTTCCGCACCATGACCAACGAGAAGGACGCAAGCGGCAACCTGCTCCCCGACGACAAGCGCCTGAACGCTTACGGCAAGTTCCTCCGCTCCACGAGCCTTGACGAGCTCCCCGAACTCTTCAACATCCTCAAGGGCGATATGGCCGTCATCGGGCCGAGGCCGCAACTCGTGCGCGACATGGTCTTCATGACTCCCGAACAGCGCAAGCGCCACACAGTACGCCAGGGCCTCAGCGGGCTAGCGCAAATCAACGGACGCAACGCCGTCACCTGGGAAGCGAAAATCGGCTACGACCTCGAATATATCCGCAAAATCACCCTTTGGGGCGACATCAGGATCATCCTCGCCACGCTCGGCAAGGTGTTCAAGCGCGACGGAATCACCGAAGAAGGTTGCGATACCGCCACCGACCTTGGCGACTACCTGCTCGAAACCGGCAAAATCACCCGCGAACAGTACGACCGGGGCCAAGCCGAAGCCAAGCAGCTCATCGCCTCGCAGCTTCGTTGAAGGCGCTTTCCATAAGCCACCAGTTTTCGTAACTGATAATCCACCTCATTTGTCAGGGTGGTATTTCTTCAGGAGTTCGATGTCGCGGAGTTTTTGGCCGAATTCGTCGTCGGCAGCGACCTTGAGCAGGTCCTTGTCCATGCCGTGGATAGCGTGGAGTACGGCCGCGTAAATCCCGATGGCGACCGCTGCGGAGCCCTTCTCGACAGCCCAGACCGAAGCCCGGCTGACATCTGCCCTTTCGGCGACCAGAGCGACGGAGATTTTGCGGCGCATGCGGGCAAGACGGATTTGCTCACCCATCTGTTCGAGAATCTTGGTTGTCTTCGGCAGCAATGTAACGCTTTTCTTTCCCATAGCGTTTATAAATATATATAGTTTATAAAGGAATGTCAATAAATATTGACAAAATGATTGTTAAACAGTACGACCAGGGCCAGGCCGAAGCCAAGCAGCTCATCGCCTCGCAGCTTCGTTGAGTGGGGGGATTTTGTCGATGGGGTAGATTGTGCAATCAGATGCTAAACGGATTCTTTCCATTATGGGCCTCTTTATAAGAACGCGCGCGGGCGGCCATTTCGTCAATCTGGGCAAAGGAAACCTTGAGAGAGAGATGGCGTGGATTCTTTTCGCGTTCTTCGGCAGCACGAATAAACGACTCTGCCGTAGAGCCAGTAAGAACCGGGATGTTTCTTATTTCAAGAGCCATAATTTCCCTCAATCTAGATTTTTTTGCCTTTCTAGTCAACTTCTGACGATTTCTTTGAAGGCTACGGGCTTTATAGCTCTGTCAAATATAGGTACAGTACAAATATACACTATTTTACGGGCTCTGTCATTCCAGGCCGTATGTTTGTTGAGCAGAAAAAAAAATATATATTTCCCAAAAAAGGATTTTGTCTTTAATGAAGTCCAGGAAGGCTTTCATGAAAAATACACTTAAATATTTTTTTGGGGTATTTCTCCTATTTTCTGTTTGCGCATGGAGTAAAGCATCTGATATCCTCATCGTCGTTGACGACGAAATGATATTAGACAAAGAAATCAGGAACGCCATAATCACCTATACAGATGACATTTGGAATACTTATCAAATAAATGCCTCTGTCGAATCTTTCAAATCCCAGAAGAACGGCGGGAAAGTCACCGACCTAAAAGAAATGCTCGTAAGCAAGAAGAATTCCATCACGGGAGCCATTTTTGTTGGAGACATTCCGCGAGCTCAATTTGAATTTTACCAGAAAACAGAAGAAGGATTCCGATACCAACGTTGGGTAACAGACTTTTACTTCATGGATCTTGACGGTATTTGGAAAGACACTGCTGCCGGAGGCCCCGAAGCCTATGGCGGAAAGTTGTTTGATACCACCACGACAACATTAAACTTCGATGTACTCGATGGTTCTCCGATACCAGGGAAAGTACCGGCGGATAGTTTTTCAATTGCATATTCCGGATACCTCAAATCTCCAGTCTCCGCGCTTTGTTCCCTGCAACTTACCACGGACAACGACAGGCGCCTTTGGATTAACGATTCCCTGCTCATTGACGCATGGTTCAACAACTGGGACATTCCATATTACAGCGCTTTTAAATTCAAGAAAGACAGTCTCTACAAATTCAAACTAAACTATGCTGAGGAATATGGCGCCGCTTATCTTACACTAAAATGGAAATGCGGGAAAGATGCCTCCTATGAACCAATCCCTGATTCCGTTTGGCGTCAAAATGACAAGCGCACGCGCGGTCTCAACCAAACCTATTACGGAAATATTTTCATGATGGATTCGCTCCCCGAAGAAGACCTAAAGCACCGTTGGATTTCTGGAAAATCCAATGGAGTTTTTGACGGGCACTATTCCAAAAGTGGCGCAGTTTCTGATTCCTTTGAAATATGGGTTTCACGAATTGACCCCAACACGGCAGGTTTCTATGGTAACCCAAAAACGCTTTTATTGAACTATTTCGAGAAAATTCACAACTACTATCTCGGTTTGTTCAAGAAACGTACGCGTAGTGCCATGTTCCTAACTGAGGAAGGAGGCCTAAACAATCCTCTCGACCAGAAATTCGTTGATGGTTTGAGCCTTCTTTATTCTCCAGACTCCCTTGATAAGTCTATCGCTGACGGGCAGGAATACATAGACAACATTAAATCAGACAAGTATGATTGGGCCGTTTACGGTGGGCACGGAGGCCAGACTGGCCTTGGAAACGGGCTGGATATAACACGAGTGGAAAGAAACATGTGCGTGTCACCGAGATTCTTCCACTTTGCCTGCTGTGGTCCACTTACCTGCTATGATTTCTACGGCAACGCCAATAGTGCCTCTGTTGGAAGCGAGCATATCTTTAACACGATTAACGGCGGTTTTGTAAGTATCGGTTCATCCAAAACCAGTGGAAGCGACCAAATGGATGGTTTCATGTACGACGCCTTTGAGCACGAATTCATTGGCGAATCGTTCCGAGAATGGGTAAACAAAAGGGTAAAAAAGAACCAGTACAGTCACAAGGAAGACCTTTACGATTGGTTCTATGGAGAATCGATTATCGGAGATCCGATGCAAAAACTGGCATTGCCAAAACAAACAACGGATTTCATCCATAAAGTCAAAGCACAACAGATGCCACAAAAAAGCGGCAAGCTGTACGACCTTTTGGGAAGATCCAAAGGCTATTCCAACATCCAGTAAGCCCTTCCAAAACTGTTTTTCGGCTGCAAAACCGATGTTTTTACGCTGAAATCGTCATTCGGCGGTCCGCAGCGAGTTCGCAGCTATACGGCTTGGCCTAACAGAGCCGTTTTACGGCTGAAGTCAATAGGTTGCGCGAAAATATCCCTAGACCCGCGAGGGCAGTGCAGACCCGCGCGGCCTCTTATAGAATAATTACATTTTTTACTATATATTAGTTTAGACACAAACCGTCCGGATTCGCCGGACACAACCATGGTTCGAGGCTGTTGCTTAACCGACTGCACATATTTTTTTTCATGCGTCGCGGAATGCTGGAAGGGGCTGTTTAGCATGTACGGCCTGGTCTCCATAATTATGCCCAGCTACAATACCGGCCGATTCATCGCCGAATCGATACGGTCCGTGTTGGCCCAGACCTACACGAACTGGGAACTGATTATCGTTGACGACGCCAGCACCGACAACACCGACGAAGTTGTTGCCCCCTATTGTCATCCCCGCGAAGGCGGGGATCTTCTGTCGTCAAAAATCCATTACCTTAAAAACGCACAAAACAGCGGCGCGGCGGTCAGCCGTAACCGGGCCCTGCGCGAAGCCCGCGGCAAATGGATAGCCTTCCTCGACAGCGACGACCTCTGGACGCCCGACAAGCTGGAAAAACAAGTCGCGTTCATGGAAAAGAACGGCTACGCGTTCAGCTATACCCGCTATGGAATAATGGGCGAGGATGGCGTGCCGACAAAAATCATTGTAGGTGGCCCGGAACGTATCACCAAGACGGGAATGTTTAACTACTGTTGGCCCGGATGCCTCACCGTGATGTATAACCGCGAAGTCGTGGGGGATATCCAAATCGCGGACATCAAGAAAAATAATGATTATGCGATGTGGTTAAAAATCTGTAAAAAGGCAGATTGCTATCTACTCCCCGAAAAATTGGCAAACTACCGTGTGCGTAATGGTTCTATCAGCCGACACAGTCATTTTACATTGATAAAATGGCATTATAAGCTCTATCGAGAGGCGGAAGTTATGAATCCGCTGTGTTCTTTATGCTTTACCGTTCGTAATCTGTTCTTTGGTGTTTGGAAAAAATTTAGGTATGTGAAAAATTGAGGCGTTTATGGAAAGAGATTCGTTGGCTTATAAAATCCGCAGAAAGATTCAGGTTTTGGCTAGTAAGATTATGCCAGACGCTGTTATGTCGAAGTTCTATTTCAAGATAGTTCTCGGGAAAAAAATGAATTTGGATAATCCGCAAACCTTTAACGAAAAATTGCAGTGGCTCAAGTTGAATTATTTGCCAAAGAATCCTCTTGTTGTGCAATGTGCCGATAAATTTAAAGTCCGTGAGTACATAAAGCAGAAAGGTTTTGAAGAAAAACTTGTGCCTTTATTGGGTGATTGGGATAGTGCCGGTAAAATTGATTGGTCTAAACTTCCAAAAAAGTTTGTGTTAAAATGCAATCACGGTTGTGCGTACAATATTCTCTGTGCGGACAAAGATTCTTTTGATAAAGAAAATGCAGTAAGGCAGCTTAATACTTGGATGAAGGAAGATTTTGGAGCTTTCAATATTGAGCGACATTATTCAAAGATTATACCGCATATTACATGCGAAGAGTATCTCGGTGACAATATAACGGACTATAAGTATTTTTGTTTTAATGGTGAACCGAAGTTTATTTATGTTTCTACTGATTTAGTTCATGATCGGCAAGCGCAAATAGGTTTTTTCTATCTAGATGGATCAAAAATGCCCCTAAAAAGGGATGACTATACGGATATTCCGTCTGTCGATTTACCATCATTCTTTAATGAAATGACGAATATGGCCAAGATTTTAAGCCAAGATTTTCCGTTTGTTAGAGTCGATTTCTTTATTGCGAACAATCGGTTTTATTTTGCGGAATTAACGTTCACTCCAAGTGCATGCATGATGCCCTTTAACCCGGACAAATATGATTTGGAATGGGGACAGATGATTGATTTAAGCAGGATTAAAAAATGAGAAAACGGATTGCCATCATAGGACATTTTGGTGGTAACGAAGAGTTTCTTGATGGGCAGACTGTCAAGACTAAAATCCTGTTTGATGAACTTTCTAAAAATACTGACTGGGATATCCAGAAAATTGACACATATTTGAAAAACAGGAAGCCTTTCAAGCTTTTAATGAAAACGCTATTGGCTTTGTTGTTCCGTAAAGATATAATCGTGTTATTGTCTGGAAACGGAATGAAGTTCTTTTTTCCGATATTGTCATTTTTTGCTGGCTTTTGGAAAGTCCGAGTGTTCCACGATGTTATCGGCGGAAATCTTGACAAATACATAAAAAAATATCCAAAATTCAAGAATTACCTTAATTCTTTTGCCATTAACTGGGTTGAAACGGAAAAATTAAGAAAAAATCTGCTAAAATGCGGTGTGGAAAATTGCGAAGTGATTCCTAATTTCAAGCGTCTGTCTATTTTGGATGAAAAAGAAATTCCAAAAGAATTTGTTGAACCATTCCGCTTCTGTACTTTTTCTAGGGTGATGAAGGAAAAGGGCGTAGAAGACGCAATAGAATCTATTGAAAAAGTAAACGAAGAATATGGGCGAAATGCATGTGCTCTTGATATTTATGGGCCGGTGGACGATGCATACAAAAGCCGATTTGAAGATATCATGCGAAAGGCTTCTGATGTTGTAAAATATTGCGGTCTGGTCCCGTTTGATAAAAGCGTAAACATACTTAAAGGCTATTTCGCACTGCTTTTTCCGACAAGTTGGATGGGAGAAGGGTTCCCAGGAACTATTGTAGATGCCTATTCTGCGGGATTGCCCGTTATTGCTTCTGATTGGAGCAGCAATTCGGAATTGGTTAAAGATGGGTTCAATGGTTTTATGTTCCCTTCAAAGGATTGCAGCGACCTTGCAGAAGCTATAAAGCATTTGATATCTCTAGAAAAGCAGAACATTCTTAAAATAAAGAATAATTGCCTTAAAGCAGCAAAAAGTTATCAGCCAGATGAGTATATTAAAGAAATTATTTCGTCTATGTTGACTGAAGGAGGGAAAGTCCTTTGAAAAAGCTGCTTTGCATAGTTGGCGCAATGAATGCTGGTGGAGCGGAGACCTTCTTGATGAAGATCTATCGGCAAATTGATAAGACAAAATATCAGATGGATTTTGCCGTAAATATAGATTCAAAAGGTTATTATGATGATGAAATAATCAGCTATGGTGGCAAGATTCTAAGATTCCCGGCAAAGAGCGAATCTTTGTGGCGGTATGTTTCTGGCTTAAGAAAGATTGTCAAAGAAGGTCATTACGATGCTATTTTAAGAATATCATCCAACGCCATGGGTTTCTTGGATTTGGCTGTTGCTAAAATGGCTGGCGCAAAAAAATGTGTTGTTCGATCAAGTAATTCAAGCGATGGGAATCGTTTTGGGACGAAAATTTCACATTGGCTGGGAAAACTTCTGTTTATGCGATTTGTTGATGTGAAAATAGCTCCGTCAATTGAGGCCGCAAAATATACATTTGGAGAGAAAAATTTTAAACGTGGCTTAGTCCATATTCTTCATAATGGGCTGGATTTAGATTATTTTAGTTATACCGAAAATGGTAGAAATGCTGTTAGAAATGAGTTCGGTATTTCGCCGAACCAAAGTGTGCTAGGTCATGTTGGTCGTTTTTCAGTACAAAAAAATCATTCATTTTTGTTAAAGATATTTCAATATTACCATAAGTGCAATCCAGATTCTGTTCTAATGTTGGTTGGTGATGGCGAATTGAAAAATGATATTCAAAAAAAGGTTCGGAAAATGGGACTGGAAAAGAATGTTATTTTTTCTGGTGTTCGTTCCGATATGCCATCCATATACTCCGCAATGGATTTTTTTGTTTTCCCGTCACTTTATGAAGGAATGCCCAATGCTGTGTTAGAGGCGCAGGCATGTGGACTGCAATGCTATGTATCGGATGAAATAACGAAATCGGCAGATATAACAAAGACTATTCAGTATTTACCCATAAAAGATGAGAGTATCCAATTATGGATTGATATGATGAGAAAAAAAGATGGACGAATTTCTAATAATGCATGTTTTGATGCTAACTATGATATGAATAATGTTGTTATAAAATTTCAAAAGATTTTATTGGGGGAATAATGCTTGAAAAAAGTAAACGAATTAATACAAAGAAGGATTTGAAAGACTGGCTTTCTGTAGAAATTTCGAGATATAAAATTAATGGCATTAAATATTTGCTCCAAATTACAGAAGGCGCTATATTAAAAAAACATCAAATATTATTACGTAAAGCAGAATTTCATTATAATACAGGGCATAAATTACGTTATTTATTTTATTATGTTAGACTACTAAAAATACAGTCAAAGTACTCCTTGCATATTCCTTTAAATTGTTGTGCTAAAGGTTTACACTTGATGCATGTAGGACCGATATTGATTAATGGAAATGCATCTATTGATGAATTTTGCTCAATTCATATTGGAACAGGAATTGTTGCTGGAGGGGGGACTGATTTTGCGCCTACAATTGGGCAGCACGTGGTTCTTGGGATAGGAGCAAAGATTGTTGGGGGTGTTCATGTTGCCGACGGAATTGCGATAGGTGCAAATGCGGTTGTTACTAAAGATTTTCTTGAACCCGATATCGCCATTGCCGGTGTACCGGCGAAAAAAATATCTGACAATGGTTCGCGAACTTGGAATATGAAAAAATTGCAGGGCTGACCTATGCCGAAATGGTTAAATAAAGCAAATATTTATATTGCAGGATGGTGTATATATAATACACAGGGAGTTTTGTTCTCGAAAGGAACTTTGTTTACGCAATTACTGCTTATCTTTCTTTTGCTTGTGTCGCTATATTATTGTTTTGTTGCTAATTCTCGCTATAAACTGCCTGTATATTTTTTGGGTCTGAATCTTTTACTTTCCATGTTTTTTGTTTATGGTGTGTATCTAATGATCGGAGGATATAATTCCATGGATTATATGACGCATGTTGATAGCTTTAGTTATTTGAAGACGATAATGATCTCAATTCTGCCAATTTATGTTTTCTATGTTTTTTCAAAAGAAGGTTTGCTTACAAAAAAAAGTTTATGCATTTGGCTTTTTATTTTCCTTTCCTTAACAACTATAAACTATTTTAAAAGTCAACAAGAAATGTTGATGCTTGCTTTGTTAAATCATTCAAGATCAGAGTCGTTTACAAATAATTATGGGTATGGTTTTTTGGCATTGATTCCAGCATGTGTTTTTTTATACAAAAAACCTTTACTTCAATATTTGGTAATTGGCTACATAATGGTATTTATGCTTATGGCAATGAAGCGTGGGGCTTTGGTTATTGGAGTTGTATGCTTGATATGGTTTTTATGGAGAAATATAAAAGAAGTTCATTCTAGAATGAGATTCTTGTTTATAGCTTTCGCGGTTTTTTTATGTTTTGTTGGCTATCAATTTGCTCAGAAGCAGATGGAGGAAAGCTTATATTTTCAGAAGAGGGTTGAAGACACTCTTGAAGGGAACTCTAGTGGAAGGGATGTCTTGTATGAGGAACTTGCCAATTATTATTGGAATGAGGCGACTCCATTACAGTTTCTTTTTGGTTCTGGTGCAAATGCGACTTTGAAGGTATCTCGTAATTATGCTCATAATGATTGGCTTGAAATTGCCGTAAATCAAGGTCTCTTGGGTTTGCTTATTTATTTGTTGTATTGGTTGCTCTTTACAAAAGTCGTATTTTCAAGAACGTATGAACCGCATATCAAATTAGCACTACAATTGTTTTTTATAATTTATTTTATGAAAACTTTCTTTTCGATGTCATATGCAGATATGTCTATTGGAGCAACGTGTGTTTTGGGCTATTGTTTGACTCAGGAGAAAAAGAATGAGCAAATTGTTTACAGCAATTAAGTTGATTAAAGAGAATAAAGCAGATTTTTGCGCATCATTATTAGAAAACTTAAATTTTCTTTTCTCTGACAAATTGTATTTGCAGTTACTGTTTCGCTGTAAATTTGGTCGCAAATTGAATTTGAAAAATCCGAAATCGTTTAATGAAAAGTTACAGTGGTTGAAACTTTATAATCGAGACTCAATCTATACAACTCTTGTTGATAAATATTCTGTGAAAAATCATGTGGCAAAAATTTTAGGGGAAAAATGTATTGTTCCAACCTTAGGTGTGTGGGATGATGTTGAAACATTAAATATTGATATGTTGCCAAATCAGTTTGTTTTAAAGACAACAAATGGTGGTGGTGGTGGTGATGTCTTAATATGTAAGGACAAATCACAATTTGATTTGGAAAAAGCAAAAAAAATTTTAAAAAGAAGCTTGAAGAAAAATATATACAAAAAATTACGCGAATGGCCTTATAAAAATGTTTACCCAAGAATTATTGCTGAAAAATTTTTAGATGATAATGGTCATGTCCCTGTGGATTATAAAGTCTATTGTTTCAATGGTGAACCATATAAAGTAATGTTATGTTTGGATAGAGATAAAGATGAGCCTACAAAGTTTTATTCTTTTGATTTTAATTGGAATTTGCTACGGCATAATATAATGGGAAAAATGGCTCCTGAAGGCTTTACGCTTCCAAAACCCAAGTCATTGGAACAGATGCGTGATTGTGCAAAACTTCTTTCAAAGGAAATCCCTTTTGTTAGAGTTGATTTCTATGATTTAAATGGACATATGTATTTCGGGGAAATGACTTTTTATCCGGATTCCGGTTTTGATTCTGCCATATTGCCTGAAATTGATCAACTATATGGAAGCATGATTGATCTAAAACGATATAGTGGACCATCTATTGAACCAAATCATGAAAATATCTGAGTAAAGGTCAAAAATGGAGATGTCATCATGAATAAAATGGGTTTTCTTATAAGTCATAAAAATGGGGAACGCCGCAGAGCTTTGTTGCCGCAGCATATGCGTGATATCAGAAATTTGGATTCTTTGTACTTTGAACAAGGATATGGGGTGGCCGTTGGTGTCCCCGATGAAGAGTATGTAAAGTTAGGATGCCATATTGTTCCGAGAGAAAACATTTTTTCTTGCGATATCATTGCTGATGTTAAATTGGGTGATGCCGACTATTTGTCTTCTTTAGAAGATGGAAAAATACTCTTTGGTTGGGCACATACCGTTCAGAATATCAACTTTACTTCTCAAATTTTAAAAGCGAAGCATACTGTTATAGCATGGGAAGAAATTTTCGAAGAAGGACGCTATATATTCCATCGCAATAGGGAAGTTGCTGGAGAAGCTGCCATTATGCATGCTTTCCGCTATTGTGGAAAAATGCCATATGATACAAAAGTAGCCATTTTGGGAAATGGCCAGACAACGAAGGGTGCGCTAAGAATTCTTCATGGTTTGGGTGCCACGGTAGATGTATATGGTCGCAAACTTGAATCGTTATTTAAGAAAAAGATGTTTGATTATGATGTCCTTGTAAACTGCGTTATGTGGGACACCTCAAGGACTGATAGAATCATATACAGAGACGATCTGAAGAAGATGAAGCCTGGAACGCTTATTATTGATGTCAGCTGCGATCCGAATCTTGAAATTGAGACGTCTCATCCGACAACTATCGATAATCCCGTATATGAAGTTGATGGAGTGATTCACTATGCTGTAGACAATACTCCTGCAATGTACCCAATCACGGTTACAAAAGTTCTTAGTGAAGGAGTTTCTAAATATATTGATTGCTTGATTGAAAAATCTTTTGACCTGTATCCTGATAGCATCAAAAATGCTACCGTTATTAAAGACGGAAATATTAGAGATGAGCGTATAAAAAAATTCAGAGAACTCCACAATTGTTCCTACATATAAAGAGAACCTTGAAGATGTTTATTTTATATCGATAAATTTTTTATGAGGGATGATGTGATTCTTATTGTGAATGAATCGTTGAATGTCAATTGTTTCGTGAACTTTTTTAGTCAATGGTTTATAAAGGTTGTATAAATGCAAAGAAAAGTTACTGAAGAAGAATCAAAAGCCATTCGCCTTGACATTTTAGTTGAAGTTGATCAATTCTGTCGTAAAAATGGCTTGACATACTTTTTAGCGTTTGGGACGCTTCTAGGTGCTATTCGCCATAAAGGATATATTCCCTGGGACGACGACACTGATATAATGATGCCGAGGGAAGATCTTGAAATTTTTAAACAAAAATTCAAGTCAAAAAAATATAAATATTCTGATATAGATACTGAATATGGTTATGAATATCCATTCCCCAGAATTACTTGTAATGCAACATACAATAAGAAAGGATTAGTTGCAAAATATTATGGCATAAATATTGATTTATATCCAATAGATGGTTTGCCTAAGACAGATCAAGAAATAAAAAAATTTTTTGATAAATATAGATCGCTACTCAAATCAAGGCTTTTTTTGATTAAGGTAAGAAATAAACTTGTGCGATTGTTCCCAATAAAAAATATACCATTTATAAGAATTTTGACAAAAAGATGTGTCAAGCATATTCAAAAGTACCAAAGGAATAATTCGACAAAAAACATGGTGATAGATGTTTGTCGTGTTTATAGTAAGAGTATCTTTGATGGTGCTGTAGACGTAGAATTTGAAGGCAAAAAATTTCTTGCCCCTATCGGATGGGATGAATTTTTAAGAACACGGTATGGAGATTATATGGAGCTTCCCCCAGAAAATCAACGGCATCCGTATCATGTTGGAAATTATTTCTGGAAATGATTATGGGTACAGCAAGAAGAATAGACTGGATTGATTTTTTATGGGCTCTGGCAATTGTCTTTGTCGTATTTGGTCATTGCTTACCTCAGGCACATTATTTTTTCTTGTTTACTAGCCCTGTTAAAATGCCGCTTTTCTTTGCTATATCAGGTTTTTTATTTAAAGATTTCGTTGAATCAAAAGTTTTCTTCAAAGGTGTCTTAACTAAATTAGTTGTGCCTTGGCTTTTTTTGGGAATGTTTCCGATAATGTTGCTGCTCCCTCTAAAAGGAGTATCTTTCGGCGCAGAATATTTATTGAATATGTTGACAGGCCATGTAATCTGGTTTATGCCGTGTTTTATTCTTGCACAGATTATTCATTATTTGTTAAGGAAAATATTTAATAAAACATCTTATCTTATTTTAGGAATGATTGGGCTGTCCATAATTGGATTGCTTTTGGCATATATTGATGTGGCTAACTTTGCAATGCTAAATAGGGCTCTGGTTGTTCAATCGTTCTTCTTAGTGGGTTTTCTCTTTAAAAAATATTTCCAATTCTTCTCAAAAATAAAAAAGTGGCATATTCTAGTCGGAACAGGTTTGTATCTTCTGCTATGTATGCTGAGTGAATTTCTTTTTCCTGGTAAATCTATTGATGTCCATCTTAATTTTTATTATAACATTCCTTTTTGTTTTGCCATTATTTATTTAGGCTTATTTTTGTTGTTTATTTCCGCTCAAAAAATGAATTTTCACGTTAATTTTATGAGTACAATCGGCCAAAATACTCTTGTTATATATATATGGAGTGGATACACATTTGGTTTGTTTGGTAAAATACTAGACTTGGCACATATTGGTATAGATAATCTGTATTGCCTTGCTTTATTAAAAACTACATTTGCATGTATTGTTTGTTGCGCACTGTCTTTGTTCCTGAATAGATTTTGCCCGTTTTTGATTGGAAAAAAGAGGAAATAGAATGTCTCAGTCTCGATCAAGCAAGGTATTGCGAGGGGTTTCGTCGCAGACAATCGTAACGTTGGTTATGGGCTTGACGGAATTGTTGTTTTTCTCCATAATGTCTCGATTGTTGAGCAAGGAAGATTTCGGATACTTTGCTGCAATAACGGCGATAACGGCTATTTTTGCTTCGCTTGCTGATACCGGTATTGGGGCTGCGATTGTCCAGCATAAAGAAATCAATAAAAAATACCTTGATAATGCTTTTTCATTAAGCCTTGTTATTGGATTGATTTTAACGTCTTCGCTGTGTGCTCTTTCTGCTCCTTTATCAATTCTTGTTGTTGACTCTTCTATCCGAATTCCACTTATAATTGTTTCGTGTACTTTGTTGCTGAGTTGTGTTACTTCGGTTCCAAGAAGCGTTTTGCACCGTAATAGAATGTTTTTTAGAATGGGGCTTTCAAGTTTGATTTCATTAATTGTTTCCTCTGTGGTTGCGATTTTGTTAGCTTTAAAGGGATATGGTTTTTATGCAATTCTTGGAAAACTTATTGTCAATTCAATTCTATTGTATTTTCTTTCTTTAATTTTTGCAAAGACAAAATTTAGTTTTGACTGGGACGCAGCAATTTTGAAAAAGATTTTTGGCTTTAGTGGCTGGTTGATGGCTAGTGCGTTGTTCCGTAATTTTGCTCATAGCATAGATTCTTTGATTATGCCGAGGTTAATGTCTGTTGCTACGTTGGGGGCATATAACAGACCCCAAGGCTTTATTAGTCAGATATCTTCGCAACTTAATGGAATCTTCGATTCCGCTCTTTTCCCAGTTTTGTCTGAAGTTCAAGATGATAACAAAGCCATTAAAAGCGCATATAGGAGCTCTGTATATTATTTGAACATTTTTGCAATGCTATTGACGATATGTTTTATATTCAATAGCGAACTTCTTATTAGAATTTTCTTTGGAGAACAATGGCTTGATTTGAAAACGATATTCATTATATTGTCATTGACTCTTATATTTAACATTGATATTCGATTGACTGATTGCTATTTAAGGAGTCTTGCTTTAACCAGATCTCAGTTTATTTTCCGAATCATTCAGTCGCTTTTAAAGATTGTTTGCTTGGTGATTGGTTCTTTTTGGGGGTTAATTGGATTTGCCGTGGGTGGCATTGTTGCCATATTTCTCACTACATTGATGAAAATGATGTATATCAATAAAAAAGTGGGAATCCCTTTTTTAGAGACTTTGCTTTCTATGATGTCTTCTTGGCGGGCAGGATTACTTTTTATTCCTGTAATGATTTTCAGTGCTTATATGCTGCCATCATCTCTTGTTGGTAATATCATTAATTGTATTGTCATGGTTGTATTGTTTGTCACGGTCTTTCTGTTCCTTCCAGGATTGGTTGGTAGCTCCTATAAGCAGAATATTTACCCGAAAATTAAATCCAAGTTGAAATCCTTAATCTAAAGAGGTTTTGATTGAAACGCGTTATCACTTACATGACGTGCCGATTCTGTATAGCTTCCTTTTTTTCAAAAAATATATTCAAAGAAATACATTTTAAATTGTAAGGTTTGATGTTCTTCACGGATTTTAAATTTTTTCTTCTAATGCCAATACTCTTTGTCGTTTATTGGCTGATTCCTGTTCGGATGAACTGGCTGAAAAAAATGTTTCTGTTAGTTGCCAGTTACATGTTATACGTGAATTTCAATCCTGCATATGCTTTGCTTTTATTGGCAATTTCGTTGATTACTTTCTGGGGGGCAAAATTATTAGAAAAAGACATGATTTGTGTGAGAGGGGGTAAGGTTGTAGCTGTTGTGGCTTTAATGCCTCTGCTGATTTTCAAGTATTACAATTTTATCAACGAATCTGTTTTCTCATTCCTATCCTTATTCCATCTTCGCTTTCAGTTGCCAGGCTTGAACTGGGCGATTCCTGTTGGGATAAGCTTCTTTACCTTCCAAGCTTTGGGGTATTATCTTGACGTTTATCACAAAAGAATTCCGGTTGAAAAGAATCTTGTAGATTATCTTCTTTTTGTTTCTTTCTTCCCGCAAATCGCATCTGGGCCGATTAGCAAGGCATCAGAACTTTTGCCACAGATTAAATCGCTTGCACCATTTTCTTATGATAAAGCGGCAAGAGGATGTCGCTATTTTCTATGGGGTCTGTTCCTGAAGATTGCTGTTGCCGACAGGGCTGGATTGTATGTTGCTTTGGTTCTTGATCATTACCAAAACTTCTCTGGATTGAATTGCCTGTTTGCGTCGTTCATGTACAGTTTGCAGATTTATGCCGATTTCGCTGGGTATTCGTTTATGGCAATTGGAACGGCAAAATTGCTTGGTTTTGATTTAATAAATAATTTTAATCATCCTTATTTTTCGATGAGCGTGACTGATTTCTGGCGACGCTGGCATATTTCTCTTTCCCGTTGGCTCAAGGACTATGTCTATATTCCGCTTGGAGGAAACCGCTGTTCCAAAGCTCGTAATTATCTTAACATTATGGCGACATTCCTTGTTAGCGGGATATGGCATGGAGCCAACTGGACATTTATTTTGTGGGGGCTAATTCATGGCTTGTGCCAGGTGATTGAAAAGGCCTTTGGTCTGCAAAAGTCCGAATCAAAGGGGCTCATTCGATTTGCAAGAGTCCTTGGGACATTCTTAATTGTTAGTTTTGCCTGGATTCTCTTCCGTAGTCCCACAGTTGCCGACGCATTCAACGTCGTACAGCAAATCACGACGCTATATAAGGGCTTTAACATCTCGATGGAAGGTGTCGAAATGCTCGCTTATTTAGCCGTCGCTTTTGTTCCTTTTGCTCTGTTTGAAATTATTCATGAGTTTTACAAGGATTTTTACCATGCAATAATGTGTCGTGTTATAGTCCGATGGTGTGTCTACATCGCTCTTTTGTCGCTGATTATTTTAATAGGTGTATTTGACGGGAGCGAGTTTATCTATGCCAATTTCTGATAAGAAAAAGTTTGCGCTGAAAGTTTTCGTATTTGCTGTCTGCATGGTTTTGGTGGATTGCCTTTGTGGCATTTGCTTTCCGCTTTTGCAGAGCCATGCTAAAGGTGGCAGCACACGAATGAATTACTATGTGTCGGACGAATGCGATGTGGATATCCTTGTTTTAGGCTCCTCAAGGGCGCAACATCATTATGTCCCGCGGATATTAGACTCATTAGGTGGTGTGGCTTATAATGCAGGAAACGATGGAATGGGTGCTGTTCTTGGACTTGGTCGTTATCAAATGTGCGCCGAAAAACACGTCCCCAAAATTGTCATACATGATATCTCGAGCTTTGATTATCAAAGGGATGATAATTCAAAATACCTGAAGTATCTCCGCCCTTATGGCGACAGACCTTACATTAGGAATATTATTTCTCAAATTGGTGAGCCGTTCATTGATCTGAAAATGCTGTCTAATATGTACCGGAATTCGTCAAGAATTATTCCCAATATCAGGGACCTTTTTGCAAACGATAATCCCGACAATAGGGGATATTTGCCACTTTATAAAAAATGTAAGAATTGCGACCACAATTCTTTAAAAGTAGATTCATCTTCATTAGTGTTAGACTCAATAAAACTCAAAATATTCGACCAGTTCATTTTAGAAACTACTCGCCGTGGATCCAAACTGTATTTTGCGATAAGCCCTAAATTTTCTAGTGAAATTGGGGAATCATCTGATTCTCTTGTGACTCATAAATTGCCTCCCAGCTATGCGTATGCAGAGAGTTTGGCAAAAAGATATAATATCCCGTTGCTCAACAATATGTATATCCTCGGTATATCTGATAATCCCGATTTTTTTGCTGATCAAACGCATTTAAATAATGAAGGAGCTTTGGCTTATAGTCGCAAAATCGTTCAGGATTTGCGTAATAGTGAAGGACCATAATAGCAGCCGGGCAAATTTTTTACAGAAATTTAAGGACAAAAAGTCGATCTGAAACGTCCATTCGCATGGGACCCTTCCATGTTTACACTTTTTTCAAAAATGGCAGGACAAAAATCCAGTTTAAAACGTCGCTATCCCCGGGATGATGCCCCGCCAGGCCATCCGACCTGCCGGCGGGGGGGGGGGAGTGTCAAGGTTTTTTCGCAAAAATAGTTTGTCCCAACATCAGATTTAGGCTACGTCCATCTTCGCCTTTTTCAATTCCTTTTCGTATTCCTGTATTTTTTCAAGCTCGTAGAGGTGCTTCATGTTCAGGTACCTCTTGGTGCCCCAGGCGAGCGCGATTATCGAAGCCGTTCTTAACCTCGTGACCGCAGTCACCCTCGTCCTGAAATTCGGCCTGGTCGGCGTCGCCGTTGGAACCCTGGTCGCGATGGTCTACCGGACCTATTACTTGGCGTGGTACATCTCCAGGAACGTGATAAACCGCAGCCTCTGGGCCTTCGCGAAACACCTCTGCGTGGACGCCTGCTCGATCGCATTGTTCGTCGGCCTGGTGTACTATGTCCTGGGCCCGATCCAAGAACTGCACGCGACCACTTACTTCGACGGAGCATATTGGCGCCCAAGACAATCGCCCTGGGCATCCCCGCAATCGCCACCGTCAACACCGTGTTCTACTACCCCAAAATCACCCGATACATAAAGAAACAGTAACACATGTGCTGTGACCTCTACTGGTGGAACTGTTTTCCTTTGCAAAAAAATGGTAAAAAAAATGGTTAAGGGTAATCTATGTTTTAAATGTTTGTATTTTTGTTTATAAAACATTATAAGGATTCCGAAATGCAGCTCACAATGGACAATGTTGGTATTCTCAAACGGTCAACTATTGATGTGAATGGTTTGACTGTGATTGTAGGTGCTAATAATAGCGGTAAGTCTACTGTTGGCAAGACTGCGTATGCGCTTATTCGTGCCGTTGAACGTTACGAAATTAGAGCGGCTTTTGATCGATGCAATTATGCGATTTCGCTTCTTCGAGAGATTCCGAGTATATTTCCGTTTTCTGCAAAGGACGCTATAAGATCTATTGCGAAGCAATTTCCAGATGATAATCCTTTAAAAGCTGTGTTTTCTGATCAAAATTTGCTAAAGAGGATTGAATATTCGGATATAGATGGTTTTATAGATCGTTTTTATAATTCTTTGTCGTCTTTAGAATTTGATGAGGTTGAGAAAAGCGGAAGGGTTCTTTTCGATCTTCTTGAAGATTACTCTAAATCTGAATTTGAACGAGATAAATTTAAAGCATTGGATAATGTAAAACAGATTGATCGGCTGATTAATGGTGATCCTGATTTAAAAAAATATATTAGGGAAGCGATTCGAACACAACTTGGTACTGAATTTGCCAATCAAATTGCCCCCGCGAAAAATCCTGATTCACTAGTTTCAATTGATATGACTGCAGAGGGAAAATCATGTTTTCGCATCCAAATGCAGGATGGCCGTTTTGTAGAGGAAGATAATAATGTTTTTAATTGGTCTCCTTATGACGGGGCTTTCTATATAGATGATCCTTTTGTTGTTGAAGATGACTGGCAATTCTCAAATCAAAATTTACGAATGTCGACAAAAGCGTCTTTTCTTAATTCACGGAAAGTTCTATCGCATCGCGATGATTTGAGACTGCGTTTGAAAAATTTTCATCAGGAGAACATGTGGGAAAAGGTTCAAATGAATGAAAATTTTAAACGTATTTCGGATTGCTTAGATTTTGTTTTGCCGGGTTCATTTATTTCAGAAAATGAATCTGAATATTACAAAGGGATTGACGGCGCAAAGTTAAATATCTCGAATTTGGCTACAGGGTCGAAGATGTTCTCTATTTTGAAAATGCTGATAGCTGCTGGAAGGATTACGGAAAGAACGCTTTTAATTCTTGATGAGCCTGAATGTCATTTGCATCCAGAGTGGCAGAATCGTTTTGCTGAAATTGTTGTGCTTTTGGTGAAAGAAATTGGGTGCCATATAATTTTGACAACACATAGTCAGAATTTTTTACTAGCCTTGGATACATATACTAGAAAATATAAGATAAAAGATAAATCAAATTTTTATCAAGCAAGAAAAGAAGAAGATGGTGTTGTTTTTGAGTGTTCAAACTCAAATTTAAAATCTTTATATGCTGATTTTCTGCACGCATTTTCAAGAATGAAGCGTATGTATGATTCTCTTGCGTATGAAGAATCTGTTGATGATTTGGCCTGATTTTTAGAGGAGATTTTTCTCGATGCTAGGTCTTCATTCTAACGTTTCTATAGAGTCTTTTTTTAATGAGCATTTTCATGAACATTTATCAACGATTTCTGAAGTTTCAAAATCGGATAATGGTAGTTTTTTTATTGATTCTGATGTTCCAGCTTGGAATTTTGATAAAATAACAGGTTGCTGTTTCCCTAAGAATTCTCCTTTTTCCACGGATTGTGTTTTATTTTCTCAAAAAAATATTTATTTTGTCGAATTCAAATCGGGTTTAGATAAAATTATTGATTGGTCAAATTTTAACTCTGATGGTGTGCGTTGTGCCGTTCTTGGTGATAGACCCTGCCCTCGCTATGGAATAGCTTTACGGCAGCGTGATGATTATAAGGAAGGGATGCTATTGTTGAATTTTCAAATGAAAGCGTCTGATAGTTATAAGACTTTTGAGAAAAAGATTATCTCTCAAATGAATCAACCTGCAGAAAGTCTTTGCAAATATCGTCTACACCTTATGGCTGTTGTTGATTGTGAAAATTTTGAAAACAGTTATTGTGAAAATATAATGCTACAAATGAGCGAATCAGAGGCTGTTCCAGAGATGAACCATATAACAAAAATCCAAAATGCCTTGAAAAGATTTAATAGATCTGATATTTGGTTTGACCAAGTTGATGTGTATGGTGTACAGGATTTTTGTGATTTCTTAAAAGAAACGTTTTCTTAGATTTCCCAGCTCATAGAGAGGCTTCATCTTCAGGAGTCTCTTGATTCCCCAGGCGAGCGCGATTATCGAAGCCGTCCTTAACCTCGTGACCGCAGTCGCCCTTGTCCTGAAATACGGCCAGGGCTGCGTCGCCGTCGGAACCCTGGTCGCGATGGTCTACCGGAAATTCAGGTAGTGTCAAGGGTTTTTCGCAAAAATAGTTTGTCCCAACATCAGATTTAGGCTACGTCCATCTTCGCCTTTTTCAATTCCTTTTCGTATTCCTGTATTTTTTCAAGCTCGTAGAGGTGCTTCATGTTCAGGTACCTCTT
>JAEERM010000180.1 GCA_016285835.1 Fibrobacter sp.
TATTGTTACGAGTTTTTGCACCCTTCGAGTTCTTACCCCACGGAGAGCACGGATGACGACCACCGGAAGTACGACCTTCACCACCACCGAGCGGGTGGTCGACCGGGTTCATAACGACACCGCGGACAGACGGGCGAATGCCGAGCCAGCGAGAGCGGCCAGCAGAACCCGAAGATTCGTTCATGTGATCGATGTTGGAGACCTGGCCGACAGTGGCGAGGCAGGTTTCCGGGATATAGCGAACTTCGCCGCTCGGGAGCTTGACCTGGCAGAGCTTGCCGTCCTTGGCGACCAGTTCGGCACCGGCACCAGCGGAACGAGCGATCTGGGCGCCCTTGCCCGGCTTCATCTCGATGTTGTGGATAACGGAGTTCAGCGGGATGTCGCGCAGCGGAATGGCGTTACCCACGCGGAACTCGGCACCTTCGCCGGACTTCAGCACGTCGCCGACCTTGACACCGGCCGGGGCGATGATGTAGCAGCGCTTGCCGTTCTGGTACTTGACCAGGGCGATGCGGGCGGTGCGGTTCGGATCGTATTCGATTGTCTCGACGACGCAGGGGATGCCAGCGAACTGACGCTTGAAGTCGATCAAGCGGTACAGCTTCTTGTGGCCACCGCCGCGACGGCGGGAAGTGATTTCACCGGCGTTGTTGCGGCCGGAGCTACGCTTGATACCTTCGGTAAGCGGCTTGTACGGCTTTTCCGCAGTGATTTCCTTGCGGTCACCGATCTGCTTGTAGCGCAGCGTCGGGGTAAGCGGGCGATAAGATTTCAGACCCATAGTTAGACTCCTTCGAACTCGGCAATCTTTTGCCCGGCCTTAAGCGTGATGTAGGCCTTCTTCCAGTTGGACTTCTTGCCGGCGACCATGCGGACGCGCTTGATCTTGCCACGGTTGATCAAGGTATTGACGGAATCGACCTTAACGCTGAAGCGCTTTTCGATGGCGTCCTTGATTTCGGTCTTGGTGGCAGACTTGGCAACCTTGAAAACATACTTGTGCACATCGTTGCGCGGATTCACCATGTTTCTCATGGTTTCTTCGGTAACGTGCGGAGTCAGCAGGATTTCGTGAATTTCACTCATTAGCGGCCTCCTTCCAGTTCGGCGAGAGCGGCCTGAGAGATGACAATGATGTTGGCACGAACAACGTCGTACGTATTGACATCTTCAACGCGGGCGCAGCGAACCCAAGGAATGTTGTTGGAGGAAAGGTAGAGGTTCTGGTCCTTCACGCTCACGATGAAGAGGACGTTGCGCTGTTCGATACCGGACTTGGTAAGGACGGCGAGCAGGTCCTTGGTCTTCGGGGCGTCGAAGCTGAGGGACTCGAACACGAAGACCTTGCCTTCCTGAGCCTTCGCAGCGAGTGCGGAGTGGAAAGCGATCTTCTTGACCTTCTTGTTCACCTTTTCGAAGTAGTCGTGAGACTTCGGGCCATGAGCCTTGGCACCACGTACCCAAACGGCAGAGGTGTTCTGGCCGGAACGGGCGCGGCCCGTGCCCTTCTGCTTCCACGGCTTCTGGCCACCGCCGCTAACTTCGGACTTGGTCTTGGTCTTAGCGGTGCCCTGGCGGTTGTTGTTCAAGATAGCCTTGATATGCAAGTACATGCAAACCTTGTTGACTTCTTCGTCAAACATAGCCGGGAGCTGGATATCATTCTTGAAATCGCCTGTTGCGGCGAAAAGCTTTGCACTAGCCATTAGTCTTTCCTCACCACGATAATGCTGTTCTTCGGGCCCGGGACAGCGCCACGGACGAAGATCAGGTTGCGGTCGCCGTCAACCTTGACGACCTGGAGGTGCTTCACGGTCACTTTCTTGTTGCCGTATTGACCAGGCATACGCTTGCCCGGGAACACGCGGCCCGGATAGGAGTGAGCGGAGGTGCCGCCCGGTTCGCGCATGTTGTGCGTACCGTGAGAGCGGGGACCGCTGTGGAAACCGTGACGCTTGATGGCGCCGGAGAATCCGTGACCCTTGGAGATGCCGGAGACGTTCACCATCTTTGCATCGGCAAAGTCGGCAGCACCGAATTCCTTGCCAACCGGCCAGGATTCGAGGTCAGCCACGTCAAACTCGGCGAGGTGTTCACGAACAGCGATTTCAGCCTTCTTGAAATGGCCGATTTCAGCCTTGTTGGCGCGCTGTTCCTTCTTGAGACCAAAGCCGATCTGGACGGCAGTGTAACCGTCCTTCTCTTCTGTCTTATGGCAAACGACCACGCACGGACCGGCTTCGAGAACCGTTACAGGGACGCATTCGCCCTGTTCCGTGAACACTTGGGTCATTCCCAATTTCTTTGCGAGAATACCGTTCATTGTTATTAGACCTTAATTTCGACTTCAACGCCTGCCGGCAAGTCAAGTTTCATGAGGGAATCAACAGTCTGCGGCGTAGCATCAAGGATGTCGATCAGACGCTTGTGCGTACGGGATTCGAACTGTTCACGAGAAGTCTTGTCGATATGCGGAGAGCGGAGCACCGTATATTTCTGGACCTTCGTCGGGAGGGGGATGGGGCCGGCAATGCGAGCCCCAGTGTTCTTAGCTGTATTCACGATATCTTGAGCGGAGCGGTCGATCATACGATGGTCGAAGCTCTTCAAGCGAATACGGATGCGTTCACCAGCCATGATTATTCCTTACTTGATGATTTCGGTTACGGAGCCAGCACCCACAGTACGGCCGCCTTCGCGGATGGCGAAGCGGAGCTGCTTTTCCATGGCGATCGGGGCGATGAGGGTCGTGTGGATCGTGACAGTGTCGCCCGGCGTCACCATTTCGACACCTTCCGGGAGCTGGATCGTGCCAGTCACGTCGGTGGTGCGGAAGTAGAACTGCGGACGGTAGCCGTTCATGAACGGCGTGTGGCGGCCACCTTCGTCCTTCGTGAGGACGT
>JAEERM010000092.1 GCA_016285835.1 Fibrobacter sp.
TTCTGGTCAAGAGCGGGGTGCAGCTGTTCGACAAGCCCGAAAAAGTCAAGATGGGCTGCGACTGCCGGGACGCCCAGCCTTGCAAATACCTCATTGCAACTTTCCTGAAAATCGCCGAACAGAGCGATGGCGACCCGGCCATCCTGTTCCGGATCCACGGTTTCGACTTGGACTCCGTCAAGGACAGTGCCCAGGATGCGCTCGAACTGGACGCCCCAGCCGAGGCGAACCTTGTCCGTACTATCAGCGGTGCGAGCCGCATCGTCGCAGGCACGGACAACGCCCTTGATTTTGCCGAAGATTCCAGCGAGAGCTTGTTCACCGGAGCGCCAGGCAGTGCAAGCCGAACGCCACCGCAACAACTCCCCCAATTCAACTTCGCCGACTGGAAGGATTACTCCCGCGTGCTCCCCGCCATGTTGCAAAACTTCCCGAAGTTCTGCCCCGCAGGCAACTTCCGCAAGAGTTTTACAGACGAGTTAGAAGGCTGCCACAAGTTTTTCTGCACCTACGAGGACTTTGGCGTATTCTCGGAACATTTCCGCGCCTACAACGCAAAGACCTTCCTGATGGAAAACGAGTCTCTGCGCGTATTCCACAAGGACGGATGGAGATGGTCTTTTGAGCAAAGCGCCTCCGGCAAGGTTATCCGCAACGACCTGACCGTTGCCAACATCATGGGGGCGCTTTGCTGCCTGAGCCAGGGGAACTTCTCGTGGCACCACTACACGGTGCGTTACCTGCACCTGCTATTGCAGGCGGCATTCTACCTTGTGCGAACCGGGGCTATCTACCCGCAAGTTTTCTGGATAAAGAAAGACGTAGCGCAAATGCGCTGGCTCCCGGCAGAAATGCTCCCCGACATCCTGGGCATCGTCGCAGACCTGGAGGCGGGCGCCCCGCAGGGGTTCGCCTTCTCCGAAGGCGAGGGCGATTTCCACGAAATCGCCGGGCCCGCCGAGCACATCCTCTCGCTTTTTATCGGACAGCTTCTGCGGTTTGCGCGCACCTACAAGCAGCCGCTCAAGACAAACCACGGGAACCTCCTCTCCTTCTTCTTTGACTGCGTTTCGGGCAAACTCGCAAACAATGCGCACGCCATCCCCGGAAAAATCCAGCAGTGGTTCTCTGTTTACTCCAGTCTCGATTTCAGGAGCCAACTGTTATTCGCCTGCCGCGAAAGCGGAGACGAAGTCGCGCTCGAAGTCTTCATCCTCGACGACGAGGTTTCTGGCACACGCACGCCGCTTGCCACGCTATTCGAGAACAACGACACGCGCCTGCTCTCGGTGCTGAACATTTTAAACGGCGTGGCCGACTACTTTGCGCCCATGGGCAAGTACCTGGAACGCCGTGCTTCCGAGCCCATCATGATGCGTGGCGCCGAGCTGCTGGACTTTTTGCAGGACTGCCTCAAAAAGTTGCAGGTATTCGGCATCCGCACCGACATTCCCAAGAGCCTGCTGAATATCGGGAAGCCAAAGCCCAAGATGCGCCTGCAGGGCAGCATGAGCTTCGGTGCGTTTACAGCGGGCGATTTACTGGACTTTGATTGGGAAGTCGCCATCGGCGACGAGAACGTGTCTGCCGAGGAATTCCTCGCCATGGCCGAAAACGCCGACGGATTACTGAAATACAAGTCGCAGTACGTACAAATCACCGAAGAGGACCTCAAGGAACTCCGCGACAAGCTGGAAGGCCGAGCCGAACCCACAAAGAAAAACAGCGAGAACCGTCAGGAAAACGACGAAGACAGCGACAAGGAAAACGAAGAGGAAAGTGACGAAAGCAGCCCAACACAAGGCATCACGCAAGCCAAGCTCATTCAGGCTTGCTTCACCGGCGAATGCGACAACGTGCCCGTCGAAATGGCAGGCGAATTCAAGCAGCAATTCGATGCCTGGCGCGCCGACACTGAAATCCAGCTACCTGAAGGGCTGAACGCAACACTCCGCCCCTACCAGGTGCGTGGCTACTCCTGGATGTACAAGAACCTGCAAATCGGCTTCGGCTGCATTTTGGCCGACGACATGGGCCTCGGCAAGACGCTGCAAGTCATCGCATTCCTCCTGAAGATGAAACAGGAAGGCAAGTTCGCCGAAAAGAAGGGCATCGTCGTGATGCCTGCGGGCCTTCTCTGTAACTGGCAAGTGGAAATCCGGAAATTCGCCCCGGAACTCACGTTCGCCGCCTACCACGGCGGAAACCGCAACCTGCAAAAATTCAACGCAGACATTTTGCTCACTACCTACGCCACGTTCCGCAAGGACTATGACGCGCTCAAGGAAAAACCCTGGCAAGTCGTAGTCATCGACGAAGCGCAGAACATCAAGAACGCGGACAGCGAACAGAGCAAACTCCTGCGCCACCTGCAAGCGCCCATGAAAATCGCGATGAGCGGCACCCCAGTAGAAAACCGCCTCATGGAATTCTGGACCATCATGGATTTCGCGAACAGGGGGTTCTTCCCGAGTGCTTCGGAATTCCGCGACAAGTACGAGACGCCCATCCAGAAAAACGGCGACCAGCACGCCGCCGAAACGTTCCGCAAAATCACCGCGCCCTTCATGCTGCGCCGCCTCAAGACGGACAAGAGCATCATCGCCGATTTGCCTGACAAGATTATCCAGGACGAATACGCCGAACTTACCAAGCCGCAGGCGGCGCTCTACAAGCGCACCCTCGACCGCTTCCTCGCCCAGCTCGAAGAAGAACAGCAACTGAGCGAACTCACGCACGACAGCCACGCCCTCTTCAAGCGCAAGGGAATCATATTGCAGATGATTCTCGCTCTCAAGCAGATCTGTAACCACCCCGCGACGTTCCTGAAGGGAGCCGCAGAGCTCAAGGATATTGCCGCCAGCGCCAATGAACACGAAAGCGGGAGCGGCTCGGCCCCCGACAGTGCGCTACTCAGTTCCGGCAAACTCCAAATGCTGCTGGACCTGCTCGCTTCCATCCAGGAACAGGGCGAAAAGACACTCATCTTCACGCAGTTTGCCGAAATGGGCGAACTCCTGAAAACGACCATCGAAAAGCAACTCTCCCTCCGCACGCATTTCTACCACGGCGGCTGCACGCAGACGCAGCGCACCGAGATGGTCCGCGACTTCCAGGAAAACCCCGATTGCAAGGTGCTCATCCTTTCGCTCAAGGCGGGCGGCACCGGGCTCAACCTCACCGCAGCATCGCAGGTCATCCATTACGACTTGTGGTGGAACCCGGCCATCGAGGCGCAGGCCACCGACCGAGCGTTCCGTATCGGGCAAACGCGCAACGTTCAGGTCCACAGGTTCATCACCAAGGGAACCTTCGAAGAAAAGATCAACGCGCTGCTGGAAACAAAGAAGGCCATCGCCGAAATGACCGTAAGCGCGGGCGAAACCTGGCTTGCCGATATGGACGACAAGCAGCTCGTCGAAGTGTTCAGCATCGAGAACACCCTCGTATAGCCGGCCAAATAAACTAGTTTTACTGGCATGAACGCCAAGAAGAAAATCCAATTCATCTCCGAGAAGCTGGACGAACTGTTCCCGAATCCGCCCATTCCGCTCGACCATTCCGATGCCTACACGATGCTTGTCGCCGTGGTGCTGAGCGCCCAGTGTACAGACATCCGCGTCAACCAGGTGACGAAGGTTCTCTTCAAGAAGGCGAACACCCCGGCCGCGATGGTCAAGCTCGGGCAAAAACGCATCGCCGAAATCATCAAACCCTGCGGATTTTTCAACACCAAGAGTGCCGGAATCTACAACCTCTCCAAAACACTCGTAGAAAAGTACAACGGCGAAGTCCCGCACACCTTCGAGGAACTGGAAAAACTCCCCAGCGTAGGCCACAAGACCGCAAGCGTCGTCATGAGCCACATTTTCAAAGTCCCCGCGTTCCCGGTAGACACGCACATCCACCGACTGGCGGAGCGCTGGGGACTCAGCGACGGGAGTTCCGTAGAAAAAACGGAGAAGGACCTGAAAAAGGCCTTCCCCGAAAACGAATGGGAAAAACGTCACCTGCAAATCATCTACTTCGGCCGCACCTACTGCAAGGCGCGTGGGCACAAGGCCGAGGAATGCCCGATTTGCAGCGTCGTCGGAATCTAGCTAGAACACGAAGGCCTTGCCGAGATTAAGCCCATAGCCAAGCTGCGAGCTCCACACGATTCCCCCGTAAAAACCGGTCGTATGGAAATAGTTCAGCATCATAGCCGAGGTCCAGTCTTCCATATCGCCCTTATAAAGGATGTCGAACTCAGCGAGAACACTCCCCCACTTGCCGCCATGCCCCAAACGGGAACCTAGCCACACGGATGAAATAGGCGCAAAGTCTGCATTTCCTTCAACATTCTCCACAAGTTTACGGTCTTCGAGTTCATCGCGCTTGTCGTCGTAGCTACCACCACCCTGGAAAAACTGCAACCCGCCGCCGAGGCCAAGGATTGCAAATTTTCCCAGATTGAAATCTCCACCCAGGAGCAAACGTTCCTGCACGTCCCAGAAGGAGTAATCCTTCTTGCCTTCGTCAGTTTTGAGCCATTCCTTGTACTTTTTCGCATTATTGGAGCACTCGGACTCATTGCAGTCAAATTGCAATTTGCCGCCCAGCCCACCAACCGAAGCCGACAAGAATACCGGCGAAGCTACCCCGCTCATACGGTACATGAACGAGACGTTGCCACCACCACTCTTCACCTCGTCGATATTCTGCCCCTCACCAGCAACACTGCCGAAAGCACCCACCGCAACGGACATTTCTGCATTGGAACTGTCCGCCGATACACGGGGCTGGTGAGGAACAGTCATGAGTGACGCGCCCATGGAATGAGCTCGTGGCATGAGGCAGCCACACAGAGAAAACGTCGAGAAACAGATCAAAACGAAAGCTAGTTTTGCTTTTATTCTATTCATTCAAATTCCTCCTTTAATAGTTTAACGCATTTACTACTTCAACTGAATCGCCTTCACGATACAGCGTTCTCCTGCAGCAGTCCCCTGCAAATTCAGTCTAGAAACAGAAAAACTGAATTGCGGAGTAACATCGGTGTTTATAATTTCGGACAGCGGTACTTGTTTAACCACAAAACCATTCTTTGCTACACCACCGCCCAAGTTTGCATTTTGAACAACCTTTGAATCAAAATATACACGAATATTCTGACAAGAACCAGGCCAATAAGTTACTTCGAGTAAAGAAAATTTATTCAAGTTCACCATGCGACCGAAATCGAAATACATCCCATCATACCGTTCATCAACCTTAATAGACAATCCAGCGCCCAAATTATCGGAATAATCGGATAATTTCACATTTTTGCTCCACGGGATGCGTTTATATGTAGACGGATAGATATTTGCAGAACCGATTGCTGCAGGAACCTGCACATTATTTACAGAATTTCTGACAAGACGGGGCGAGGAAATCGTCACTTTGGCTCCTGCGGAGTTAAGAATCAGATTGAACCACCGGTAATTCGCAAGCGCCCCCTGGGCAGCAGGCATCTGCCATCGCAGCGTATGGAAATCCCCATCCTGCACCACATTGATTTCTTCCAACTGAACTCCGGAATCGTCTTTCCGTTTCTGGACAATCAATTCCGCCTTCATCCAATTCGCCTTCGGGGATTCCACCTTGACCTTCACCTCGAAAATTGAATTTGCGGGGATATCGCCACCATTGTCAAACAGGGCCACCTTCTGCCAACCCGCGGGCAAGTTGAAAGTAACCTCATTAGTTAATTCTGTCGAAGTTGTGCTGAAAGTGTACCTTGCATACGGGAAATTGGACTTTTGCAAAGTACCACCGTTGCGCACCACATCGGGAATTTTTGTATTGTCCAGGCAACTCGTCCTAGGCGAAAACAAACCTGTAAGCTTCTGATTGCGGAACTTACCTGCCGACGAATCGTAATCCACCTTGGCAAGTTCGCAAAGAATTCGCCAAACATCCGTTTGCATTCCGCGCAGAACGAGTTCGTTCACGGAGCCGTCTTCGCGGACCGCGGATTCAATATGCCTGCCGCTTACATTCTCCACATAGCGGGGGTGAGTCGGATCTACCGCATACACCTTGTCCGCCGAAGACTGGCTCCCGGGATTCTCGAACGAGAATCCCTGCGCGGAAATAGTCGCAGCGCATTTCTTCCTCATGGCAAGATCCCCATCACAATTGAGATCCATGGCACTCGCCGTCGGGATGAAGGTGCTACTCGATGTGCCCAGTTTTTCAATTCGCCAACTAGAATGGAAAGTCCACTTGAAAGGCCCTAGACCCCGCTTGAATGAGTTCGGCATCTCATTCTCGAACCCGTCATGCAGCGCTTCATACATAGTTTTGGCAAAGGGGTATGTAGTTCCTTGAATAAAATCTAAACTAGGGTCCCCAGAGGCATAATGATCGATGCTTCCATTTGAAAATTCATATACATAATTATGCGAAACTTGTGTTTTGGGAGTATCATACGAATAAACTCCGCTTATGGCACTACCATAAGTCGACCCACTACGATGTACTTCCCGTTTTAAGGAGAAAAGTTCCGTGGTATGCATCGGGCTTACCCCTTTCATCTGCCCTTGAGACACAAGAACCGTTGGAAAACCCTTGTATCTACAAGCCTTGCGATACTCACCGAACAAGAATCTTGATGTATCCGTATTTGCCTCGTAGTCAGATGATTTCTGACGTAGCAACAGGTCGCTTGCCCCTGGAGCACTGACAAGATCCAGGAACGCTTCGGCATCAGCAGAGCCACCCATCTTCGCCCAAAACCAAATAGTTTTCAGCAAACCTTTCGGCATGACGGCCCCCTGATGAGGAGAATCTAGCGAAGCAAAAAGCCTAACCGGAGCATCTGTTTTTTTACGATGCGAGTCATACAGATAAGCGCCATAGCGGCCAATAATTCCACCTTGACTTATACCTAGAACAACAACACCTTCATTCTTGGCATCGGGAAACGACACTAGGGTATTTGAACTGAAAAAAGAGAGCAGCTGCGCAAACAATTTGGAATTATCCTGAATTGAACGCGTCACAGTTTCCGAGAACTGCACCAAGACCGGCGTATAGCCCATGTTGAGCAACATTTCTGGAATACCAAATTCTTCCACATCCTTGTAGAAATCATCTAGCGTACGCACTTCTTCCGTATTTAAGTATATGCCGTCAAGAATAAATACCGGACGCGAAAGACTTGCATGGTAGATTGCCGAAGCATCCTCCTTAGCCCCCACAACCATCGTGCGCACGCTCGCCACAAGAGCGGTAACCTTGGGAGTATGGGCCGAAGTAAGGCGAACCGAGGACATGTCCGAGGCAGACGCACACAATTCACTCCCACACGGAGCAAAGAACATCTGCAAATTCACACCGAGGGCAAAATTGCACCCGAACAGGGCTATCCATAGGAGTTTTACAAGATTATTCATCATTTCACCTCCACGTAAAGGTTATGCCTTTGTGATATGCCGCCAGAAGTCAACTTGACAACGATCTTCTGCACGCCCGCCGACTCGAGCTCCAATTCTATCGATTTATTCACGGATAAGGAGGAGCATTTTCCTGACACACAAATCTCAACCTGTGGCAGCGTTTTTCTCTGCGTCACCGCGAAATACGGATCGTACACAAGTTTCAATTTCGACCCGCGCACAAACGACGATGGCAAACCGGCCTGCAACAACCGGGATTTCGTAAACTGCGTTGTTGCGCAGAGCGTATCCTGGCAGTCACGATATGCATATTCCACATCGGCAACCAAAAGCGGCATGAACGAATAATTGTTTGCTGCTGCAAAAGCGACCGCCTCGTCAAAGACACCCTTCGGGTTTGCAACAACGCTATCCCGCAAACGGTTCCGGTCGACAAAGAACAGATTCCTGTACCACAGGCGCCGCGATTCTGCCGGAGTACATTCTTCCTGTTCCAACGATTCCCGAATTTGCCAATGTTCCCTGTAGTTCAACACGAACAACGATGTCGTTGAATCTAAAAGACGTTTACGGTCAACATCGGAGTAGGCGGCACTCGACGGATTCACGGAAGACGACAGGCATAGCGGATTACGCACGGGCGACATTGCAACCGTATTCGTCGGAGTAAACCCAGCCCCGGAATCTTCTGAGACCGAGGCAACTACGGAGGAAACCTCCCCAGCCTTAACCGTACAGGTCAGCGAAACATCGTCAACGAACAGCGTAGTGTACTGGTTGGCCGGGACACCGAAAAGGCCTATCCAGACCTTTTCCACCTTCTGCTTGCCCGAGCCCAACATCTTTTCGACTGGAATTTCCAGCAACCGCGTCGTATTTGCAGGAACATCGTTAAACACGACGTTTCCAGTCCCCTTCGTGCTCGAAAGCCACACCCCGAATTTCACTCTTTGCGTGGCACGCACCTTCAAGCGAAGCGTACCCCCTTGTACATCCTTGGGCAGCGCCGAAAACGCAAGAGCACCAATCCAGTCAGCTTTTACATTTTTCATTCCCGACAATCTGATGTAGGGCGGTTTCATGGAACCCATTTCGCCCCAATTGGTACTCCACTCCGGCGGTTCCGGGAAAGTCCTGCTTGCATTTTCCATCTGGCCTGACGTTCCCGCACCGTTATAGAGGACCTTTTCCTCACACACTTGAGCGTAGGCGGCCACCGCCGCAAACACGGCAATAGGCACAATACGCCTTAACATCCTATTACTCATAGGATCTCCTATATGTTATGTGGATAAATCAAATAGGCGTATGCCTGGCCTGATTTCAGGCACTAATCAAACATCCGGGAGGATTTCAACAAAAAATCATCCGCAGAATTTCTGCGAATGTATCAATACCATCGGATAAGTTTTAAATTAACTTCTCGCGAGGCATTTGTAAAGCAGTTTAAAGAAATTTTTATTTTACGGACAAAAAACGATTTTTAAACGTCTGTATTTTCCGTTTTCTTATCATGATGTAGCTGAATTTTTAAATAGCACATATAAACTCCGTCCTTGACCGACTTCGTATACTCATAGCGACCTTCGTACAAAAGAGTAAGCCGTTTCTCGAACATCACGAGTCCAAGGCCACTTGACTTGCGCTGGGACTTTCTCGGGAAATTGGAATTCTCCGAACGGAATTCGAGAATATCTCCCTTTTGCACAATGTTGATGTGGACAAAGCTACCCCCCTGGGGATTCACACAATGCTTTATGGCATTTTCCACTAGCGGCATCACAAGCAGCGGGTCGATTTTGCGTTCGGGATTTTCCAAATCCGTTTCGAACTTGAAATCAAAATCATCATCAAAACGGAGCCTTTCGAGCGCCACGTATTTTTGCAGGATATCCACATCTTCCTGCAAGGTGATATACTGGTCCGATGTCTGGTAAAGCATCACCCGCAAGAGCTTCGAAAGTTTCTCCATCGAGGATTCCGCCTTTTTCGGGTCAATCCGAATCAGTGCAGAAATGTTGTTTAAAGTATTAAACAAAAAATGCGGACTCAGTTGGCTCTTGAGGAAATCGAGTTCATATTGCAGGGTAGACCTTTTTTGCTCACGCTTGATGAATGCCCTGATAATCTGGCGAAGCATAACATGGTACGCCACGCAGATGATACAGATAAACCCGACAAAGAACACAAAAGAAAGCGCCGTCCACAACGTAAAATGGCCCTTGACCGCAGAAAAACAATACGAACTGACGAAATACCCCCACGAGTCTCCGGGGGAGCGGTCAAAAAGGAAGAACACCACCTCGCGCAACAAAAGCGCAACCATGACCAAGACAAGGTTTGATACAAAATATCGCAGATAATGCTTCTTGAAAATACTTCCCGGAACAAGAATCTTCTGGTTCACTTGGAAAATGCACAAGGTAAGCAGCAACGGCACATAGAACGACAAGACACTTCTTACGTCAATATCCCCCGAAGAAAAGTACCCCTGGTCCACAAGGAGCATCAGCGGGAACAAAATAATGAACAGCCAAAGCAGGAAAAACGGAACAAAAGCGGGAATCGGGTAGTCCAGCTGTTCCTTGTCGCTGTTCAAGATGTCAATCAGTTTCTTTTCACCTCGTTCAAAGCTCATTTCCTGTAAGCTTTCGAACAGGGAGCGTTTGTCATTGAAGAAGCGGACAAAGGGATTTTTTTCTTTCATATTCCTAAAATTAAGTCAAATAATCTCTTACAGCACGGGTTCCATGACAAATTCATGACGAAAATGCGTTTTTTCACGACAAAAAACAAATTTAACTTTTGCGAACCGCTTTCCAATCACTGACACAGTAAAGGCCTCCCGGAGTTACATTTGATAACGTCAACAACAAGTGAGGCTAAAATGATTAAGACATCGCGCAGCAGGGACGAAAAGGACATCTTTTTTCAATATCTTAACGATATCGCCCAGTACCCGCTGCTCACCAAGGAACAGGAGAAGGTCGTTCTCCACAAGGTCCAGCAGGGCAACAGAGCCGCGATGGATCTCTTGGTCAAGTCCAACCTCCGCTTCGTCGTGAACATCGCCCAGCTTTACAGGGGCCAGGGTCTCGACGTCAACGAGCTCATCAACGAAGGCAATATGGGTCTCATCGAGGCCGCCCGCCGTTTTGACTCGAACCAGAAAATCAAGTTTATCAGCTACGCCGTGTGGTGGGTCCGCCAGAATATCACCCGCGCCATCGCCGAAAAGGGCCGTTTGGTCCGCATCAGCGCCGAAAAGGAACTCATCCTCCGCCGTTTCAGCCGCCACGCCAAGGAATCCCGCCAGCTTATCGGTGGAACGGTCGCCATTGACCCCAAGAGCCTCGAAGGGCTTTCCAAGTACAAAGCCGCCGATATCGAGAAGATTCTCATGATGGGTAACAAGGCTGCCTCCCTGGACGCTCCTATCGGCGAAGATGGCGAAATGACCCTCGGTGATACAATTTCGGACGAAAGCCTGCGCACCGACGAACTCGCCCTGAGGCGTACACGCGCCGAAGCGTTCTCCAAGGTGCTTTCGGACAATCTCACCCGCCAAGAAAAGCAGGTTGTCGAGCTCTATTACGGGTTTAAATCCGAAACCGATATTAACCTCAAGGAAATCGCACCCGTTGTCGGCCTTTCCAAGGAACGCGTCCGCCAGCTCAAGGAAACAGCCCTTGCAAAGCTCCGCAACAACAACGCAAGCGCCCTCCTGAACGAAGCAGCTTAACCCCATAGAAAGTTTTTTCATCTCTCTCCTTCTAAAAACCGGCCATTCATGGCCGGTTTTTTCCGTTTTTTACCCCCCGAAGCACGGGAAATTGTATCTTTTAGGCATGAATTCCTACACGAAGATTATCCGCAACAGTTTGATATTCGCCCTTTCGGCCCTCTGCCTCGGCTATGCAGCCCAAGACAAGAAGCAGACCCCTCCGGGCGATTTCTACGATGAAATTTCCCGCCTGAACAAGGTCTTTTCCGAAGTCAACCGCAAGTATGTGGAAGACGTCAACCCCACCGAGCTCACCGATGCGGCCCTGAACGGCATCCGCAATATCCTGGACCCGCACACAACAGTGTTCTCGCCCAAGGACTACGAGAGCCTCAAGGTCTCGATGGAAGGCAAGTTCGGCGGCGTGGGTATCACCATCAGCCTCCGCGACAATGTGCTCACCGTGATTTCTCCGCTGAGCGGCACTCCCGCATTCAGGCTCGGCATCCGTGCAGGCGACAAGATTCGCAAGATTGACGGCAAAGAAACCAAGGGACTCTCCTTGGACGACGCCGTTAGCAAACTCCGCGGCAAGATTGGCACCAACGTGACAGTATCTATCGAGCGCGAAGGCGTGCCCGACCTCATGGACTTCACCATCACTCGTGCCGAAATCGTGGTCCATGCGGTTCCGTACTACGGCATGGTTACCAAGGACATCGGCTATATCAAGCTCGCGACCTTCAGCGACAAGACCACGAGCGATGTAGAAAATGCCATCAAGGCCCTGCAGAAACAGGGCATGAAGAAGATTATCCTCGATCTCCGCTACAACCCGGGCGGACTTTTGAACCAGGCCGTCGAAATCAGTGAATTGTTCCTCAAGCAGGGCAACGTCATCGTGAGCACGCGCGGCCGCACCCAGAAGACCGAAAGCCGTGCCCGCAAGAACGGCATCGTCAAGCCCGATATTCCCATGGTTGTCCTCGTGAACCAAGGTTCCGCCAGCGCTGCCGAAATCGTGTCCGGCGCCCTGCAAGACTGGGACCGCGCCCTCATCATCGGTAAGACGAGCTTTGGCAAGGGTTCCGTGCAGACAATTTTCCCGCTCGACAACCAGGGTAACGCACTCAAACTCACCACGGCATTCTACTACCTGCCCTTCGGCCGCTGCATCAACAAACCGGAGAACGGAATCAAGGGTCTGAAACTGCAAGAAGAAGAGGACAGCGAAGAGGAAGAAGAAACCAAGGCCGATTCCGCAAAGAAGGATACCGTGGTCCGCGACACGTTCTACACGAACAACGGGCGCATGATGTTCGGCGGTGGTGGCATTTCGCCGGATGTGGACATTGAACTTTCTCCGATGCCTTGGGTCGTGCAGGTGCAAGAACGCATGGCGATGTACTTCAAGTTCGCCGTCAAGGCCCGCCCGGGCCTCGACAAGGCCGGCATCAAGATGGATGCAAATTGGGAAGTTCCCGACTCGCTCTACACGCAGTTCAAGGACTACTGCATGAAGGACACCAACTTCATGAAGGTGAAGAGCAACGCACTTGTCGGCGTGGACCAGCTCGAAAAGAGCATCATCCGCGAACAGAACTACATGGGCGACAGCTCCAAGACCGTCACCGACACGACGCTCGCAAAGCGCCTCGCCGAAATGCGCAAGGCTCTTGAGAACAAGCGTGACGCCCAGTTCGACGAGAACAAGGACTACATCAAGGACGGCATCAAGCGTGAACTCTTGACCGCCATGGTCAACGACTCGGTGAGCACGGCATTCTCGCTCAAGCGCGACGAACAGCTCAAAGAAGCCATCAAGTACCTGACCGACATGAACCTTTACAAGAAGGCCATCAGCGCGCCGGCAAAGGGTGCGTCCAAGAAGGCACCCACCAAGAAGAAATAGGAACGACCTAGATTGATCAGGGCCATGAACATGCTTGCAGAAGGACTCGGATGGCTAGTCCGTAAGTTCCTGCATACCATTTTCTCGTACTTCCTGTTCGTCTGGGAAATGTTCAAGAACATTCCCGGGGCCTTCCTCAATTTCCATACGACTGTCGAGCAGATGCAGAATGTGGGCATCACGAGTATTCCCGTAGTGTTCGCGGCATCAATGGCGACAGGCGCTATTATGTCGTGGCAGCTCGCCTACCAGTTCGGCGACATGATTCCCATGATGTTCGTGGGCATGGCCGTGGGCAAGTCGGTGATGGTGGAACTCTGTCCGATTCTCACCGCGATGGTGCTGGCGGGCCGCATTGGCGCTTCGATGTGTTCCGAACTGGGCACGATGGCCGTGACCGAGCAGCTGGACGCTTACAAGGTATTAGGGCTCAACCCCTACAAGTTCCTGCTCGCCCCGCGCCTGATTGCAACCGTCATCATGATTCCTGTGCTTACGGTGCTGAGCATCTTCATCGGCATCGTGGGCGGTTACGAAGTGGCCCACCTGTACAAGGAAGTCTCGTTCTCCGTGTTCTTCTACGGCGTGCGCATGTTCTACCAGAACTGGGACCTCATCGTAGGCCTCATCAAGGCAACGCTGTACGGCTACTTCATCGCAAGCTACGCCTGCTTCTTCGGCTTTACCACGCACGGCGGCGCCGAAGGCGTGGGACGTGCGACCAAGGCGACCGTGGTGGCCGGCATGACAAGTATCCTTATTGGCGGGTTCGTCCTTTCGAAGCTTTTGCTCATCTGATGATTGAACCGGAATTCAAGAGACCAAAGAGGAGGGCGAGCATCAGCGGGAAGCAGGTGCTCGATATCGGAGTCCTTTTGCAGATGGTTCTCGACAAGCACCACATCTCCGAAGACATGAATTTCAGGGTGCTCTCGGAGCGGTTTTCCGAAGTGGTCGGAGACCTGCTTTTACCCCACGTTTCGATCGTGAAATTGGACAAGAATACACTGGTCCTAAAGGCCGCCAGTTCAGCGTGGAAACAGGAACTTTTCCTGCAAAAAAAAGCTATTATTGACAGGTGTAATAATCTACTAGAAAAGCCCTTCGTACGGAACATCCGTTTCGTCTAAGCAGGCTTGTTATTGAGGTCTAGAAAGCATGGCTGACGAAGCAGCA
>JAEERM010000093.1 GCA_016285835.1 Fibrobacter sp.
CGCTCGAGGCCGCTATTTGGGGAATGCTCCCTCACAGCGCTCTTGGTCACAAGATGGTCAAGAAACTCAAAATCTATGCTGGCGCCGAACATCCGCACGCTGCACAGAATCCCGAAGTCGTAGACTTGTAATTTAGAACGGAGGATAAATCTATCGCTACCGCAAAGAACAAAAAGATCTACCGTGGTACTGGCCGCCGCAAGAACGCCATCGCCGCTGTAATTCTGAAGCCGGGTTCCGGCAAGCGCACTATCAATGGTCGTGATTTCAAGGATTACTTCCATTCTGAAGTGCAGAACATGATTGCCAACCTTCCGTTCGCCATCCTCGGCAACGCGGAAGAATGGGACGTCGAAGTCACCGCTCGTGGCGGTGGAATCGCCGGCCAGATGGGTGCTGTCCGCCTGGGCATTGCCCGCGCCCTGGTCGCCAACGACGCCGAAGTGAAGCCCGCCCTCAAGAAGGAAGGCCTCATGACTCGCGACTCTCGTGCCGTTGAACGTAAGAAGTTCGGCCGCAAGAAGGCTCGTAAGCACTTCCAGTTCAGCAAGCGCTAATCTGCGAATTTGCTTTTACGAAGGACGCTCCGGAAACGGGGCGTTTTTTTGTATGCTGTTTTCGAAATTGAAGTCTTTTGGGGGTTGCGCATTTCTCGTTAGATTTTATATTTGATTTAAGAGGAAAAGGAGTCTACATGAAAAGAGTTTTCTTGCTCGTCTTGACTTTTTGTTTGATTGTTTGCGCAAAAGTGAATCCGACCGCGCCTGCTTTAAACAACGGTTGCTATTCCATTTCTACGACCGATGAACTGTACGGATTTGCCGCGATTGTGAACGGGACCTTCGAAGTGGGGCGTGCTGCAGAAAGCTCCGCTTGCGGCAAACTGGAAAATGATGTTTGGGCAAATGACTCCTTGAGAACTTACTGCGGCAATAAGGTCGAAACGAACGAAACTACGGGCGAGGAGGATTCGGTATACGTCTGCTACAGGTATTCTTTCGCAGAGTCCAAGTTTGTAGAGGTCGACCCTGCAACGGTTGAACCCCGTAAACAGTGGATTCCATTGAAGAATTTCTCTGGTTCTTTTGATGGCCAAGGCCATGCAATCTGGGAACTTGAAAACGTTGAAGACTCTACACAGGACAATTTGGGCTTTATCGAGTCCGTCGTTGGTGGTACGAAGGCAAGCCCGGTCGTTATCCGCAACTTGACCCTGCGCAAGGCCGAGCTGAACGGGCGGGATACGGTTGGTGGCGTTGTCGCTAAAAATACCGGGTATCTCTTGCTGGATAATGTGGCGTCCCTGATGAGCATAAACGCGCGGAACCATGCTGGCTCTTTTGTGGGCCGCAACGAAGGGCATCTGGTTGTCAAGAAGGGTGTGACAAGTAGTGTCAACGGTGAAAAATTTGTGGGAGGCGCTGTCGGATCCAACTCAGGAACCGTGGATGTGGATAGCCTGGCCCTGAAAATAGCATTTGACGTTTACCGTTATGATGCAGGCGGTTATGGTACCTACATAGTGGCAAATAGCCATGCGGGCCTTATTCTCGGCCTGAATGAAAAATCGGCCAGCCTTTTGATTAGGAATATCGAGGTGGATGAAAATTCCGTTTGGGCGGATTCTGTTGTGGGCGGCCTCGTGGGCGTCAATGAAAAGGATGCCGAAATCTCCATATCTACGACGGCGATGGTTTACTACTTGGCCACGGATCGGAAGGCCAAGGTGGGTGGCTTTGTTGCTGTGAATCGCGGCATTGTGGATATTGCGAACTCGTATATAAGGGGCGGTGTTTCGGGGACCATGTCCGGCTGCTTTGTCGGTGTCAATGAGGATTCCCTCTCTATTACCAATTCCTATAGCGCGTGTACGTGGGAATCCGTTTCGGGGGATCCTATAGTCGCGGGTTGCGGTGGACGTATATCGCTCAAGAATACATTCTATCTAGAAAACTGCGGTGGGTTTTGCTCGGCGCCCGTGACCGCTTCCTGCGCCGACAATATGGGGGCGAAACCTGTAACTGACAATGAAGTGAGGAATGGGGTGCTGGCGATTCACCTGCACAACTACAAGGGCGGGGACGTTTGGGGACAAGATACGTCCAAGGATTATTACCCCAAGCTGCATGCGACTTTTGGCACTTATGAGTTCAAATTGCATTTGGGCTATATCCATAACGTTGGCTCCAATGGTCAATGGTGCTCTCCCGATACCAATATCACGTCCTATGTCTATACAAAAGGCGTAGACCAGTTCCCGGTGTGCTCGCAGTACGGTTATGAATTCCTGGGCTGGGCTTATGAAGACAATCCGGATTCCATTGTAACTTCTATCGGCAAAACAGAATATGGCGACATCGACTTGATTGCGAGGTGGGCGGGAGATCCCGTTGATCCTCCGCAAGATGAAGACGGGTGCTACCTGGTATCGTCCGTCGGCGAGCTTTATGGCGTTAGCGGGATTAAAGTAGATAAGGTGTGCGTGAAGTTGATGAAAGATATCGTTATCAATGTCAATATGAATCTGGATGACGAGTTCCATTTGAGAGACTGGCTTGGATTGTATGGCTTTAATGGCGTGTTTGATGGCCAGGGGCATACGATTTCGGGAATGTACGACCATGGCCTTTTCACGGATGTCCTAGAAGGGGACACCCTTGTCATCAAGAATTTGGGCATCGAGGAATCTCATGTTATCAATCAGGGACGTTCCGTTTTTGTGAGAAGTAATAGAGGTGTTGTCATTATCGACAGTTGTTTCAGTAGCTTCCCTAGCGGAGGTTTCGTCGAAAGCAACAACGGCCACTTGTATGTATCAAATTCCTATAATACCGGAGCCATCTATACGGGCGGCAGCAGTATCGTGAGTGACAATAGTGGTTTTGCTGTGCTGGATCATGTGCACAATACGGGCACGGTGAATTGTTCTGGAGGCTTGTTGGGATCTAATTCGGGCAAGGCCTTTATTTCAAATTCCTATAATGTCGGGAAGATTACCAAGAATTGCGGGAGCGGGCGTGTTGGAGGTATTGCCGGATTCAACAATGGGGAAATGGAAATCGTTAATTGCTATAGCGCAAATAACTTTGACACCGCTATGAATGCTGGAGGCTTTGTCGGCAATCATTTCCTTGGTTCCCTCAAGATTATAAATTCCTATAGTGCGGGAATCCATGCGGGCAATTATGGCATTGTGGGTATTCCCGATTCTCCGCCGCTTCACGGGGATAAATACGCCATCTACCTGGACAATGTTTACTATTCTGCGGGCGTAGGCGATACGACTGGTCTTGGAATTCAGGCGACTCCTGCAGTGTTCGAGAACGGCTATGTTGCGAAACTTCTCCACGACTATGTGCAGAGAGATGAAAACGGAGATGTTGTTGTAAATGGCATTACTGGAGAAATATGGGGCCAAGAAGTGGGTGTGGATCCTTTGCCTGTATTTAAGGGTGTGCTGGTTGGTGCGGCAGATTCTGCGGGCGAGGGAGATATCATTGACGCTCCGGGGCCTGTTGTGGCGTCTAGCTCCAGCAGCAAGGTCAAGAGCTCCAGCAGTTCGAATGGTGAAATTGATTCCAGCAGCAGTGCAAAATCCGGCAATTCGAGCGACGTTAAGTCCAGCAGCAGCAAGGCCAAGAGTTCCAGCAGTTCCAGCCGTAGTGCGAAGAGTTCTTCTAGCAGCAAGACCAACGTCGTTTCGCATCTCTTTGAGCGCGGAGCTATCCATATAGAGGCGTCGCAGTTTGGCCGCGGGATTCTTATTACGGGCATCCCCGCGAGGTTGCAGTTTGTCATGTTCGACATGCTGGGCCATAAGGTGGCATCGGGTGTGAGTGGGTGTTCAGGAATCGCGTTGGAAGGCGTTCCCGCAGGCAGGTACTATCTGCTTGCGGCTGACGGACGGTTCGTCGTGAATGTGCGTCCCTAGCCGTGCTCCAGGTTAATTGTTTCTTCAGTTCTTTCGATTCGGGTCGAAAGGACTGTTTTTTTTGCCTTTTTTGTATGCAGGGCCGGCTAGAATGGTTTCAAGTAGGATTGCAGGGTTGCTCGGCTTTTTCTATATTTAGCCGCGCTCTGGCAATTTCGCCAGGGTAAAACCAATCACCGGTATGCGAGAGTCGCTTCGGTGGCGCTGGTCCTCCCTCCGTGGTCGTCCCTGCGCTTCGCGGCTTAGTTGCAGACCGGGTAGTTATAACCGAAAAGGAAAATACATTATGGCAAATCTGCCTTCCGTCGAAGACCTGCTCGCTGCAGGCTCCCACTTTGGTCACCAGACTCAGCGCTGGAACCCGAAAATGAAACCCTACATCTTGGCTGAAAAGAACGGCATCTACGTTCTCAACCTCTCCAAGACCCGTGACCTCCTCGAAGAAGCCGGCAAGGCCGCTGCCAAGATCTCTGAATCTGGCAAGACTGTCCTCTTCGTGGGCACCAAGCCGACCGCCCGTCAGGTTGTCCTCGACGCCGCTGCCGCTTGCAAGCATTTCTCCGTGACTAACCGCTGGCTCGGCGGCATGCTCACCAACTTCCAGACGGTTCGCAAGTCCATCAAGCAGATCGACAAGATCGACACCATGGAACAGGACGGCACCTTCCAGGCTCTCTCCAAGAAGGAAGTGCTCGACAAGACCCGTGAACGCGAAAAGCTGCTCGGCGTGTTCGGCGGCATCCGCGAGATGGTGAACCTCCCGGGCCTCCTCGTTGTGACCGACCTCGCCCACGAAAAGATTGCCGTGGCCGAAGCCCGTCGCCTCCACATTCCTATCATCGGCATCTGCGACACTAACGTCGATCCGACCCTCGTGGACTACCCGATTCCGGCCAACGACGACGCCGTGAAGTCCATCAAGCTCATTGTGGACTACATCGCCGCCAACGTGAAGACCCGTTCTTCCGAAAAGAAGGAATCCAAGGAAGAAACCAAGAAGTTCGACAACGGCGAGGACAAGTAATATGCAGATTACCGCTTCCCTCGTTAACGAACTCCGCCAGAAGACTGGCGTGGGCATGATGCAGTGCAAGAAGGCCCTCGTCGAAACCGACGGAGACATGGACAAGGCTGTTGAACTCCTGCGCAAGCAGGGTGCTGCCGTTGCCGCCAAGCGCGCCGACAAGGCTGCCAAGGAAGGCCGCATCTACCTCATCGAAACTGCCGACAAGGCCGCCGCTTTCGAACTCTCTTGCGAAACCGAACCGGTTTCCAACAACGACGACTTCGTGGCTCTCGCCAACATGGCTGTCAAGGCTGTCGAAACGCAGGACATCAATTCCGTCGAAGACCTCAAGAACGCTGTCGTCGATGGCAAGAAGGTGAACGATGTGCTCCAGGACGTGCTCGTCAAGATCCAGGAAAACATCGACTTCCGCAAGTTCGCCGTCATCAAGAAGGTCCCGAACTCCGTGTTCGGTTTGTACAGCCACATGAAGGGCAAGATCGGTGTCATCACCGAACTCGCTTTCGAAGGTACCGCTTCTGACGAAGCTGCCCTCAAGCAGGCTGCCAAGGACATCGCCATGCAGGCCGCCGCATTTGCTCCGGTTGCCCTGAACGACGCTGCTGTCCCGGCCGAAACGATCGAAAAGGAAAAGGAAATTGCCCGCGCTCAGATCGAGCTCCAGGCCCAGCAGACCGGCAAGGCTACCAAGCCGGAATTTGTTGAACGCCAGCTCCAGGGCCGCGTCGCCAAGGTCCTCAAGGAAATCGTTCTCGAAGATCAGGAATTCTTCATGTCTGACAAGAACCCGAAGAAGCTCTCTGTCAAGGACTACCTCCAGGAAGTCGTTGCCAAGCAGCTCGGTCTTGCTAGCCTGAAGGTCGTGAACTTCATCCGCTTCGAACGCGGAAACTAATTAGTAGACAGTAGGAAGTAGGCAGTAGACAGTGATGCCGCTGCTGAAAACACTGTGTGTCATCCTGAGCGAAGCCGTAAGGCGAAGTCGAAGGATCTCAGGCTACAATTAAATTGGTCGTCCCGTACGGGGCGGCCATTTTTTTTATGTTATGATAAAATGGAAAGTAAAGGGTGATATATGAAATCAATTCTCTCAAGCCTTGTTTTTGTTCTATTCCTGTTTGGATTGTCTGCCTGTTCCGACGACGATTCTGGAACGAGCTCAATGGAAGATGTGGAATTCCAATGTAATGTTACTGGTGGTTATGATTGGGTCCAGCAGGAAATAATATCTCCGAATACCGGGGTGAGTATTGCCAAAGTGAAAAAAAATGATGATGGTAGCCAAACAGCATATTTTATTGAAAAATTGGACAAGGTGAGTATGCGGAATTTCAATAAAAAATGTGACTCACTTGAAAGGTTGTCGCGACGTTTTGATGATGGCTCCTTTATTTGTAAAGATTCCCGAGTAGAATTTTCCATTACGGCTCCAGCCGATGAGGTGGGTCAAGCTATAAGTGAAATTAAGGAGGAGATGGAGGAAGAATGTGATTATTACGAACAGAAGTATGGTAGCAACAAGAACAAGTCCTCGTCTTCCAAAGGAAGTTCTTCTAGCATAATGTCGTCATCATCGACTTCCTCTTCATCTTTGTCTTCTTCGTCTTTGTCTTCTTCCTCTTTATCCTCTTCCTCTTCTTTTGATGAAAATGCGTATTTGTATTGGTGCAATGGTTCTAGTTGGGCTGTTTCTATTGCTAGCAACTGTCTTGATTCCGCATGTTTTGAAGATTTCGAGAATTTTGATTTCGGGTCTGCGTCGGTGAGCACGAGTACCGAAGGTGTTGATGGCGGTAAGGCTCTTCTTTTGTCGGGAGGCGAATACATTGTTTTGCCATGGGATATGGATGAAAAAATTAGTGAAGGGTCGCTTGATTTTTATTTTAGACCGGGAGAAGATTTCCGTGAAAACGGCTCGTATGCGCTTGTTGGTAACGATGGTGCACGAATGAATTTGATTTATTGGGAAGGATCGCTTTTATTCTCCAAGAATTTGGCCGATACATACATTACGGTTGCGGCGGAGGTTTCATTGAATAAAGATGGATGGAATCGTATTACGGCAGAATGGAATGCTGAAACGGGCCTTATTGCGATATTCCTTGACGGCAAGCAACTTGTGAGCAAGGTGACGGAGTTCGCCTACTATAGCCCCTCCGACCGGGGGAGAAGCGACAATGTCGTTATGGTCGGTCATAAGGGCTCTTGTTGCATAGATCAACTCAGTGAGGAACTTTTCGGCGTTGGCGCCTTTGACAATATTAGGGTTGTAACGAATAACATTTTTGAAATTACAGAAATGTCGTCTTCGTCCAATGAAGATGAATCCTCAAGTTCCAGTGATGAAAATGAGGATTCTTCTGCTGAGTAATTAACTTGCAAAATAAACAGAAAACCCCGACTCGTTAGAGCCGGGGCAATTCGCACGATTCCACGCTCAAACATTTCACGAAGTTGTAGTGCTTCGCGACTTCGGCTTCGGCAAAGCTTGCGTATTCATAGAATACGCAAAGCGTATTCTAATTTCACGATTTTTTATGAATTTCTGCAAAAATGGTAAAATCTGCTAGAAATTGCCATTTATGTACACTATTTTAAGTGGAAAGTTATATATTCATTTCCATGAAGGAAATTATTGAATACACGGATTATCGCAAATATATCCAAGATTATTACGAAGAACGCAAGCGTTGTTCAGCCTTTTCTTGGCGTGAATTTGCGCGGGTGGCCGGCTTCTCATCGCCGGTTTATCTGAAGTACATTTGCGATGGAAAGAAAAATCTGAGTCTTGGAGCGGCAGGATCGGTGGCCAATGCCATGGGCCTTGCTGGTTTCGAAAGTACGTATTTTGTCCTGATGGTTTCATATGCCCATGCGAAGGATGATGGTGCAAAGCGGGCTGCGTTTGAGGAGCGTTGTGCGTTAGCGCGGGCCCACAGGGTACATGTGCTCGGGAACGAAGAATTTGATTACTTCAAGTCTTGGAAAAATCCGGTGTTGCGAGAGCTGGCTCCGCACATGCCCGGTGCAAAGCCGCTTGAGATGGCTCGTGTTTGCAAACCTGTAATTACTGCGGCCGAGGTTTCCGAGACGCTCAATTTCTTGGTAAAGATGAACCTTTTGAAAAGGGACCGGAACGGGAACTACCGGCAGACAGAAAAGTCTGTATCGATGGGCTCCGTGGATGCCGTCCCTGTAGCGGCTCGCGAGATGCAGCGCCAAATGGGTGAGTTTGCCATAAAGGCACTTGATTTGCCACTTTCGGAACGAGATATGTCGGGGACGGTTTTGGGTCTTACGCAAAAATCCTACGAACGGATAAAAAAGGAAATTGTCGACTTTCGCCATCGTGTTGCTGCAATTGCGACAGAAGACGATGAAACGGAACGGGTGTACCGCTTGAACGTGCATTTGTTCCCGGTGAGCGAACCGTTGAAAAAAGGAATTAAAAAAGAGGTAAGAAAATGAGAAATGGTTTATATAAGTTTGTTCAGACTGGGCTGGTTTTGCCTTTGTCGTTGGTCTTTTCCATAATAGTGATAACGGCGTGTACAGATACTCACGTCATGGAAAACGTTGCTGGTGGATCTTCGGATGATGCGGGCATTGTTGCTATCTCAGACAAGATGATTGCTGGTGTTTCGCAGAAGGGCCCGTTTGTGAGTGGGTCTACTGTGACCGTACAGGAACTGGATGGCGCGACACTGAAGCAGACCGGCAAGAGTTTCAAGGGTACTATAAAGAGTGACAAGGGCGACTTTGTTATCAATAATGTCAGTCTGGCATCGCAGTATGCAATTGTTGAAGTGACCGGCTATTACCATAGTGAACTTGCCAATGATTTCATGGAGGTGTCTTCGGGAATGATAACGCTTCGTGCATTGACTGACCTTTCCGACAGGAATACTGTGAACATCAATCTGCTCACGCATCTGGAGTACGATCGTGTGATGTATCTGGTGGGCACGGGTCTCAGTCTGCAAGATGCCAAGAATCAAGCAGAGACAGAAATCTTCAAGGCTTTCAAAATTCATGGTGAGTTTGCAAGCCCCGAAGACTTGGATATTTTCCGCGAGGGTGACGGGAATGCAGCATTGCTCGCTATTAGCATAATGATGCTTAGGGACCTTACGGAAGCGGAATTCACCAATTTCTTGGCCAAGTTTGCTGCTGACATCGAATTTGACGGTAAATGGGACAATGATACCTCAAAGGTGGAAATTGCTGGATGGGCGAATCGCGCCATTTATTATGGTACAATATCGGAAATCCGTAGAAATATAGAAGCGTGGAATTTGGGACCGGTTCCTGATTTTGAAAAATATCTGCGTAACTTCTGGTACGAGATTTATGGACTTGGCCCATGCGGTGCTGAAGAAGAGGGTGTTGTGTCTGATGTAAAGAACAAGGGTGTATGTGATTATTATTTTGTGAGAGTGAGGCCTAATCAACAAACTGCGGTAGATTACTGTAATACAAGTGGTTATTACATCTGCCGGGATGGCGCCTGGGTCAAGGCGACTGACATCGAGAAGGATTTTTACCAATCCGGGAAAGACGAAAACGCGGAAGATGGCGAAATTTGGAAAGGGCTTGTGACCGGAAGGTATTACCAGTATGATGAGGTTTTAAATCAATGGATGGATCCGTATTTTACAGTGGCAACTGGAGTGCGGATGAATATGGATGATGAGGTCCTAGTTATAATGGGAAGAGGGTGTACGACCAAGCATGAAGGCGAAGTGGATACGGGCAGTGACGGAAATATATATGTTTGCGAAAAACTCAAGTGGAAGATTGCTCCAGAAAACGGAGATGTGCTTTATGGAGAAAGATGCGTTTCGGATGTGGAGGGTCGTGTTATTACAGGTCCGGCGAGTGATAAATACTATTGTTCACTTGGGGGGTGGGTCAGTATGACGGATGGCTGGAACTGGTCTATTCCGAAAGAGGTTCGCTTCAATCCGGATATTGCTTATGATAGCATAAAGGATGAACGAGATGGTAAAGTCTATAAGACGGTAAAGATTGGCGAACAGACTTGGATGGCTGAAAATCTGAATTATGCTGATAGTGCAGAAACACCTAGTTTGATAGGCAATGTCTGGTGCACCAACAGTGTCAGTCACAATATAATGGGTTCCGTTCTTAGCATATGGGGAACGCCATTACCTGTCTTGTTGGATTCCTTTTATACCGATGTGGGAGGATGTAATTATACTTGGGCGGCAGCCATTGATTCGGTGAAACTTGCTAACGATGCGGATAATCCATTAGATTGTGGACAAGAAAAATTATGTGGCATAACGGGCCGCGTGCAGGGTATTTGTCCTGACGGCTGGCATCTCCCCAATAACGATGAATGGAACGAATTGTTTGCTGCTGTGGGGGGCGTTGCGACGGCTGGCAAGGCACTCAAGTCACAGACTGGATGGGCCTACAGAGGAAATGGTTCAGATGATTACGGTTTTTCTGCTATCCCTAGGTCATCACCGGGTGGTACTAACGACCAAATTACCCTATTCTGGAGTGCAACGGAGAAGGACGCCTACTATACCTACCTTGTTGCAATGGGCTTTAGTGAAGATTTGGTGCTGTTTGTTGATGATCATAATAAGATAAGTGAAAATCCCATCCGTTGCATCAAGGACTGATATGCCCCTTTTCGTAAAAATTTGAGCATTCCATTCCTATTTACTTCTTACAGTCTAATGCCTACTGCCGACTAATTACTATATTTGACCCGTTCGATCAAAGGGGGCTCCATGCTCAAGTATTACAAAATCGAATCGGGTCGCCTTGCGGTTGCCCCGAACGAAGACGCGGCTGACATCGTCATCATGGGCTCCCTCAGCCAGGAACAGCGTAGCGTTCTAGTCAAAGAATACGAGATTACCGAGCATACCATAGCCTCCGCATTCGACTCCGACGAGCTTTCCCGTATCGAGTACGATGACGACTTTACGACCATCGTGTTCAAGAAGCCCAAGAACTACTCCGCCGAGGACAACTTCCAGTTCCGCGTGGAATCCTTTGGCATTTTCATCTTCAAGGACTGGGTTCTGCTCCTTACGGACAGCGAGATGCCTGTGATGGACGAGCGCAAGTTCTCGAAAATCGACAGCCTGAATACGTTCGTTTTGCGCGTCTTGAGCTATGCCATCGCACACTTCAACGAACACTTGAGGATTATCAACCGCATCAACGACGACTTGGAACAGCGCCTCAATACGTCGATGGAGAACAAGTACCTGCTCTCCATGTTCAGCCTCAACAAGGGTTTGATTTACTACGTGAGCGCTCTCAACAGCAACGACACGCTGTTGCGCAAGTTGCAGTTAGGCCGCAGCCTCAACTGGACCGAGGCCGAACGGGAACTGCTGGAAGACATCCAGATTGAGAACGGCCAGAGCTTGCAACAGGCAAACATTTACGCTAACATTTTGACATCCATGATGGATGCGCGCGCAAGCGTCATCAACAACAACGTGAACCAGTTGATGAAGAACTTGACTATCGTGACGATTTCCATATCGCTCCCGACGTTCTTCGCGAGCTTGTTCGGCATGAACGTGAAGCTCCCCTTCGGTATGAACGGGGACGCGGTCACTGGTTCGGCGATAGCCTTCTGGGGCATCATCGCAGTCTGTATTCTTTCGGTGGTGGCGTTCCTGAGCATCTGGATGCGCAGGAAGTGAAAATAGGCTCGGGGCTCGAGGCCCGAGAAATTTTACTCTAGCCCCCTAGCCCCTAGATTCTAGATCCTATTCTCTAAACTCTAATTTCCGCGGTCGCTCATGCTGGAGAACATGGCGACGATTTCTTCGGTAAACGTGTTCTTGGGGAACTTGTCCGCAATTTCAAGAGCCTTTTCCAGGTGTTCCTGGGCTTCGGCTTTCGCCTTGTCAAAGCATTTCTTCTCGTTCAAGCGGGTGATAATCTTTTCGGGGACCCCGTTTTCGGAGGCGTGACGGATGAACTCTTCCATTTCGCGGTGTTCTTCGTTGTTGCACTGTTCGAAGTAGTACAGCAGTGGCAGCGTGATAAGCCCGTTGGAAAGGTCGGTGAACTTCGCCTTGTCCAGGTTCTTTGAGCCGTAACCGTAATCGAGCAGGTCGTCGATAATCTGGAACGCGATTCCGAAATGCGCACCCATTTTTGCGCATTCATCCACCAGGGGTTTGTCGAACCCGGCGATGATGCCGCCAATCCGTGTTGCAGCTTCGATGAGTGCGGCTGTCTTGCCGTCGATAATTTCGTTGTACATGGCCCTGGAAAGCGTCGTTTCGCCGCAGTGGTCCAGTTCCATGATTTCGCCTACGATGAGTTTGTCGGCGGCGTCGGAGATAATGACCGGAACGTCCCGGTTGTCTTCGTTGATGACGCAACGCATGGATTGCGAGAGCACGTAGTCGCCCACGAGGACGGCCACCTGGGTGCCCCATTCCTTGTGGGCCGTAATCTGCCCACGTCGGAGTTCCGTACCGTCGATGATGTCGTCGTGGACGAGGCTTGCTAGGTGCAGCAGTTCCACGCTGGCGCAAGCATGGGCGAGTCGGTCCTTCTCGGGCGGCTTCGTGCCGCAGTTCGCTATGAGGCAGAGCAGTGTCGAACGGATGCGCTTGCCTTTGCGCCCGAACAGAGATACAAGACGTTCGGAAATGCCCGCCGGCGCTGCCGCCGCGACTTGCATGATGACCTTGTCGGTCTGGTCAAGCTGGTCATGCACGAGCTCGCGTGCCTGGCCCAGGATGATTTGGAAGTCAGCCTTCGTAGGACTCATTTAAATATCCAGTTCGCCAAGGACCTTGTAAGCGTTTTCTTCGATAAACTTGCGGCGCGGTTCCACGTCTTCGCCCATGAGCATGCTGAAGATCTGGTCGGCGAGAACGCCGTCTTCCACGTAGCACTGCTTGAGGAAGCGGGATTTCGGGTCCATGGTCGTTTCGTTCAGCTGTTCGGGGGACATTTCGCCCAAACCTTTGAATCGGGTAATCGCGACGTTCTTCTTGTCTTCGACTTCGGCCATTACCTTGTCCTTCTCGTTCTCGTCGAACAAGTAACGTTCCTTCTGGCCGACCTTCAGCTTGTACAGTGGCGGCATGGCGAGGAAGATGTGGCCAGCATCGATGAGCGGGCGCATGTAGCGGAAGAAGAACGTGAGCAAGAGCGTCTGGATGTGGGAACCGTCCACATCAGCATCAGTCATGATGATAATCTTGTCGTAGCGGAGCTTCTCAATTTTGAATTCCGTACCGATACCCGTACCGATGGCGTTCACCAGGTTCTGGATTTCTTCGGTGTCGAGCACGCGATGAAGGCTTGCCTTTTCGACGTTCAAAATCTTACCGCGGATAGGGAGGATGGCCTGGAATTCGCGGCTGCGGCCCATCTTGGCCGAACCACCAGCGGAGTCACCCTCGACAATAAACATTTCGCATTCCTTCGGGTCGCGGCTACTGCAGTCGGCGAGTTTGCCAGGGAGTCCACCGCTTTCGAGGACGTTCTTGCGGCGGGCGAGGGTACGGGCGCGGTGCGCCGCCTCGCGGGCGAGGGCAGCATTGTAAACCTTGTCCAGAATGACTCGGATAGCTGCCGGGTTTTCTTGGAAGAATTCTTCCAGTTTGGCGCCGAACGCGGAGTTCACGTAGCTTGCAATTTCGGAGTTGCCGAGCTTGCGCTTGGTCTGGCCTTCGAACTGCGGCTGCGATACCTTGATGGCGATAACGGCGGTGAGGCCTTCGCGGATGTCGTCGCTTGTAATCTGGGCTTCTTTCTTGCCCTTGGGCATGTCTTGCGCGAACTTGCTGATGACACGGGTGAGGGCTGTCTTGAAACCCGTCACGTGGGTACCGCCGTCATAGGTGTTCACGTTGTTCACAAAGCTGAAGAAGTTTTCCTGGTAGCCGTCGTTGTACCACATGGCCACTTCGAGCGGGTACTGGCCGTCGGGAAGTACGAGGTGGATGGGCTCCTGGAAAAGCGGGGTGCGGTGTTCGTCCACGTAGCGCACGAATTCCGAGACGCCACCGGGGAAGCAGAACGTATCGCTCTGCTTGTTTTCGGGATCGCGCTCGTCGGTAAGCGTCAGGCGAAGCCCGCTCATGAGGAAGGCGA
>JAEERM010000094.1 GCA_016285835.1 Fibrobacter sp.
ACGTCACCATCATCACGACGGGTACCGACTACAAGGGAATGCACCCGGGCTTTACCGTCGGCCTCGACTTCCGCCTGCACATGCTGTGGGGCATCGTCCTCATGGACGCCATCGAGACGATGTACCGTGCCGTCCTGCCCTACGAAGTGAACAAGGGCGATACGCAGAAGGTTTATGACCACTGGATGCCACTCATCATGAGCATGGCCGGCCAGATCAAGAAGAGCGAACTCCGCCTGCCCAAGAAGGTTCTCGACATGTTTGCCGCTGGCGTGGCAGCCTTCAACGCGATCGAAATTACTGAAGACCGCAAGAAGGGCATCCGCAAGCCGCGTGTGGCCGTGCTCGGCGAAATCCTCATGAACTACCACCCGAGCGCCAACGGTTTCGTGGAAAAGTACCTGATGGACAACGGCATGGAAGTCTACCTGCCGGGAATGCTCGACTTCTTCCGCGTCGACGAAGTGGTGCGCGCCGAGAAGGTGACCCGCGGGTTCTCCGCGAACCCCATCATGGACCGCCTCGAAGGAGGCATCACAGCGAAGGTTTACACTTACGCATACAACTGCGTGCAGGAACTGATGAAAGCGTTCAAGCTCTACGAACACCATGCCGACTGCTACGAGCTGAGGAACTACGTCAGGGACATCATCGACCCGACCTACAACACGGGCGAAGGCTGGCTCATCCCAGGCGAAATCCTCTACAACTCGAAGCATGGCGTTAACAGCTACGTCATCTTGCAGCCGTTCGCATGCCTCGCGAACCATATCAGTGGCCGTGGCCTAACCAAGGCCGTGAAGGAACGTTGCCCGCACGTGCAGATTCTTTCGCTTGACTACGACCCCGATACGAGTTTCGCAAACATCGAGAACCGCCTGCAGATGCTCATCATCAACGCCCGCGAACTGGAAAAAGCGAACGCCGAAGCATAGCTTCGGCGGAGAGTAGACAGTAGGAAGTAGACAGTAGACAGTAACTTCTAACTTCCTACTACCTACTTCCAACAAACCTGTCTACTTTCTACTTCTAACTTCCTACTTCCAACTTCCTACTAAACAACATGCTCAACGTCTCTAATGTCAGTCTTCAATACGGTAGCCGCGTCCTCTTCAAGGAAGTGAACCTCTCGTTCAAGCGCGGCAACTGCTACGGAGTCATCGGCGCGAACGGCGCCGGCAAGTCAACCTTCCTCAAGATCCTTTCTGGCGAACTCGAGCCCAACACCGGCGAAGTCACCAAGGACCCGGGTGAACGTATCGCCGTCCTCAAGCAGGACCACTTCGCCTACGAACAGAACACCGTTCTCGAAACCGTCATGATGGGTTTCCCCGAGCTCTACGAACTCGGCAAGAAGCGCGACGAACTCTACGCGCTGCCCGAAATGACCGAAGAACAGGGCATGCAGGCCATGGAAATCGAGACCCGTTTTGGCGAAATCGGCGGTTACGAAGCCGACTCCAACGCCGCGGTGCTCCTCAAGGGCCTCGGCATCCCCGAAGAATTCCACTACAGCCTCATGGCAGACCTTGACGGCGGCCAAAAAATCCGCGTCCTCCTCGCCCAGGCCTTGTTCGGCAACCCGGACATCCTCCTGCTCGACGAACCGACGAACCACTTGGACCTGGAAACCGTCGGCTGGCTTGAAGACTACCTCGAACGCTTCGAGAACATCGTCATCGTGGTGAGCCACGACCGTCACTTCCTCAATGCGGTCTGCACGCACACCTGCGATATCGACTACGGCAAAATCAACATCTACGGCGGTAACTACGAATTCTGGTACGCGGCAAGCCAGCTCGCCCAGAAGCAGCGCAAAGACCAGAACCGCCGCGCCGAAGAAAAAATTGAAGAATTGAAGGCGTTCATCCGCCGCTTTGCCTCTAACGCAGCCAAGGCCAAGCAGGCCACCAGCCGCAAGAAGCTCCTCGACAAGATGACCGTCGAGGAAATGCCGGCCTCCAGCCGCAAGTTCCCGTGGGTCAACTTCAAGATGGACCGCGAACCGGGCAAGATCGTGCTCGAAGTCAAGAACGCCGACATCGACGGCGGCGACGGAATCGTCTGCAAGGGCCTGAACTTCAGCCTGAACAGCGGCGACAAGGTTGCGCTCGTCGGCGAATACGACACGCTCAAGACGGCATTCTTCCAGCTCATTGCCGAAGAAACCAAGTGCCCGGAAGGTGTGCTCAAGTGGGGCAACACCATCAGCTACAGCTACTTCCCCAAGAACAACGACGCCTACTTCGGCACGGACCTTTCCCTCGTGGATTGGCTGCGGCAGTACAGCAAGGAACAGGACGAAACTTTCATTCGCGGGTTCCTCGGCCGCATGCTCTTCACCGGCGAAGAAGCCCTGAAATCGGCAAACGTGCTCTCCGGTGGCGAGAAGGTGCGCTGCATGCTCAGCCGCATGATGCTCAGCAACGCGAACTGCCTCTTGCTCGACGAACCGACCGCCCACCTCGACTTGGAAGCAATTACCGCCCTCAACAACGGCCTCACCGCCTTCCAGGGCCCGATCATCTTCTGCTCGCAGGACCACGAATTCGTGCAGACCGTCGCGAACCGCGTCCTGGAACTCACGCCGAACGGAGTGCTCGACAGGAGCATCACCTTCGACGAATGGCTCGAGACAAAGAAGAAAAAGAAGTAAGCTTCTAAAAATTGAATGCACGAAGCCCGGCCATTGCGCCGGGCTTCCTTTTTTATACGCGACACACGGGGGCGCGCTACAAGTGTCTTATAAAAAAAGCCTCACAGACTTTTAGTCTGCAAGGCTTTTTCGATAGCTTTATCGAAGATTAGGATTTTTTCTTTCTCTTTTTCTTCTTGGGCTGGTCGGCGTTTTCGTCTTCCTTGTCCTTGGCCGGTTCTTCAGCCTTCGGAGCTTCCTTCTTCTTGTCGCCGCCACGGAGGTCCTTCATCTTGAAGCTGACGTTGATTTCGGCAGTTTCAATCTTGGAGAACATTCCACCCGGGTCACGGACCTTGAACGTGAATTCGTCGAGGCCGCTGAATCCCTTGTTCGGCATGTAGGTGAAGGAACCGTCACGTTCGTTCAGCGTAATCTTGCCGTTGCGCGGCTTCTGGACGAGAGCGACAGCGACCGGCTTTTCGCCATCCGGATCGTTGACACCGGACATCAGGCCTTCGGATGCAGGAACAGTCAGTTCATCGCCTTCCTGGGTCATGTAGGTGTGCGGGACAGCAACCGGCGGGTCATTCACGGCAATCACCGTGAACAGAGCTGCTCTGCTAGCCTTGGCACCTTCCGGGTCGGTCACCGTGAACGTGATGCGTTCCGGCTTGCCGTTCCAGTTTTCGTGCGGCTGAGAAATCGTCACGGTCTTCTTGAACTTTTCGTAGTTCACCTGCAGGTACTTGTTGCCAGTGAAGGTCCACTTGAGTTCTTCGAAGCGGTTATCCTTGTCGCGGGCATACTGGTCGAGCTTGATGACTGCGATAACGCCCTGACGGTCGTCTTCCTTGATGGTGAAGTCCGGAATATCGCGCATGACAGGTGCGGAGTTCACGTGCTTGACAACGAACTTGGCAACAGTCTTGTCGGTACCACCGGCCGGGTCGGTAGCGGTGAACACGAGCGTTTCTTCGCCGAACCAATCCTGCTTCTTGGGCCTAATCACGGCTTCGCGGCCACCAGAAATCATCACATCGAGGTTCTTTGCACCAGAGACCTTCCAACGGATTTCGTGAACCTTGTTATCCGGGTCGGTCACGAATTCGTCGAGCTTGATCGGCTTGAAGCCCTTGCCTTCGAGAGTTTCCTGGCCCGGGATTTCCTTCACGGTCGGAGGATCGTTCACTGGCTTCACAACGAACTTGACATCGATGGAGGCCTTTGCGCCAGCCGGGTCGAATACGTTGACGGTGACAATTTCGGTACCGTTCCAGTACTTGTTCGGGATTTCGGCGGTGAGGACACCCTTTTCGTCGATGTTGAAGTTGATTTCATGCTTGACGCTGGGCTTGCCCATCTTCATCACGATGCCCTTCTTGGTCTTGATCGGCATCGGCCTTGCATCGTCGAGAGACCAGGTCAGCTCTTCAGGAGCGTTATCCGGATCCTTGACCATCTTGGAGAAGTCCACAGGAGCGAACGTCTTCTTTTCTTCGATCATGAACGGCTGGATAGGCTTGAGAATCGGAGGATCGTTCACGGCGACCACTTCGAACGTGGCGTTGGTCGATGCGCTGGCACCAGACGGATCCTTCACCGTGAAGGTCAGGGTTTCCTTGCCATACCAGTTCGGAGTCGGGGTGAGCACCATGGCGCGAGTACCCCTGATATCCACCTTGAGGTCCTTGTTGCCCGTAACGCTCCACTTGAGTTCGTTCGGCTTGTTATCCGGGTCGACAGCGGCCTTGGAGAGGTCGATCGGCTCGAACTTTTCCTTTTCCTTGACTCTCTGGCCAGCGATAGACTTCACGACCGGCGGGTCGTTGACCGGCAGGACTTCGAAGAGAATCTGCTGGGTAGCCTTGGCCCCTTCCGGGTCACGGACGGTGAGAGTAATCTTTTCGGAACCGCTCCAGAACTTGTCCGGAGTAGAGACCCACAACTGGTTCAGCCTGTCGATAGAAGCCTTGAGCTGGCGAGTCGCATTGACTTCGAACTTGAGGCTCTTGACCGGGTGATCCGGGTCGCTAGCAATGCCGTTCAGGTCGATCGGCTTGAACTTTTCCTTTTCGTTGATGGTCTGCGTCTTGATGACCTTCATTTCCGGAGCATCGTTCACAGATTCCACGAGGAAGTTCACAGTCTTGCTTGCCTTGGCACCTTCCGGGTCTTCGACCGTGAAGATGACGTTGCGTTCGCCGTTCCAGAACTTGGACGGGAGCTTCACATGAGCAATGTTCCTGCTGTCGATTTCGACTTCGAGATCGTCGTGCTTCGGTTCCGGAGCAGCTTCCTTCTCTTCGGCCTTTTCGTCAGCCTTGGCCCCCTTCTTGGCGACCTTCTTCGGAGCAGGCTTCTTGGGCGGAGCCGGCTTCTTTTCAGGAGCGCCGACCTTGGTCACCTTCACGCTCCACTTGAGTTCGTGGTTCTGGTGGTCGGGGTCATGCACAAACTTGCTCAGGTCGATATCCTTGAATTCGCCCTTTTCACGAATCTTCTGGTTCGGAATGTCCTTAAGCACCGGAGCATCGTTCACGGAGGTGATTTCGAAGGTAATCGTCGCGGAGGTGGTAGCACCTTCCGGGTCGGTGGCTTCGATCACGACCATTTCAGGAGCGCACCAGAAGTGCGGATCCGGAGCAGAAACCGTGAGCACGCGGCTGGCAGAAATTTCAGCCTTGAGCTTCTGGTTGCCAGAAACCTTCCACTTGAGTTCGTTCGGCTTGTTATCCGGGTCCTTCACGAAATCGTCGAGCTGGATCGGCTTGAACTTGTTGCCTTCCTTGATCTTCTGGTCAGGAATTCTCTTGACAAAGCTCGGGGCGTCGTTCACGCGAGTGACTTCGAAGGTCATCTTGTGGTTGGCAGAAGCGCCTTCCGGGTCGGTCACGGTGAAGGTAATCATTTCCTTGCCGTTCCACTGCGGGTTGGGCAGAGCGACTTCGACCGTGTTGTCCTTACGGTGGTTAATCTTCAGGAACTTGTTACCGGTAAACGTCCACTTGAGGCTGGCAGCCGGGTGATCCGGGTCAGTAGCGAGGTTAGAGAGGTCGATGGTCGTGAAGCGGCCGTTTTCACGGATGGTTTCACCCTTCGGAGCCTTCTCGGAAATCTTCGGAGGATCGTTGATGGAGCGGACTTCGAAGCGAGCCGTCTTGGAAACAGCAGCACCTTCCGGGTCCTTGGCGGTAAACGTAATGTCGGCAGCGCCATTCCAGAACTTGTTCGGGATGACGATGGTAGCGACATGCTGGGCATCAACCTTGACAGAGAGGGAGTTGTTCGCAGCCGGAGCCGGAGCAGGTTCTTCCTTATCCTTCTTGCCCTTCTTGGCAGTCGGAGCAGCGGCCGGAACAGCCCTGACCGGCTTCACGTCGAAGTACCACTTAAGTTCGTTCTTGGCGTGGTCCGGGTCGTTGATGAGGTCGTCCAGCTTGATTGTCATGAACTGCTTCTTTTCGTCGATAGACTGGCCCTTGAGTTCGCGGACGAACACCGGAGCGTCGTTGACGGATTCCACAGTGAAGGCAACCGTCTTGCTGTCAGAAGCGCCTTCCGGGTCGGTCACGGTGAACTTGATCTTTTCGGAGCCGTGCCAGTTCTGGTTCGGCTGCGTCACAGTCACCTTGTGGCTTGCGTCCATAGAAACCTTGAGTTCCTTGGCACCTTCAATCTTCCACTTGAGCTTGTTCTTCGGGTGGTCGAGATCGTCGACAAAGTTGTCGAGTTCGATCGGCTTGAACTGGCCCTTTTCCTTGATCGTCTGGTTCGCGATTTCCTTCATGATCGGAGGATCGTTGATAGACTTCACGGAGAAGGTTGCAAATGCAGAAGCCTTGGCACCTTCCGGGTCGGTCACGGTGAACGTGAGCTTTTCAGAACCGTTCCACATCTTGCTCGGGGTCTTGATGGTGACTTCGCCTTCCTTGGCGATATTCACCTTGAGGTCCTTGTTGCCAGTCACTTCGATTTTCAACTGGCCGAAGCTGTGGTCCGGATCCTTGATAATGTTGGCGAGGTTGAAGGAAGCAAATTCCTGCTTTTCTTCAACAGCCTGGTCGTTAATCTTGCCGATGGTCGGAGCATCGTTCACGGAGGTCACGGTAAAGACTGCAACGCAGCTGGCCTTGCCGCCATCCGGGTCAACGACAGTGAACGTAATCTGTTCAGAACCGTTCCAGTACTTGTCCGGGATAACAATGCGAGCCATGCGCTTGTCGTCCACCTTGACGGAGAGCTTCGGAGTGTAACCCTTCGGGGCACCCTTGGCACCGTCAACATTGAAGGTCCAGGAGAGCTGTTCCGGCTTGTGGTCCGGGTCAGTCACGATGTCGCCCAGGTTGATGATAGCGAATTCACGCTTTTCCTGGATGGTCTGGTCCTTGATGGGCTTGGTGAAGACCGGGAGGTCGTTCACAGATTCAGCAGTGAAGGTGACAGAGCGGCTGTCGGTAGCGCCTTCCGGGTCGGTCACGGTGAACTTCACCGTTTCGGTGCCGTGCCAGAACTTGTTCGGAGTCGCAATCGTCACGACATGCTTGGCGTCCATAGAAATCTTCAGATCCTTCTGGCCGCTGAACGACCACTTGAGCTGAGACTTGTCGTGGTCGAGGTCGCTAACGAAGTTATCCAATTCGATAGTCTTGAACTGTTCCTTTTCCTTGATCTTCTGGCTCGGGATATCCTTCATGACCGGCGGGTCGTTGATGGACTTCACGGTGAACACAGCGTCAGACTTGGCAGAAGCGCCTTCCGGGTCGGTCACGACGAAGGAAATCTTTTCGGAACCGTTCCACATGGTGCTCGGAGCCTTGACGGTTGCAACGCCGTCCTTGTTGATTTCAACCTTCAAATCCTTGTTGCCGGAAATGGTCCACTTCAACTGAGCAAAGCTGTGGTCCGGGTCAGAGGCGAGTTCGGCAAGCTTGATGTCGCTGAACTGCATCTTTTCACTAATCATCTGATCCGGAATCTTCTTGAGAACCGGCACATCGTTCACGGAGGTCACAGTGAACACGGCCTTGGAAGTGGTCTTGGCACCTTCCGGGTCAGTCACGGTGAACGAAATTTCGTTGGCGCCATTCCACATCTTGTTCGGGATCTGGATCTTGGCGACATGGTTAGCATCAATTTCAACAGTGAGGTCGCCACCCTTGTTCTTCACACCAGGAGCCGGGCTCACGGTGACAGCGAAGTTGAGGTCGCTCAGCTTGTTATCGGCATCCTTAACCATTTCGCCGAGCTTGATCACCTGGAACTGTTCCTTTTCCTTGATAGTCTGCGGAGCAATCTGCTTCACGAATTCAGGAACGTCGTTGACGGATTCAACAGTGTAAGCAACAGAGCGTTCGTCGGTAGCGCCATCCGGGTCGGTGACCTTGATGACGAGCGTTTCGGAACCGTTCCACTGCGGGCTCGGCGGAGTCACCTTGAGCACGCGGTTCGCATCGATAGAAACCTTGAGTTCGCGCTGGCCGGTGATGGTCCACTTGAGTTTGTCCTTACCGTGGTCGAGGTCTTCGACATGCTTGTCGAGTTCAACCGGCTTGAACTGGCCCTTTTCCTTGATAGACTGTTCGGCGATGTCCTTCATGACCGGCGGGTCGTTGATGGATTTCACGGAGAGCTTGAATGCAGAGGAGGCCTTGCCGCCTTCCGGGTCGGTAGCGGTGATGGTCACCGTTTCAGAACCATTCCAGAGTTCGCTCGGAGTCGTGAAGGAAACTTCGCGAGTCTTCTGGTTCACGTTGACCTTGATGTCCTTGTTGCCAGAAACTTCGAACTTCAGCTTGGAGAGGTCGTGGTCGGCATCGTTCACGTATTCGTCAAGAATAATAGAAGAGAATTCGCTCTTTTCTTCGATGGCCTGGTCAGGAATCTTCTTGAAGACCGGGATATCATTGATGGACTTCACCGTGAAGGTGACTTCCTGCTTAACAGTGGCACCATCCGGGTCGGTGCAGGTGAAGGTCACCACGGCAGCACCATTCCAGTAAGTGTCGGGAATTTCAATGGAAGCAACGCGGTTTTCGTCGATGTTCACGTTGAGCGTGCCGGATTCCGGCATCTTGCCCTGGTGCTTCACGTCGGCATCCCAGGAGAGTTCGGAATGCTTGTGGTCGGCGTCCTTCACATATTCGTCGAGCTTGATTTTTGCAAACTGTTTCTTTTCGTCGATGTTCTGGTTCGGGATAGCCTTCACGAATTCCGGCTTGTCGTTCACGGAGTTCACAGTGAACGGAGTTTCAGATTCGGCGCAGGCACCGGCCGGGTCGCAAACCTTGAACTTGAGCGTCTCGGAACCGTTCCAGAGCTTGCTTGGAACGCCGATGGTGGCAGTCTTTCCGTTCAGGGCAACCTTGAGATCTTTATTGCCAGAAACTGTCCATTTAAGTTGTTCGAAAGTGTGGTCGGGATCTTTGACCAGCTGGTCCAGTTGGACCGGTTTGAAGTCTTGCTTTTCGTCGATTGTCTGGTCGGGAACGTCCTTGATGAACTCGGGCGGGTCGTTCACGGACTTGACCGTGAAGTTTGCCGTCGTCTTGGCGGCTGCACCGGCCGGGTCGTTCACGGTGAAGGTCACCGCTTCGGAACCGTTCCAGAATTCATTGGGAATCCTGATGTTTGCGGTACCGTACTTGTCGATATCGAACTTGAGGTCCTTGTTGCCGCTGATAGACCATTTGAGCTTGGAGACGTCGTCATCAACATCGCTAACGAAATCGGACAGGGAGATAGATTCGAATTCGTTTTTCTCTTCGATCGTCTGGCTCGGAATCTTCTGCAATACGGGCGGGTCGTTAATCGGCTTGACCGTGAAGGTCGCCGTCTTGGAATCGCTTGCGTATTCGCCGTCGGTCGCGGTAAACTTGATTTTTGCAGTACCATACCAGTGCGGGTCGGGAATCACAATCGTCGCAACGCGCTTCGGGTCGATTTCAACGTTGAGGTCGCCGTCGGCTTGATCCTTGCCCACCGGTTGGATGTCGAATTCCCACAAGATTTGGTCCTTCGGGTGGTCGGGGTCAGTGACAAAGTTGTCCAGATTGATCTTGCTGAACTGCTTGCCTTCGTCAATAGTTTGGTCGGCAATCGCAGAGACAACCGGAGGATTGTTAACGGACTCCACCGTGAAGTTCACCGTTTCGGAACCCACCGCACCTTTGGTGTCGGTCGCCGCAAAAGTGATATCTTCGGTGCCGTTCCAATATTTGTCCGGTGTTTCAATCGTCACTACGCGGTCTTTGATGGAAACTTTGAGTTTCTTGTTTCCGGATACGGACCACTTGATTTGTTCAGGTTTGTCCATATCGTCAGATACATAGCTATCCAACTTGATCGTAGCAAACTTTCCGCCCTCCTGAATGGATTCACCAGGAATGCCGTTCACGGAAGGAGCATTATTTTCAACTGCAGCAGCGCCACCTTTTCCATCTTGAGCGATTACAAAAGATGCCAAGACGCCAGCGGAGGCAAGCAGCGCGGCCATAGACTTCATTCGATTCATTTACGTTCTCCCATTAAAACACATAATTTCAAGCAATCCATCGTTTCACACTATCGACCCGATAGAAAAACTCTAACGAACCGCTTGACCGGTTACGTGATAACAATCACCAAATATAATGTATTTAAAAGTCAAATTGTAAAATATGTTTCGTTTTTAGCAAAAAAAAGACACCTTTTGTAAAAAATGCAAATTATAATTGTGCGTAACTCATTGATACTCAACGACTTACAGCGAAAATTTTCAGGCAGTTTTTAAAATATTCAAAGCCAAGCCCCGTAAAAAAGAATACTGATAAAGGATTTTTAGGCTGATTACGCCCTAAAAATCGCTGTATATGTAAAATGTTTGTAAAATCAAAATTTTTAGGACGAAAGTAGGGGTTAAAAGCGTCTATATAAGGTGACAAATGCCCTAGAAAGATTTATTTTGCACTCATACATTCAAAAAACAAGGACACACAATGAAATTCGTTTTTCTGTGCGACGCCAATTATCTCAAGGGCGACCTCGTCAACTTCGTAAACAACTTCCCCACCAACCACGAACTGGTCACCATGACCTCCGATGAACTGCTCCAGTCCAGGACAATTTTCGAAGGCACGTTCGCTATCCTCGCCGAACGCCAGACATGGCAGAAGAATTTCAGCCTGTTCCGCTATTTCGGCCTGCTCCCGCTGCTCGAAGTGCTCCCGCTGGGCGTCGTTTCTCGCCCGCGCCGCCAGGAACCGCTCAAGGGCCGCAGCATGAACCGCAACCAGGAAATCTATTTCAACCCGACCGCCTCCCCCGAAGATCTCTACATGCAGGTGGACAACTTCGTGAAGGCACCCCCTTCTGGCGTGACTTATCCCAAGGGCTCCGCAAAAGCCTAATTTATGCAAAGGAAAGTCCTCGACTACCTGTATAACCAAGGCGGATTGACTCTAGTTGCCTTCCCGGGCGAAACGGAGATTGATTTCGAAGCCTTGCAAAAATTCGCGCTAGCGCTGAACGCTGGCGCGCGTTTTGTTGTTATCGACCTTTCGAGCAGGTATCACGGGACTGCCCCAATCTCGACAGACGACCTTTTCTTGAAGCCCCTCGGCGAAAAGCTAATCGATGAATTGACGCAGTTAGACGAAGGCTGCGGCTACATCACGCCCAAGATTGGCCACGTTCCCGAAGACGAGAACTCGTTCAGGAATTTCTTCCACAATATCGAACAAATTAAGAAGAAAATTCCGCACGTCATTGCCGTCCTCCCCACAGACGAAATCAACGGCGGATGCGACAGAATACTTTCTATTTGCAGGCTCCTTATTTTGTCTGCAAATTCTGCGGCAACAGCATCGAATTACCTTGCCGATGCAAAGAACATCGGGAAATGCGCCATTCTCTGGGACGTGCCCGAAAAGCCAGACAAGAAAAAGTACCCGACGATTGCGAAAGCAGTAAAGAGAAGTCCCTTCAAGTTGAAAAAACTCAAGGGATGCCGTTTCGCAAACGAACCGGAAAAGTTTGTCCATACTGTAAGCAACTTGCACAAGATAAGCATTCTCAAGAAGAACCCGATCGACGGGATTCCAAAGATTTTCCTTGTGCTGTTCCCACTGTTTTTGCTCATTGCGTTCATGCTTCCGTTCGCAAAAATTACCAAGGTCACGGCAACCATTTCGAACGAGCGCAACAGAATCCAGGAACGCAACAGCCTGACCGTCGCCCCGTCTTTCGAATTTACGTTCGATGGCAAGGAATCGCTGCAACGCATCGCCCGTTACGCCATTGGCCGTTTCAATGCCATCATCACGACCGACAAGATGGTGCAGCAGTACGTGGAAACAACTCTCGAAGAGAACAACTACCCCACCTATTCATGGCGAACCGATAATTTCAATATTCCGCCCGAAGGCACCACCATCAAGTTCTCGAGGCCGGACAACCTTGGCCAAGAAGCCGCCGACTCCATCGGAGCCGCCTGGAAATACTGGACATCGATTGTCACCGACAGCATCGCTTACCTGACTGAATTTTATTACAAAGAAGCCACAGCAAAGCACAGGCTTCACCACGGCATCGACCTTGCAAGCAAAAAGGGCGCGCGCATCCTCGCCCCGTTCTCGGCAAAGGCGTGGACCAGTCGCGATAAGAACGGCGGAACGATTATCGGGCTTGTTCGCGAAAAAGATGTCATCCTCTTCATGCACTGCGACCAGCTGCTTTACTTGGACGGGCAAGAAGTTATGCCCGGCGACCCCATCGCGACCATTGGCGTTACGGGACGCACTACAGGGCCTCACGCCCACATCGTTACAGGCCTTATTTCGAAGAACGGAGACAAGACCATCGGCGGAGTTAAGTATAAAGTAATTGACCCCATGAAATGGTTCTACATGTTCAAACCGACCCCTCCGTGATAGCCGTCACGCCCCTTAAAAGACTCACTCCGTGAGCCTAGTCACAGAAACGCCAAATAACAGAAAATAATCACAAATTCGGGCCGTTTATTGCGTTTATTTTACAATTCTACTATCGTTTTTTCCCCGTACTTTAAATAACTTTGAATGTGGGATTGATAGAAAGGTTAAAAAGTCAAAAAGGTATTGAAAATGAAGTTAAGCATCCTGGCAACGCTTGCCATCTCCGCAACAATCCTCATGGGTTGCGCCTCCGTCAAAAAGCCGTCCGTCGAAATCGCCAATCATGACTCCGACCACAACATCCCCGCCATCGACCAGATGATTGTTGAGATGAAGCAGGCCTACATCGAAAAGTGCTACCTGCCGGTCGCTCACCGCAAGCCGCCTGAGAACGCTTGCCAGTCCGAACTCTTCCAGACTCTCGAACGCCGTTACCACTTGGATTTCAACCAGAACCACGTCGCCATGGCGAGCAACGACCTCTTCTTCAAGGATATCGACGCCGAACTTCGCAAGATGTTGCGCTCCGACCCCGAAATCCGCCAGGCCGCCCGCAACGGAGGCTTCAAGAACGTCGGCGAAATGCTTGCCTACTACAAGGACAAGTACAAGTTCGACACTCAGCTGGAACAATTCTAATTCAGAAATTAAACATTCAACGATTGCGCGGCTTCTGGCCGCGTTTTTTTTGTTTAGAGATTCGTGGTTTACGACAAGAGGCTAGACGCGCATTTTCGTTTTTTTTATATTTGTGCCCGCAATAATCAAACTCAAAAGAGACATAATCATGGGAAAATCACTCTATCAGAAGATTTTTGAGAGCCACACGGTAGCAAAGCTCCCGAGTGGCCAGTGCCAGCTCTTTATCGGGCTCCACCTCTGCCACGAAGTCACGAGCCCGCAGGCTTTTGCACAGCTCCGCGAAGAAGGCCAGAAGGTTCTGTTCCCGGAACGCACGTTCGCCACGGTCGACCACATTATCCCGACCACCTTCCCGGAACGTAACCGCCCGCTCAAGGACGGCATTTCCGAAGAGATGTTCTCCCACATTGAAAACAACACCAAGAACAACGGCATCAAGTTCTTTGGCCCCGCAACCGCCGAACAGGGCGTTATCCACATCGTGGGCCCCGAAGAAGGCGTGACCCAGCCGGGTATGACCGTTGCCTGCGGAGACTCTCACACGGCAACGCACGGTGCCTTCGGTGCTATCGCATTCGGTATCGGCACAAGCCAGGTGGCAGACGTTTTGGCCACCCAGACGCTCGCCATGAGCCCGCTCAAGACTCGCCGCATCAAGTTCACCGGCAAGCTGAAGCCGGGCGTGACCGCCAAGGACGTGGCACTTGCCTACATCGCAAAACTCGGCGTGAACGGTGGCGTTGGCTACGCTTACGAATTTGCCGGTCCGGTCATCGAAGAAATGGGCATGGAAGGCCGTATGACGGTCTGCAACATGGCTATCGAAGGTGGCGCCCGCGTCGGTTACT
>JAEERM010000181.1 GCA_016285835.1 Fibrobacter sp.
GAAAGTCCCCACTCGCCGAAGAGTTTACGGGAGCAACAATAGCCTTCGATGTTGTCTATGAGGACTTGAACCTTCATGGTACTACAATATTATTCGCAGTCAAGGCAGGTCCATTCCACGATGCCGTCGCAGCCTTCCTTGGAACCGGAGAACCTTTCGCACGAATAGCTCTCGATGTCGATGAGGAATCCGAGGTTACCTGCGTTCTGGGTGCAACATCCTTCGCAATCGCTATCGGCGCACTTGTCGTACACGACGGCGTCGATGGATTTGTCATTCTGGCGCAACCTGAAAGTTTTGCCTCTGTACTTGCCCCAGTCTTTTTCGTGGATGGAGATGATGTTGTGCTCGCTGACCCACTGCTCGGTTTGCTGGCCTTCGATGCCCGCAAAGTAGCCCGCCCATTCGCAACCGTTGTACTTGACGCACTCCTCGCTGCCGGGGTCCGGCCAAGAAATGTACCAGGTCAGGTAAGCCTTGTTCCAGATGGTGTCGGCGGGAACGGCTGCCGTGGTGGAGCTGCTGGATTCAAGTACTGCAGAGCTTTCGGGAGCCGCAGAAGACGGGTCAACTGTACCCGCAGACGTTACGGCGTCACTTGACAAAGCCGTCCCGCTCGATGCCGGCGTATTCCCTGCGTTCACATCAGTCGAGACGCTGCTGGAACTGCTGTCGGCGCAGGCAGCAAAAAAGAACAATGTCGAGAATATACAGACAAGAGAAAGGTTTTTCATAAGATACTCCGTATCAGCTATGAGCCTTGAGTTATGGGCAGAAGGTCTTGCCGTCGCTGAAGGCGTTGCCGACTCGGCGTTCCATCACATAGTAGCCGTGCCCTGCTGTGTCGTAGCATACTGGCGCGAGCTTTTCGACGGAGAGCTTGCCGTCGCTGTCCAGCACGGATTCGTCGGCAGTCACGTTCACGATTTCGCCGAGCAAAAGTTCGGATTCCTCGTCGTAGCTCACCATCTTGCATTCCAGCGCGAGTGGGAGTTCGGCAATCAGCGGGGCATCCACGTTTTCGCTCTTGACGGCGGTGAGGCCCGACTTTGCAAACTTGTCTGCGACCTTGTTGCCGCTGGTGACACCCAGGTAGTCAATAGCCTTGATGTTCTTTGCCGTCGCCATGCTCACGGTAAAGGCCTTGCGGGCAAGGATGTTCGGCATGGTCTTGTGACTCTTGGCCACGTAGATGGCAATTTGGTTCGTATCGCTGACGCTGCCCCAGGCGGCCACCATCGCATTCGGGGTGCCGTCTTCGTTGTATGTCGCGATGACGAGCGTCGGCTGCGGGTAAAGGTAAGTCTTGACTCCGAGATTTTTGCGCATAATCAATTCTCCAGTTGGTCAGGATGTTCTATTGACAAAATACAAAAAAAGAATTTAAATGGTCATTTTTTATCAAGGACAAGCACCAAATTGACTGCAATATAGCGTTAAGCATTGTCTTTTTTACATACATCCTATTGACATACAAACTATCAATTTATATTCTTATAAACAGTCCCATGAAAAGGCTATACGTCTTATTTTGATTAACTATTGCTTAAAATATTTTGGAATTTCTTTGTTTTTATATTATGGGATTGCATTCCCTTCAGAAAACAAAAGAGATCCGTCTATCGCGGAATTTTGCGCAAATATTCTGGATGTTAACAAGTATGAACTTGTTTTAACGAAAAATATTGAAATTCCAAAAAATAAAAAATGGAACATTCCAGATTCACTTGATGGAGGTTGCACTTCTTGGGAATACAATTATCTTCTTGAGGCTCCGCAATCCACAAAAGAAGATGATTTCGAGTTGTTCATGCGAAAGGGTGGACATTTCTGTTTTTCAGCGAATTCTCCAAAAAGGAGGAAAGTCGAGCCATTAAAGACAGAGTTGGTAAAAGGAAATTCCTATTTGGGTTATTTCTTGGAAAATGCGAAAGAGTCGTTGAAAAATTATTATGGGAAAAAGATAAAAGGCCAGTGGTTTGCTCAGCTTTATAATAGCAAAATAAAACTTTCTTCCAATTTTACAGCGGTAATTACTGGAGAATGTTCAGAATTTCAAAATATTGAAGAACTTGATAAAAAAAACATTTCTTCCTCAGAAGAAGTGTTTGGTGAATATTGCTTCGCAGAGGACGATGACAAAACGGATCATTGGGTTTTGGAGAAGTATAAGTCGAATAAACCGTATTTATTTTCATATTCCCAATGCTCATATAATTATTATCATTCCATACTTCCGGATTACGCTTACCTTTTTGTAGGTCCTATATCGATGATTAAGAATTCGCTATTTGACAAGGCAAAACCGGCAAGGTGTATGCCTAGCTATTATTCAGAGAAAATGGTTTATGAATCTTATGAAAAAATTTTATGGTTCTCAAAAAAATATGAACTTGAAACAGACAGCCTGTTTGGACACTACTTTAACATAAAATGGAATGTCGATTATGATTCAAGTTATGTTCGGTTAAACGCTTCCGGCTCCGCAAGATTCTACATCTCCGGTTTCTGCACCGAAGAACAGCTGGAAATGATTAGGAAACGGAAAAAAGAAAGCAGCAAATTAGAATAAACGGAAAATGCCCTTAAGGGGTAAAATGAATTTATTCTAAAATTTAGGCTTCTTCTAAAAATGTATTTAGCGCCCTTCGCGGAGGCGGAAGGCAACGCAAGCGATGTCCACTTCGCGGGGCAGGCTCATTTCGCGGCTCAGGCCCTGCGGCAGGTTGCGGAACCCGAC
>JAEERM010000182.1 GCA_016285835.1 Fibrobacter sp.
GCAGGGGGCAGATTGCTTACGTGTTACTCACCCGTTCGCCGCTATGCATTGCTGCACCGCTCGACTTGCATGTATAAGACACGCCACCAGCGTTCGTTCTGAGCCAGGATCAAACTCTTCATTGTATCTTTATAGTCTTGTCCTGTATTCTGTTCGTATTGACTTCCAAGAAATTTTCTTGGGCCGTCACTAAGCACATCTCCGATTCCTTCAATCTGCCCGGCGGCCTCTCGGGCCTCCGTCCCAGTTCCGTTCGGCCGTTCAGGCGTCTCGTTCGTGGGTGAGGCCAATTATAGAATTTTCAGGGAGAATGTCAAGGGGTTTTTTGCAGAAAAATCGCATTTTTTTCTTATTTTCGTAAAAAACGGGTAAGCCACTACTCTTTCGCAGGGAAAACCACCAAGAGTTCACAAACTATTCACATTTATTTTTGAACAGCCGTGTCAAAGTTTTGTTTTTGCGCAGAAAAAAGGGAATTTAGGGGGTTAGAGACTAGAATCTAGAGGCTAGAGGAGCGAGATTCGAGGCTCGGGGCGTGAGGTTCTAGGCTCGAGGCTCGGGGTTCGAGCCTCGGAATTCAATTAAATATATAAAGAACCACTGGTTGGTAAATCTATAGGTTCACCCACTAATCAATTTAGACAACGTTGTCTAAAACAATCCTGAATGGATTGTTTTCCATGTCTACCGGCACGCAGTCCATCTGGCCGCGGAACCACGTAAGCTGGCGCTTGGCGTAATTGCGCGTCTTCTTCTTGACATCTTCTACGACCTGCGCCATCTCGGCATCCGTCTGCGCCGCGAGCAATTCCCGATAACCTAAGCTCTGCCATGCGGGAGCATCGAGCGGCACCGCCTTCGAAAGCCCACGCACTTCTTCAACCCAGCCATCCTTTATCATCTTGTCTACACGGGAATCAATTCGTTTGTACAAAACATCACGTTCACGCTGGAGCCAGAACACGGGAAGCTTCCCTATCCCGCCTTCGCGTTCCTTTTGCCAATCCGAGAGCTTGCGGCCCGTGGCCCTGTACACTTCCAATATGCGGATGAGGCGCTGCACGTTGTTCGGCTCTACGCTCTGGGCCAGTTCCGGGTCTGCTTCCAGCGCCATCTTGTACAAACTATCTGCACCTTCGGCCTGCGCAATTTTTTCCAGTTCCTCGCGGGCGCTTTCCGGCACGGCAGGGATTTGCGGGAGCCCGAGCATCAAAGTCTGCATGTACAGCCCAGTCCCGCCCACCAATATGTAGTTGCGTTCCGGGTTCCCTTGCAAGATGTTCTTCACGTCGCGGCAGAACTCGCCAACCGAATACTTGCGCTCCGGTTCCAAGAAATCGACAAGATGGTGGCGCACCCTGGCCATGTCGCTAGCCGACGGCTGCGCCGTGCCTATGGTAAAACCGCGGTACACCTGCCGGGAATCCACGCCGATGATTTCGGCACCGTAATGTTCGGCAAGCCGCAAGGACAATTCCGATTTTCCGATTCCGGTCGCTCCGGCCAAGGCAAAAAGGATAGGCATGTCGCCAATATAATTATATTTAAAAGCACCATGAGCAAGATAAAACATATCGTCGCCCTATTTATTGTCTGCGGAATAATTGCGGCCATAGTGTATTTCCTGCCCAAGACGGATTTCGGCAAGCAGTGGCTCCCGAAAAGCATCGTCTCCGAAGAGACCTCCCCCGAAGCCAGCGCACAGGATACCCTCCCCTTTGTCGACGGGCTCAAGAGCGAACTCCAGGTGCTGAGCACGCGCTTCAACAAGAAAAAGAACCTCGACATCTGGACTCTCGGCAAGGGCAGCACCATCATCGTCTACCTGTTGCAGGCGCAGCGGTTCATCCAGGCCCGCGGCGGGAACGTATTATATATGGAGGAACTGCACGACAACCCGAACGTCTTCCAGGCGGCAAGACTCAAGGTTCTCAAGCCCGAAGGCGACACGCTCGACCTGGAGCTGCAAGTTTCCGAAAACGTGTTCCGCTCCAACGCCTCCGTGTTGGCCGTCTCGTTCCAGGTCACGGAACTAACCCCAGAGCAAATTGTCGCCCTGAACAAGCTGGAATACCCGTTCACGCTGCTCGTGACCCCGTTCAACATGCCCGAAGGATTCGTCACCGATGTCAAGCACGTGAAGCACAAAGACGTTTTCCTGTGGCTCTACATGGAATCGAACAAGCTGAACAAGAGGCACAACAAGTACCGCCCGATAAGAATCCACCATACCGAGGAGCAAATCGGCGAAATCATCAACGAGGCAAAGACCGCCTTCCCCGACGCCATGGGAGTGGCCACGCGGTTCGGCGAACAGGCCGTGGAACACAGGCAACTGCTGCAAGCGACATTCAAGCCCCTCGAAGCAAACAAGCTTGCCTTTGTCGACCTTTCCCTCAACAAGATGACCAAAGTTCCGGAAACATGCAAGGATTTCAAGATCAAGTGCAGCAGCACCGCCCCCTACAACCCCGACAACAGCACCCTCGGCGACTACGTGAAGCATAAACTCAAGGACGCCCGCAAGAACGGGATTGCTTCCATGGTCATCCCCCTGAACGACGAAGGGCTCGACATGGCCGCCACCTTGCAGAAAAAAGCCGAGGCCCAAGGCACATCCATCGTGAATTTATCTACTTTTATTTCGTATTAGACAGGAGATTGTATGACTGTAAAGCTCGGAATAAACATCGACCACATCGCCACCATACGCGAAGCCCGTAAAATCAGGGAACCGG
>JAEERM010000183.1 GCA_016285835.1 Fibrobacter sp.
CCAAGGACTTCAAGCTCCCGGAAGGCGTGGAACTCGCTTCTGGTCCGCGTACCGTGATCTTCACGATTACGTCCAAGTCCAAGAAGAAGGACGATGCTGCTGACGCCGCTGCCGCTCCTGCTGCAGCCGCTGCTCCGGCCGCCGAAGCCAAATAATTTGCGTCAAACCGCATGAAATTAGACCCGTCTGCAAAGCAGACGGGTCGTTTTATTATCCGCATCGGGTTTTGTTTGAATCGGTCCCGATGTAGTCGGGGTAGTCGTTGTCAAAGCAGGCGGCGCAGTAGTTCTCGCCTTCGCCGGTACATTCCTTCATCCCTTCCACGCTCAGGTAGCCGAGGCTTTCGACTCCCAGCATTTTCGCAATTTCGGGGGGTGTCATGGAACTGGCGGCGAGTTCGCCCTGGCTTGGGAAGTCCATCCCGAAAAAACACGGATGTGCAACAGGAGGCGATGCAATGCGGATGTGGACTTCGAGGGCGCCTGCGTCGCGGAGCATTCTCGATAAAATTTTGAGTGTTGTGCCGCGCACGATAGAGTCTTCGACAACGCACACGCGCTTGTTCTTGAGCACCCCTTCGATGGGGTTGAATTTGAGCTTTACTTTTTGTTCGCGCACGTTCTGTGTGGGGTCGATAAAGGTGCGGCCCACATAGTGGTTGCGGAGGAGCCCGATTTCAAAACGGATTCCGCTGGCTTGTGAGTATCCGAGTGCCGCGGTTGTGGCGCTGTCGGGCACGGAAATCACGATGTCTGCGTCTACAGGGCATTCCTTGGCGAGTTGCTTGCCCATCTTGCGGCGGATTTTATCGCAACTTTGTTCGAAAATCTTGGAATCGGGGCGGCTGAAGTAGATATATTCGAAAATGCAGTGGGCGAGGCGGTCTTTGTGGGTGAACCGCTCGGAATGGAGGCCGTTGTTTGATATGGTCAAAAATTCGCCCGGCTGGATATCGCGAATGTAGTGAGCGCCAAGCAAATCAAAGGCGCAAGTCTCACTGGCTACGCACCAGGCTTTCCCCATGCGGGCGATGGAGAGCGGGCGGAAACCGAAGCCGTCGCGGGCCACAAACATCGTGTCTTTGCTGATGAATACGAGGCAGAAACTGCCGGTAAACTTGGAAATGGCCTTCTTGATGGCGTCTCCCAAGGTATCGGCCTCGGTGCGTGCGATTTCGTGCAGGAGAATTTCGGAATCGGATGTTGTCTGGAAGATGTGCCCCTCGGCTTCCATCTCGGCGCGGAGCTCGTTCGCGTTCGTGATATTGCCGTTGTGGGCGACGGCGATTTGCCCCCACTTGCAACTCACGAGGATTGGCTGCGCGTTTGCGAGCGTCGAGGCCCCGGTGGTGCTGTAGCGTACGTGGCCAATGCCTGCAAAACCTTGCAGTTCATCGACATTGTGTTCGCGGAGCAGGGTGGATACAAGCCCCATGGACTTGCGGACGCGTACCTTGTCTCCGTCGGTGACCGCGAATCCTGCACTTTCCTGGCCGCGGTGCTGCAGGGCATAAAGCCCCATGGTGATATTCCGTACAACGTTGTCGCCATTGTAAATGCCGATAACGCCGCATTCTTCGTGCAATTCGTCGAGCATAACGCCTCTTTGAAATGTTTGCTCCCCCTACCTCGAAGGTCACAGCCCACCCGGACGGGTGCAAGCAGGGAAGCGGTCGCGCGAAAATATAGGAATTGGGTATGAGGTCGGCTCGTGGGTTCCTTATACTTTTTTCTTGGACTGGAACCGCTGGATCCCTTTATTTATGCGGGTTTGAGGCGAATTTGACATTACAATAAATGTAAGGGAACATCTATTTTCATATAATATTTTGGAGCCCATTGGGGCTCTTGTTCGGTAAATATTGGGCTACGGAAACATCCGATTCATCTGAAAATATGTATTACAAAAAATGTAAATCTTGAAATTCCCTAGAAAAAACATTTCCATTGGTTGCATCGGAATGCTATTTTGAGTTGTTTTTTGAGGCTGACTCGTATATCTCTTCCGATTGGCCGCCCTGCGTTGACGGTGTAAATAAAAGGATTTAAGTTTTGAAGTATGAAAACAATAAAACTGTCATTAATTATCACCGCTTTCCTTTTATCTTCGATTGCGGCTTTTGCGGGGAAACCTGTCGATTTGTCGAAAGTATCCTCGAATACCACTGTCAAGAATGGTGACACGCTGACCGGCGTGCTTGGCGATACGCTGAAGGCATCGCTTTACAAGATTTCGATTGCCGATGGTGCCACGGTGACGCTCAATGACGTGGTAATCAATGGTGTGAACGATACGGCCGGTTCGTGGGCGGGTATTACTTGCAAAGGTAACTGCACAATAGTGTTGGAAGGCCGGAATACCGTGAAGGGATTCTTCGAAAACTATCCCGGCATTTATGTGCCGAAGGGCAAGACGCTCACAATCAAGGGCTCGGGCTCGCTGGATGCCCGCAGTAATGGATGGGCTCCAGGTATTGGTGGTGGTCTCGAAATAGATTGTGGTAATATTGAAATTGAGGGGGGCTACATTACAGCAACGGGTGGTAGCTTGGCTGCCGGTATTGGTAGCGGTTCTCGTGCTTCTGTCGGAGATATTTCGATTAGCGGAGGCAGTGTCAGGGCCTCTGCCGGTCGCATGGCCGCTGGCATTGGCAGCGGAAATAATGGCTCTGTTGGAAATATTTTGATTAGTGATGGTTCTGTTTCTGCCATGAGCGG
>JAEERM010000095.1 GCA_016285835.1 Fibrobacter sp.
ACAGAAACGACAGGTTCTTTGAGTTCAAAGCACCTGTGAATAGCTTCTAGTTTAACATTCATTGGTGCCCGCAATGGGTGATTCGGCGTATTTATGACTGTCATACGCTTCCGTTTTTTTGGGGGTAGCCCCTCTTTTTTCACCCACCGAGCGAGATGCTCCCTTGTCGGGTAGCCTAGTTTTCTGGTTGCCTTTGTGTAGGATTTTAGGTCGTGAAAGACTTCCAGGGCTTTTTTCTTCTGCTCTTCCGTGTATGGCATGATGCGTCCTCTAGTTGTGTCCAACTATTCGTCCGCATCCCCAATTGCGACCACAAAAACCGAAACCAGAGGAGGCCGACAATATTTTCCATATGCTTTTACCGAACAAGGCGTTGCGATGCTGTCTTCGGTTCTAAAAAGCGAGACAGCAATCAAAGTCAACATAGCCATCATGCGGGCTTTCGTGCAATTGCGTCACCTTATGATGGGTAACGGCGGTCTTATCAACCGTCTTTCAAATGTAGAAGCAAAGGATTTGGAACAGGACAGCCGCTTGACTGGTCATGACAAGCATCTGCTTGATCATGACCGAAAATTTGACGAACTTTTCGAGGCGATGGACCGTGGCGAGCTCAAAACCAAGGGTTTATTTTACAACAACCAGGAGTTCGACGCCTATGTATTTGTCTGCGACCTGATTCGTCAGGCAAAGAAAAGAATCGTACTTGTCGACAGGTACGTGACTGAAAAAACGTTGACCATGATGCTCAAACGGGAAAAGGGCGTTTCTGTGACAATCTACACTTATGACAAAAGCAAAGTCCTTGAAATGGACCTAGCCACTTACAACGAACAATATCCTGACAGCCCGATGCAAGTTCTGCCTAGTTACGGAATGCACGACCGATTCTTGTTCATAGACGATACGGCCTACCACTTCGGGGCTTCGCTCAAGGATTTGGGCAAGAACACCTTCTTCTTTACGCAAGAAGATTTCACGTTGGACGAAGTGTTGAAGGAATCGCAGAAGATTCTTTCTAGCCCCTAGTTAAAGGAGCCCGTGTTGCTTGATGCACTCAAGCGCACTCTACATAGACCAAATCGATTCGGCCCTTGATAACGCGGTCCATCTTAATTTTCCAGCCGTTAGATTCCAAGAAGGCCTTAAATTCATTCGCAGTCCATTCGTGCGCAAAGCGGATGCCTATAAGGTTCAGTATTTTTTTCCACAAGTTTTTTATGCCACTTACATTTAATAAGTAATTCGGGGCAATCAGCAATCCATCATCCTTTAAAACACGGCGGATTTCCGCCAGCGCCTTTTCTGGATTCGGGATAATATGAAGCGCATTTGCGATGACTACGACATCGAAAGAATTGTCCTCGAACCGTAACGAAGTCGCATCAGCCACCTCAAAACTCAAATTTTTGGGATTCTTTGCTTTAAGTGCCGTTTCGATCATCTTAGGGGCCAAATCAGTCGCCACTACAGACTTTGCAGCAGGCGCAATATGCCGGGCAATCATCCCGGGGCCGGTCGCAAGTTCAAGCACGACTTTCCCCTTGACAACTTCGCCGATACGCTCGTACAGATAACTGTAGATATCCTTCTGCACGCGCATGGAAAATTCGTAAACAGGCGCGAAAAAGTTCCAAATATTCTTACTCATAGCAACCTCTACTGAGGCGCAATATAGTAATACGCAACTACAACATTTTTGCGTGCTACGGCATTATCAAGGAATTCAAATAAAGTACGATAGGCATAATCGCGAACATCCTTACGAGAAAGGAATAAATCGTGCATTCCGTCTTCAACAGTCACCGTTCGGACATCGGGTCCTAACTTGGGAGCCCATTTTTCAAGAAGGTTCACATCCAACATGCAGTCACAACGCATGTAGTCATCATCCCACTTGACTTTATCAATAGTGCAGCCGCTACGCATCATAAGGATGGGTGCCTTTATCTGCATTCCCGCATGGATCCACTTGATTCCCCTTTCTGTTGCACGGAGGTAACCGAAGTACTGCTGCGGCCATTCGTCGCTCTTTAATTCCGTATTGAATTCCCATTCACCTTTTTCTGTTTTCAAAAGAGACATATTGTACTTGGGAGATTCCTGTTTCGGTGCAGGCATATCGGGCATCAAGAGAGCAATATCCGAAAAAACTGGATAAGCTATATTGCGAACGAACCAGCTGTTTTTATAATCAAGGAATGGACTATTCAAGACAAGCGCCGTAAAATCTTCGCTATTGCGCTCGTTCAGGTAATTCGGCGTAATCAAGCCACCCTGGGAATGTCCGATAATGATAAACGGCAGCGAGTTCGTTGATTCTGAATTATCAGCGGCAATTTTCTTGCTGAGTGCCACGGCGGCATCCAACTCGGCATAGTATTCCTTGACGCTTCTCATATCGGAACGCGGGTCACCTTCGCGATGCGAGCGACCATTATAATGTAAGTCAATCGCAAAGAACGCAAATCCCGCCGAATCCGATTTTTCAGCAAGTTCTTCTTGGAAGAAATAATCGTTATATCCATGCACGTACAGGATAATTCCACGTGGGCTGACAGCCTGATTTATGGAACGCGGGGAACTCCCGAAGGGGTATTCAATCAACGTCGAACGGAATACCTTGTCGTAAGGATTTACCTCTATCGGATAAATCTGATAAGGTGCGCCAAGTTCTGGGTCCACCGCCATCTGTGGCAAGGCTTTGTCAATGATTACTTGCAGCGTGGCCGCCGAAAGCGGTTTGCTGTACGCCTCATCGCGTTTCTTTTCTTTGCAGGCAGCAAGGCAAGCAGTGGCTGAAGTGGCAGAAATTAATACGGCCAAAGCCGTGGCAGCGATTATTTTTAATTTATTCATGCCAGAACAATAATAAAGCAGGCAAATTCGTTCTACTCCAATTAGACTAAAGAAAATCCGCTATTTAAAACTGGACCTTGCCAAACGCACTGAAGTTGCGTCCCTTCTCGGGCATCACGCTTTTTAGGCGAGAAAGGTGGTTACGCACATCGGCATCAAATAGGTTATCGGCTCGAAGCACCAAGCTGTATTCCGCAAGCGAAAGTTTCCAGCGGGTCTCTAACGAAAGTCCCGCGGTTACGAACCCAGGAGTACGTTCTTCATAGCGGTCCGTCTTGTTTTGCGGAGCTGCCAGTGTCACATTTGCTCCCGGTCGGAAATGTTCAAACTTGTAAGCTATTTCGCCATACGCCTTGAAGGGTGGAATTTGCGGCATATCACGCCAACGACGGTCCTTGTAACGGCCCCTTACATAGCTTGCGATGAGTAGCCCATAAATCCCTCGTTCGCAATCATGTTCAATAGAATAGCTTGTACCCCATAATAGCGCCTCGTCGCCTTGAACACGGTAAATAGGCAGCAACTGAGACCAGTTTGTATCTCCCGTTGCACGAGGAGCAAGATAATTCAAGAACCAAGTCCCGTACATCGAAGCCCGCAAATTCACAGATTCACCATAACCGCGATATTCGATTTCTCCGCCATAGCCACTTTCTGCATCAATCTTGTGGTTGCCCTGCTCATAAGTATAGGCAGCAAGATGCGGCCCCTGGTTGTAGAGTTCCTCAATCGTCGGAGCACGCGATGTTCTGTAAGCATCCAATGTAAGGAACTTGCCAATCCCCACGCGCTGCGAAAATTCTGCATCAAACGAGAACAGGGCAAAGTTGCGATTTTCAATAGCATCTTTATCGGCAACTACGCTTTCGCGAGGCCTGAACGCCACAGCGCCCATTCTTGAAGATAACGTAATTTCAAGACCTTTCCAACCTTCCGTACTAGCGACTGCGAATACAGCACCTGAATAGGAATAGGTCGGTGGAGTAAACACATATCCACCCATCTTGACAGACCTGTAATCCAATTCACCGCCTAAATGAATTCCATAAAAAAATCCAAGCAACGAAACAAACTTTTCCATTCGCAAGTTATCCTCGTTTACGAGAAATTCCGCACCAACACTTTCGGCAGTTTCGAATTCCTTGTGGTGATAGCGGTTCTTGCGGAAAGTCACATCCAAGGTATCGGCAAAATTCGAAGCCGGCAAATAAAGCCCACGCAAAGTCAAGTCATATTTGTGGAGTTCAATATCCACACCATTGGGGTGCCCACCAATAAATCCACCTGGAATACCGTAGTCCGAATCAAACCAGCGATAAGATGCACCAAATCTAAAATTACCTACAGGAACAGCACCGCCCACAGCTCCGCTCGACGTCTCGATTTCGGTATTTTCGAGTTCGCCATCGGGAGTATTCATGTCGTTCATCTTGCGGGCGGAAAGTTCCCCCTTGAGGCTTACCCGGTCAACAGGAACATTCACCCCAACTGCAGTCGCATAGCCTGGCTGGCCACTTTCGCCATATCCCGCTACATAGCCATGAAAAATCGTATCGCCAAAGGGAATATCTTTGCGATGCACATGTACAACACCCCCTGCAGTCGAAAAAGAATGTCTCAGAATATTCGGACCGCGCACAATGCGCAATTTGCGAGCCGTAATCACTTCAGATGCAACCGCATGGTCAGGCGAAGTTGCACTCATATCACCATTGAACGAACCGTCCTCGGTCACCTCGACATGGTTCCCCGAAAGCCCCTTGATAACGGGCCGTGCCGCCGCGGGCCCCATTGACCGAATCGCGACATCGGGTTCGTTTTTGATTGTCTCTGCAATCGTGGTCGAAAGTGCGCGTTCAAGCCTCTCGTCCTTCAAATCGTCATCTTCACGCAAGCCATCTAAAATCGCCTGCGAAGATTGTTCTGCCGCAACATTTGTCGTTCCCAGATCTTGAACAAATTCCTGACCATAGGAAAGAAGGAAGCCCCCCAGAAGGAGGCTTCCCATGGCAGCCTTAAAAAAGGAGCTATTCCTCATCTTCATCCTGGAACGGGCAGGCATCGGCATCAAGCGCCTCATCGACAATCACACGAATTTCCGGTGTACGTGCGTCGGAATGGTCATGGTGTTTCACCTTAAGTATCAAAGTCGTTTCGCCCTTCTTGACACCCTTCAAGTGGAAACCCCAGCCACCTTCCCATTCGATGTCAAGAATTTTTTCATCACCAACAGTCCAGCCAAGAGAATGTTCGTTATCCTTCGGTGCAGAAATTTCTTTTTTATCGTCATCAAGGAATTTGACATTGATGTGTTCGCTTAAGCAGTTTGCATTCACGCGAAGCGGCTTGAGGCTTGAATCGGCCTTGCCCTGATAAACACGATAAGCAAGGGAGCCATCGGGCCAGCGAAGGACCCAGCCTTCGGCTTCGAAGTGTTCATGCTGTTCGGTAGAGGTGCTGCTGCTATCATCGCTACAAGCAGCAAAGAATACACAAAAGATAACGCTAAGGAGCGCTACGGAAAGTTTCTTGATAGATTTCATATTTCTCTCGTTTCTTTTATCGTCGCAAAAGACGGTTTTGAATACAACAATCCTATCCGCGAAAAGACTGGCGGACAACAAGCCCAAAACACCCGACAAAAATTACCGGGCAAAAAGCAGGACGTTGCGGTTAAAGTTTTAGCTGATTATGCCAAAAGAGCCGGAGGTGCACGGGGCCTAGAAAAATGAAAATGCGGATTCGTCTTGTAGATGTGAATTTCACTTGCTAATTCACAGACAACAACCAAGAATATGCAAACCTCCAGAGCATACTCCCCCATATCGAGGCCGTTCTGCACCAAAGCACAGACTGGACAATCCTCATGTTCATCAAAATCGTCATGATGGTGCTGCGCAATGGCCATAAGCCCCGCGACAAGCAGCACTACAATCAATTTCAATATGTTCGGAGGCAAACGCATCTTAGTAACGCATTTCAGCATTCTTGATGATAGGGAATGAAACTCCGTCTTCTACTTCTTCGTAATCAAAGGTCCCTTCTATAGTGATTTCAGCACCTTCGGCAGGGTATTCCTTAGGGTATTTACGCGGTTTCGAAAGTTCAAAGGCAAGGCCCTGCGAGCAGCAAGCAAGAGCATCTTGGATTACGCAACCATAAAAACGACGTTTAGTTTCGTCATCGAAATAACTGGAGAATATACCCTTCATGCGAATCTGTTTGCCGATGAACTTACGGGGATCCATCACCATCTGGTAAACTTGTGCATAGACCATTGTTCCGCTCATCTTGGCAAGGTCAACATCTACCTTATTGCCAGAACCATCTGGGCCTTTCGCCACACAGATAGATGACGAGCAAAAAATCGAAAAAACAACCAACAGAGCTATTTTCAGAAAAGACTTAGACAATTTAAGCCTACCTGCTACGAATAAAACTCGTGATATAGAACCCAAAGAAAGCGACAATATCCATCGCGACAATCGTTGAGCCGACAGGAGTACCGGCAAGAATGGCCACCAGAATGCCCGCAAGCGAGCATACCACCGAAATCGTCGCTGCAGCGACAGTCACCGTAAAGAAACTCTTGAACACGCGCATTGCCGAAAGCGCCGGAAACACCACCAAGGCAGACACCAGGAGAGCCCCCACCAAGTTCATGGCGAGCACGATGATGACTGCGATGATGATTGCTATCAGCAAGTTAAAAAGCGCAGCGTTCACACCGGTCGCCTGAGCAAATTTTTCGTCGAAGGTAATGGCAAAAATCTTGTTGTAAAAGAGCACAAATACAGCAAGGACAGCAACAGAAAGCCCTACGCAAAGGTAAACGTCCGACGCCTTAAGCGTTAGGATGGACGTAGAACCGAAAAGTGTGGTGCATACATCGCCCGAAATGTTCGCCGAACTCGAGAAGATGTTCATAAGCAAATAGCCAATCGCAAGCGCACCGACAGACACCATGGCAACAGCCGCATCTCCTTTGATACGCGTGTCCTTGCCCGTACAGAGCAAAAGAATGGCAACCACAATCGTGACCGGAAGAATCAGGAGCATGTTGTTCGTAAGTTTGAAAATTGAGGCCACCGCAAGCGCACCAAACGCCACGTGCGAAAGGCCGTCGCCAATGTAGGAATACCGCTTGAGCACAAGCGTCACGCCCAAAAGCGAGGAACACAGCGAAATGAGTACGCCCACGATAATCGCGTAGCGCACAAACGGGAATTCCATATAGAATGCTAGTTTCTCGATTATCGGCATCTTTCGTCTCTCGTCTGTGGGACCGAAGGTCCGTTCTCTCGTCTAATATTATTGAAATCCATCACGCGGGTGGCATCATCAAGGGCGGTATCGACATCGTGAGTCACCATGACAATCGTCATTCCGTTCTTATGCAGTTCGCGGATAATGCTGTACATGGCATCTGTCGATTCGGGATCAAGGCCCGTTACCGGTTCATCGAGCATCAACAAGCGTTCGGCAGCACAGAGGGCGCGCGCCAAAAGCACTCGCTGCTTTTGGCCCCCCGAAAGCTCACGGAAGCAAGCTTTCGCAAGGCTTTCGGTACGGGTAAGCGCCATGCATTCCATGGCGCGTTCCCGGCGCGCCCGCCCGTAAAACGGCAGGAAACCTTTTTTGCCTTGGAATGCCGACAGCACAATTTCTTCGACCGATGCAGGAAAATCTTTCTGCACGACCGTAATCTGCGGCAAGTAACCAATCTGATTCCGACGAAGACCGTCGCAAAGTTCGATACTCCCCGACCGCGGTTTTAAAAGGCCGGCAAGGCCGCGCAAAAGTGTCGTCTTCCCGCAACCATTGCGTCCAATAATACAGAGGTAGTCACCGACATTGACATCGTAATCGAAATCGCTGACGATGCTCTTGGCACCATACCCGAGAGTCAGTTGCCGACACTTGATCAACGAGGGATTCTTTTTCTGTATATCTTCACTATTCATTGTTCGCCCTAGATTGCTCATTGCCCATTGCTCGTTGCCCATTGCACAATGCCCATAATTCATCACTGAATCGCTTTCTTCAAGACTTCCAAGTTCTCGCGCATAATCGAAAGGTAATCCGCACCGTCTTTAATCTGCTGTTCGGTAACAGACTGCATCGAGTTCAGCGTGAGTTCCTGAGCATTCTTCGATTTCTTGCTCGCCTCAAGAACCGTCTTCGCAATCTTGCCGTTGCTATTTTCAATCGTGAAAATGGCGGGCAACGCGAGCGAATCCATCTTGTTTGCGAGGAAGGCGACAGTTTCAAAACTCGCCTCGCTCTCGGCGGAACACCCCACAAACGCGGCATAATACTTAATACCATAATCGTCCACCAGATAGCGAAACGGAAATCGGTCACCGAAGAGGATAACCTTGCGGGCTGCACTATCGGTTGCACTACGGTACTGCGTTTCGAGTTCACGAATCTTGGCGACATAGGCGGCGGCATTCGCCTTGTAGGTTTCGGCATTCGCGGTATCGATACCGGCAAGCGCTTCGGCGATTTTACCCACCAAGGTGGCAGCGTTGTTCAGCGAGAGCCAAACATGCTCATCGTATTCCACTTCTTCGTGATGGTGATGTTCATGTTCTTCCGCATGCTCGTGATGATCGTCTTCGTGGTGGTCATCATCATGTTCTTCACCGTGTTCATGGTGATGTTCCATGCCCTCGACAATTTCCTCTTGCTTGACCTTTTCGCCAAGTATTTCCATCAAGTTTAGCGCCACACGCTTTCCGTTCGGGGCGGCCTCAAAAGCCTTTTTAATCCATTCATCTGACGCTCCGCCCACAAAAACAACCAAATCGCTCTTGCCAATCGTTGCAATATCCAAGGCAGAGGGTTGATAGCTGTGCATATCTACGCCGCCTTTAATCAGCAGTTTCAAATCGACAGCATCCACACGCTCGCCAAGAATTTCCTTGACCCACGCGTATTCAGGGTAAATCGTCGTTACGATGGTGAGTTTCTTGCCCACATCCTGGGCTTTTTCCTCAGAATTATCGTTGCAACCCGCAAGCATCAATAGCGATGCGACAAGCAGGCCAAAAAATAATGAAACCTTTTTCATTAAAGATCCTTTATGTTGAATTGATTTTAATTGTCTAGACTCCGTTTAAAAGTCAGGCATCAATTCAGTAAAAGGACCTTCTGCGATACAAGCGTGCGGTGACTAGGCGAAAGCGCACGGACAAAAGGCAGGCAAAAAAGAAAACAGCGGTACAGAATTTCTATCGGCGCCGTCACCAGTTCAACGCAAAGCGAAATAAGCTCTAGGCAACGGTGAATATGGTGACAGACGTGGCAATGTTCACCATGACAATGGTGATTCAGATGCCGCGACACATAAAGCGAAGCAAGCGCGACAATCAATCTGTCAAGCAGATGCGGCAACGCTACCGCCCCCTTCGAGAACATGCAGAACACAGGCCCAAAAGCACCGACTGCTGCTGGTCGAGCACAAAACCATTCATGCGCTGCACCGAAAATATCAGCATTTTAAGGGCTGGGCCACCAAGATGGAGGAACTTACCGCACCCTTTGCAAACTAAGTGCATTTTCTCATCACAACGGCCTGGTCCCGTGTACCGGTACTGCAACTCACTATTCTTCTCGGCACCAACAATCTGCACCATTCCCGCCTCCTGGAGCCGGGAAAGGTTGCGGTAGATAGTACTGAGCGACACTTGAGGCAGGCTTTCGGCAATTTCGGAAGCCTTGAAAATCCGGTCCGGATTTTCGACCATGTAGTCCAGAATCATCTGGCGAGTCTGTGTTTTATATTCCGCTTTGGCCATTTTAAATTGCAATCCATTCTCAAATTGAAATATAGTCAATTTGCAAATGATTGTCAAGTTGTCAAAAATGGGCTCCGCAACCCCCAAAGAACAATTTTCTTTTCGTTAGCCTAAACAATCGAACGAGAAGGTCGTCATTTCTTGAACGAGTTTTTCTTGATTGCCTTGCAAAGGGTACTGTTCGGCAATTTTCCCGTGTTCCATACGAATGATATTGCTACAGCAATTCAAGATGAATTCGGGATCATGTGTAATCACAAGAAGCGTTTTTCCGCTGGCAGCGAGTTTTTGGAGGGTTGCCGACACGGCTAGCATTTGCCTGTAGTCAAGACCGCTAGTGGGTTCATCGAACACGACAATATCGCGGCCGCTAGAAACGCCACTGCCAATAGCGACACGCTGTTTTTGCCCACCCGAAAGAGCCATCGGATGTTCGTACGCATACTGTTCCAGGTTCAATCCAACTAGAATTTCGAGAGCCGCTTTTTCATTTGGCGGGTCCATGCCCAGCAGGACTTCTTCGAGAACACTTTCGGTAAAAAGCTGGTGATTCACATCCTGCATAATCAAGTATGCGCCGTACTTGCGGACCTTGCGTTTTTGCCGCCATGCTCCACACAAACCGCACAGCACCTGCGCAAGTGTCGACTTCCCTGCCCCGTTATGGCCGATAAGGGCTGTAATTTGCCCCCAAGGGAGTGTAAGCGTCGGAATATCCAAAATGGGGAATTTGCGATTGTAGGCAAAATGCAAATCATAGAAGACGAGTATTTCATTGAGAGATTGCTTCGCTTCGCCCGCAATGACACCCTTCTTGTCATGCCCGCGCAGGCGGGCATCTCCCATTTCATTTAGCTGCTTTAAATTCACGCAGCGTAATCCAAGGCTTGCCGCATACTCCGCACCTTTGGCTTCGAGTTCGGCGGGAGTCCATTCGTAAGCAATGCGCCCCTCTTTTACATAGCAGATTCGGTCTGCAATATCTCGCAGGTAATGGATGCGATGCTCTACGACAACTACGGTCTTTCCAGCTTTTTTCCAGCGGGCCACAATTTCAGCCAAATCCGCAACGCTTTTGAGGTCAAGATTTGCCGAGGGTTCGTCAAGTACGAAGATTTCGGGATCGGTCGCAGAGACCGAGGCGCAGGCGATTTTTTGCTTTTCTCCGCCAGAAAGGTGGAAGATATTTCGGCCCGCCAAATGTTCTATGTGGAATTCCTTCACGACGCGATTCACGCGTTCCCGGATTTCTTCCGGATCCATTCCCAAGTTTTCGCAGCCAAAGGCGATTTCACTGTCGGTATCGATGTTGAAAAACTGCGAACGCGGATTTTGGAAAACGGAACCCACATATCGTGAAATTTCGGCGAGTGTCATATCGGCGGTATTCTTGTCGCCGAGCAATACGTCACCCGACATCGTTCCCGATTGATAAAGCGGAATAAGCCCGTTGATCAGCTTAGAAATTGTCGTCTTTCCACAACCCGACTCCCCCGCCAATATCACACACTCCCCCGAACGGATTTCAAGGTTCAAATCCTTGATGACTGCATCGTACAAGGAATCAGTGTAGGAGAAGGAAACGTTTTTTAATGTGATAGTCATAATAATGGATTCTATCGGTCGGCCCTTCGGCAAGCTCAGGGACCATCCTCCAGAATGACAGAAAACGGAGTAATACCACAAAGCAGTGCTACAACGGCCAAACAATAAACAAACACGATAACGTCTTGAACACGGAAGCCAATCGTTGCAATGCAAGTACGCCTTGTTTCGGGCGAAAGGCCGCGGGTCACCACCGCAATCGAAAGTTCATCGGCGATTTTTGTAAGCGAAACAAGCAACGGAACTAAACGGTATTCCAGAATCGAGAACGGGTTCGTTAGCGTACGCAAACTGAACAGCCGGATTCCACGCATCTGCATGGCATGCCCGATATCGCGAGCCTCGTCAAACAATGTCGGGAAAAAGCGAATCATTACAATCAAGGGAATCGTCACCTTATTCGGCACATGCATTCGCGACATCCCCGCCATGAACTCGTTCACCTTGGTGGTCGTCATCACGTAGTAAAGCACGACACAGCCCGGCATAATGCGGTAAATCAGAAAAAGCGAGGCAACGATAATCGTACCGCTCGTTCCTATATCCAAGCTTTTCACCGCGTCAAAAAAGACACCCGCACCCAAATAGACAAAAAAGAAAGCGCAGACAAATCTCCACTTCCCCTCAAAAATCAGTAAGATTGACGTGGCAAGAACCATCAAAATGCTATAAGCGAGCGGAGCGGTAAAAATCATTCCGTTCGCCACCAACGTCAAAAGCAATTTTGTACGCGGGTCAAGTTTCACCGCACAAGTCCAATACGTTCAAAATGCTTTTTCATCATGCGACGGGCAATGAATCCGCCGATAACGGCACCGAGAGCACCAAAAACAAAAAGTCCAATCAAGGGCCAATAGCTGCTAGAAAGTTCATTCAAATGGGCAATGTAAGCGGCATCGCAAACAGAACTGCAATACGCCAAATATTCTTCGGTCGAAGACCAAAGCGGAATCATCATCGAAGACGGCAAAAAACTGATTGTAACATTCGCCAAGAAGCACCCCATAAAACTTTTATGGAACACCTTTAGACATAGTCCAGACACTATGCCAAGTACAATTCCGATTGCGCTTATGGAAATTCCATGCCCAGTAAACACCATGAGCACGCCAAAAAAACCGCATAGCAGAGTGCAGCAAAGCAAGGGCCTTTCTACCTTCGAAAAGAAAAGGAAAAGCGGGACACTCGTCACCAGGCTTACCATAAATGTCGAAACAATAATAAACGCAGGAATAAAGCCGACGCTCGCGGCAATACCCGCGAGCACAACGTACAGCGCCGCAAAAATTCCCACGTTCACCAGGTCGCGGACCAACGTATTCGAAGATTTCTTTCCCGTCGTTCTGATATTACTCATAAAAAACTCCAATTAAATTTACAGGGTTACAGAGCGTAACAAATAGAGTTTTTAAAGCAAATTTTTTCTACTCCAATTAGACAGAAAAAAGGACCGCAGCTTTCGCCACAGTCCCCTTCTGAGCACTTTATGAGATGATTAGAAACTAAACACAGATTCAACACCGAACTTGAGACCTGCATCATCGCCAGCGTCATCCCCGACAGGGATATCCACCATGGCAAAGCCAGTAACTTCAAGCCCTTCCACCGGAGTGAAATACGCACGGACACCGACATCGAACGTCGAAACATCGTCATTCTTGTCAACAGTATTCGTGTGGTATTCCAGCGGAATTCCCAAGGCAAGCGCATCCATGACACTTACACCCGGTTCTGCGTAGGCAAAGAAGTATTCCGGAATCTCTTCGCCATGAACAGTCGGTTCGTCTTCGTCAAAGTAAGCGTAGAAGGCAGCGCCCTTCACGTTCACATTGCCAATTTCGAGCGAGGGTTCAGCAAGGAAAGCGTGCGTTGCCTTCGGAGAATCTTCACCGAGGTAATCCGTATGAAGGCCATAGACGGCATGCAAGCCGAAAGCACCGAGCTTCAGATTCGCATCGAGACCGGCGTGCAGTTCATTGTGCTTTGCTTCCTGATAAGACTTGTAGTCCACATAGGGGCGCAGCACATGTTCGCCGAGGCCGAGTTCGTAAGCAATGTGTGCATCGTAAGCAACGCCTACACATTCTTCTTCATCTTCTTCTCCGGTGCAAACCTGGTTGTCGTTATCGCCACGACCAAAGCCGAGGCCGACAATCAAGCCATTGTAATCGACTTCAACGCCGCGGATATCGTGTTCTGCCATGCCAGCCGCATTGTCAGCCGGATCGTCATAACCGTAATAGTTCAGGAACGCGCCTTCCGAGAAGGTCAAGTCACCGAACTTCACCGCAGCATTTTCGCCATGCGTATACTGGATAAATGCTCCATTGTAAATGGCAGTGGGGTCAGTCGTCTCGCCATCGGCTTCGAGCTGCACCGATGCAGACCACTTTTCATTAAACT
>JAEERM010000184.1 GCA_016285835.1 Fibrobacter sp.
ACCTCATCAACACCTCTAAGGCTCTGACGGTGATTTTGGGCATTTTCCTTTCGGTGGCCATCGCTTTTGTAGTTGGCCTTGCGGTGCAGTATGTGACGCGCCTGGTTTTCTCCTTTGGCTACAAGAAAAATATTCGATACTTTATTGGTGTTTTTGGAAGCGTTTCCCTGACGTCCATATTTTATTTTATCCTCATCAAGGGCCTCAAAAACATGAGTTTTGTGGGAGCAGGCTACAAGACTTTTCTCGCGGAAAATGAGACCGTTCTTGTGGCTGGCATGTTCGTCGGATTTTTCATCCTTTGTCACTTGCTCCATGCGGTAAAAGTAAACGTGCTCAAGGTAATCATTGCTTTTGGGACTTTTTCTCTGGCTCTTGCCTTTGCCGGAAACGACCTTGTGAATTTTGTGGGGGTACCCCTCACCAGCCTTTCTTCGGTGCAGCATTTGATGGCTGCTGGGGGCAATCCTCAGGATTTCAATATGTCCTTCTTGTTGGAGTCGGAACCAGGACAGTGGTACTTGCTGATGGTTGCTGGGCTTACCATGGTATTCTCCCTTGTGTTTTCCAAGAAGGCCCGGAATGTGGTGAAGACTTCCGTATCCCTCGCGGCCCAAAATTCTTCTGAAGAAATCTTTGGTACAAATCCGGTCGCTCGCGCCTTAGTTCGCAGTTCTAATGGTGTCGTAAAATTTGTAACAGAATTTATTCCAAGGAAAATTTCGGATAAAATTAACACCCGCTTTAATACCAAGGAAATGATTCTGGAAGAGGATGGGGCAGCCTTTGATTTGTTGCGGGCCTGCGTGAACCTGATGCTTGCCAGTTCTCTCATAGCCCTCGGAACTTCACTGAAACTTCCCCTTTCTACCACCTACGTGACCTTCATGGTGGCCATGGGTACAAGCCTTGCCGACAGGGCGTGGAACCGTGAAACTGCGGTGTACCGCATCACAGGGGTTCTTTCGGTTATTGGAGGCTGGTTCCTGACAGCTTTTGCGGCTTTTGCCAGTGCCTCGGTGGTGGCTATGGTGCTTCACTTTGGCGGGCTCCCGGTGATATTTGCCCTGTTTGCCGTGGTTATTTTCGTGCTGGTCCGTTCCAACCTGAAGTATCGTGGAAACAAGAAGGATAAAACTGAAGAGCGTTTTGAGAAAATTCTTTCTGCAAGCCCCGAAACCAAGGTGTACCCTCTTATTCAGGAATACAGTCGGAGTGAATGGAGCGAAATTCTCCGTTGGTGTGCCGATTGCTATGAAAAACTGCTGATAGGCCTGTTGCGGGAAGATTTAGGAAGGCTCCGCTCGGTGAATAAACAAATTAAAATTCTAAAGAAACATGTGCAGCGGAATCGTCGCCACGGAACCCTGTGTACAGAAAGGCTCGCCCAAGAAGATTTGGTGGTCAAAAACTTTTTCCTGTACCAGGCCAATGACTTTATGGGGGACGCCCTGTTTAACCTAGAGCAGATTTCTTCGCCCTGCAAAAATCACGTGGACAACGGCTTTAACCCGATGGACAACGAGAAGCGGAAGATGCTCCTGCGAACAGCGGCCCACGTGAAGGAGCGTATCGAGAGTGTCGCCGAGATGGTGGAAATCATGGACTTTGACCGTTATGATCAAGTCCGGGGCCAGCTGCGGGAAGAAGGTTCCAGGATATTTGCCGAACGAAAGGCCGAGATGATGAAGGCCGGTTCCGAAAACATCCGCGCAGAAATCCTTTATTTAACTATTCTTTATGAGTCCTGGGCGTTGCTGGATTCGGTCAGTTCCGTGGCCAAAGCCAGTAGAAAATTCCTAACTGTAAAACAATAATTTGTGTGTAGTCCTATGATTTATATTGTGGAAGACGATGTCGAAGTTCGGGAAATGGAAACTTATGCTTTAAAGAGCGGCGGTTTTGACGTGATGGCTTTCGAATGCGGTAAAGTTATGGACGAACAAGTTAAGGTTAAAGTGCCGGACTTGTTTATTTTGGACATTATGCTCCCCGGTGAAGACGGCTTAAGTACTCTCAAGCGTTTGCGGGGACAGGAAAACACAAAGAATATCCCTGTCATCATGCTTACGGCGAAAGGAACTGAACTTGACAAAGTGAAGGGACTTGACTTGGGAGCGGACGACTACATAGCAAAACCATTTGGCATTCTAGAATTCATTTCACGTGTGCGAGCCGTGCTACGCCGTTCTGAACGAAGCTCATCCGAAAGTACGGAAGCGTTGAACTTGGCTCTAGGAGGAGTGACACTCGATGATCAGTGTCGTTCGGTAACTGTTGGCGGAATCGCTGTAGAACTCACTTTTAAGGAATATGAACTTTTGAAACTCCTGATGTCCCGACCGGGAACGGTTTTCTCTAGGCAACAAATCCTAGAAAAGATTTGGGGGGTGGATTTTGATATGGATACACGCACCGTGGATATGCACATAAAAACGCTTCGGCAGAAGTTAGGGGTACAAGGCTCTATCATACAGACCGTGCGAAACGTGGGGTACAAAGTTCAATGAAAAACAGTCTCTGTTTCAGCTTGATTTATGTCGGAGTACTCGCCGCCCTCTTTGCAGTGTATTTTACGGCTCGCGTTTTTGAAAATGAAATGTCCGAACAGCAGAAGCGAGATTTGAGGGAAACAGCCTCCCTTATCAAAAATTTCTATGGACAGATTCCTTCTG
>JAEERM010000096.1 GCA_016285835.1 Fibrobacter sp.
GAACCGGCTGGATGGAAATCGGCGGTTGCGGTTCTGTGGACCCGAACGTGTTCAAGAACTGCGGCATCGATTCCGAGAAGTACACGGGCTTTGCATTCGGCTTCGGTCTCGACCGTATCGCCATGCTACGCCACGCTATCCCGGAAATCGGACTCCTGACCAGCAACGACCAGAGATTCCTGAGTCAATTTTAGGGGCTAGGATCTAGGGCCTAGGGACTAGAGTAAATAATGGCGCCGACGGCGCAAAAGAAAACGGACCTGGCGGTCCGTTTTTCTTGTATAAAAAGGAAATCCCCGGTCAAGCCGGGGATGACAGTGGGTTGTTACTTGCAACGGTGGTAATCGTCTTCGACGCGGATGATGTCGTCTTCGCCGGTGTACTCACCCACCTGGACTTCGACGATGACGAGCGGGAGACGGCCCTCGTTCTGCAAGCGGTGAACCTCGCCCACCGGAATGTACGTCGATTCGTTCGGGCGCACATAGAACACCTTGTCGCCAACGGTACAAGTTGCGGTGCCGCTCACCACGACCCAGTGTTCGGAACGGTGCAAGTGCTTTTGCAGGCTGAGACGTTCGCCCGGCTTCACCACAATGCGTTTCATCTTGTAGTTGTCCGATGATTCAAGAACAGAGTACGTTCCCCACGGACGGCTCACCGTCTGCGGTACACGGGGCAAATCCGACCCGCGAAGCTTGAGTTCATCCACCACGGCCTTCACCTTCTGGCTGCTCGAAAGCGGAGCCACCAACAAAGCATCGGGCGTATCCACAATCAGCATGTGGTCAAGGTCAATCGTCGCAATCTGGCGCTGGCTACCCATGATTAAAGAATTCTTGGTACCAATACCGAGATGCTTCGCGTTCTTGTTGTTGCCGTTTTCGTCGTGTTCAAATTCACCGGCGAGGGAATCAAAAGCACCAAGGTCGGACCAGCCGATGTCGCTCGGGACAACCTTCACCTTGTCGGACTTTTCCATCACGGCATAGTCGATGGAGTTGGACGGGATGGCCAACATGTCGTCCATGTCCACGCGAATCAGCGAATCGCGGTTTTCCTTTTTGGCAGAAGCGAAAGCCCGCTTTGCCGCAGTATAAATTTCGGGAGAATAATGGTTGAGTTCGTTGAGGAACACCGACGCCTTGAAACAGAAAATACCGCTGTTCCAGAAGAAGCGTCCGGATTCCACATATTTCTTCGCCGTTTCCAAATCGGGCTTTTCGACAAAGCGCTTCACATCTTCGCCATCGGCTTCGATATAACCGTAACCGGTTTCCGGGCCGGTCGGCGTAATGCCGAAAGTCACCAAGAAACCTTTCTTGGCAAGCGATTCAGCCTTGTGAAGGCATTCTTCGTAGGCATCAGTCTTGCGAATCACATGGTCCGAAGGAGATACAAGCACAATGGTATCCGGCTGGAGACTGAAACAAGCAAGCGCAATCGCGGGTGCCGTATTGCGCCCCACCGGTTCAAGCATAAAGCGAGATTTCTTGGAGCGGACTTCTTCTAGCTGGTCTTTAGCCAAGAAATACTGTTCTGCATTACTGATAACGTACTGTTCATCGCAAACGCGAGCATTCGTCGTCACCGTACGCTGGAACAAGGACGTTCCATCAAACAAACGGGCAAACTGCTTGGGCATAAGCGAACGGCTTATGGGCCAAAGACGAGTTCCGTTACCACCACAAAGAATCAAGTTAATCATAACACTAAGCCCCTATTATTGCCAGCCCTATTTGCCACGTATCAAAAGTCTCACATTGCGAGCTGCATTTATGCCATTGTATGTGGCATTGACGCTCGGCCATATCAGACCAAAAAGGCGGTTCCAAGTAGCAAGATCGGAAGCGTCAACATAAACAACATCATGGGCGTTCAGATCAAAACGATCAGCCATTGCAAGTGCCATCGCATTTTTTGCATCTAGATGGAAAACATCTACGCGATCCTGATTCGTATTACGGATGACATAGACTGACCTAGCCGAAGCGTTTACAGCATCCAAACCGCCAGATGTCGCCAGTGCATCTATAAGAGAAAGTTTGCCATTCATCATATCAACAACACCAGTTCTTTGCACCTCGCCAAGCACAAAAACTCGATTGTTCATTTGCGTTTCTAATTTCGAAGACACATACAACTGATCACTCGGCTTCAAAAGAATCTTGTCCACGGGCAGATCCGATGCGAAAATAGACGTGTAATCCAAGTTGTACACTTTCCCGTCACGACGAATCTGAATCAAGGACAAATCGGCATCTTCGGTAAAACCACCCGCTTCGGCCAAGGCAACAGGGAGAGTCATCGGCATTTCATCAATCGCAATGTATCCCGGCTTTTTAACTTCCCCAGATACAAAAATCTTGAGACTATTGTAACCTGTTACACGGACATCCACCTGGGGATCGTTCAAAATCTTGTCCGACAGACGTTTCGTAATTTCTGTACGCAGTTCCTGGGCCGTTAAGCCCGCCGCTTGCAATTCACCGGCATACGGGTAGAAGAGTTTTCCTTCGGTAGTCACCTTCTGACCAGCAGGTTGGTATTGCCCCATGGGAGACGTCAATTCAGGATGTTCCCAAACCACGACCTGAACCATATCCAACGGTCCAATTCGGTATTCCAAGTTCGGCATGGAATCTGAAATCAAATCCTTCACATCGCCCATCTGCATCGTATCGGCAGCAGCGGCAGCAACAGCAGTAGCCGTTTCAGTCTGGCCAAAATCACCCGAATTTATATCGTGCAAAAAGAATTTTATTCCGTTATATTCTACGGAATCCTCCGGGATTTCCATGCGCATATGGGGGCCCGCAGAACAACCGCAAAAGAGCACCGCCATAGCACAACCAAGAAGAAGCTTAAGTCTCATAGACATCACCTTGCCGACTTATTCCGGCATTTTTCCTTTTTTGATAAGATCAACCCAATAGGGAGTCAATTTAGACAAATAGTTCCATGCCAGCACAAAAGCACTTTCCGGCCGACGGTACGGGTCAGGAACATCGACGCGCATGGATTTCCCATAGCGGAAGACCTTTCCTTCCAACCACGGATACCTGTGAACGAGTTCACTTTTCTGACCCGCTTCCATAACCAGAATTAAATCGGCCCATTTTAGAATATCCATGGTAATCTGGCGAGCACGATGCGCACTCATGTCCACACCATGTTCATGCGCAATTTTCAAGGCAGTTTCGTCAGCAGGGTGATCTACCAGCGCACCAAGGCCCGCACTTTTTACATCAAAATCTGGCCCAAGTTCCTTTTTAAGGAGATATTCTCCCGTCGGACTGCGACACACATTCCCAGTACAAACAACAAGTATATTCTTCATACGTCAATAAAATAGAAAAATGGTCAGGGGCTAGGGTTCAGGATCTAGAATCTGGTGTTAAAATTGTAGCAAAGTTGCTTGGGAATCTAGGGGCTGGAGACTAGAGGCTAGAGACTAGGGAGAAGAATCATGCGCGAAGCGCATCTTTGAGGGCGGCTTTGCCGCGATTATTTACTCTATAGCCCCTAGCCTCTAGATCCTAATCCCTACAATTCAAATGCAAAGCCTAGGTCCTTGAGCAACGGATTTTTCGTGTCTTTTTCGGAAAGGAGCGGTTGAAATCCGTTTCCGATAGGCCACTCAATACCAATAGCGGGGTCGTTCCACATAAGCCCCCCCTCGTCCTTCGGGTCATAGAGGCGGGTACACTTATAAACAAAAGACGCCATTTCGCTCAGCACAACAAACCCGTGAGCAAAGCCTTCCGGAATGTAGAGCTGATTTTTCTTTTCAGCGGAAAGTACAATGCCTTCCCATTTGCCAAACGTTGGGCTCCCCTTGCGCAAATCTACGGCCACATCAAAAACTTCGCCATCGATTACTCTAACAAGTTTTCCCTGCGGGTTCTTCTTCTGGAAATGGAGTCCGCGAAGAACGCCCTTCTTGCTGCGGGACTCGTTATCCTGCACGAAATTCACCTCAAGACCGGCGGCATCGAACTCCGCTTTGTTGTAGGTTTCCATGAAGTATCCACGAGCGTCACCAAACACCGTGGGTTCAACGATAGTCACGCCTTCAATAGAGGTTTTCACAAAATTAAATTTTCCCATTATCTTTTTCCTGTCTACTGCCTACTTCCTACTGTCTACTATCTATTTCCGTACATTTTTTCGTAATACTTTTCGTAATCACCACTGGTAATATTATCAAGCCATTCCTGGTTGTCGAGGTACCAGCGCACTGTCTTCTCGATACCTTCCTCGAACTGCAGAGACGGTTCCCAGCCGAGTTCCTTCTGGAGCTTGGTGGAGTCAATCGCATAGCGGGCATCGTGGCCCAGGCGGTCGGTCACGTAGGTGATGAGGTTCATGTCCTCGCCTTCGGCGCGACCGAGCAGCCTATCCACCGTCTTGATGACGACCTTGATGATGTCGATGTTCTTCCATTCGTTGAAACCGCCGATGTTGTACGTCTCGGCAATCTTGCCCTTATGGAAAATTATGTCGATAGCGCGGGCGTGGTCTTCTACAAAGAGCCAGTCGCGAACGTTCTCGCCCTTGCCGTAAACTGGCAGTGGCTTTTTGTGGCGGATGTTGTTAATGAACAGCGGAATAAGTTTTTCGGGAAACTGGTACGGACCATAGTTATTGGAGCAGTTTGTCACAATCGTCGGCATACCGTAGGTATCGTGGAATGCGCGCACAAAGTGGTCGGAGCCCGCCTTACTAGCGGAATACGGAGAGTGAGGCGTGTACTTCGTTGTCTCGTAGAAGAAATCGTCGCCATACGCCAAATGGTGTTCCGAACTGGATGCCGTAGTCGTGAACGGGGGCGTGATGCCTTCCGGGTGGTTCATCTTGAGCGCACCATAGACTTCATCGGTCGAGATATGGTAAAACCGCTTGCCTTCGTACTTTTCGGGGAGGCTTTCCCAATAGAGTTTTGCGGCCTGCAACAAGGAGAGCGTACCCATCACGTTTGTCTTTGCGAAGGTGAACGGGTCCTTGATGGAGCGGTCCACGTGACTTTCGGCAGCAAGGTGGATGATACCGTCGATTTGTTCATCCTGCATGAGCTTGTAGAACGCGTCGAAGTCGCAGATGTCCATCTTCACGAACTTGTAGTTCGGCTTGCCTTCGATGTCCTTGAGGTTCGCAAGGTTGCCCGCGTAGGTCAGCTTGTCGAGGTTGATAATCTTGTATTCCGGGTACTTGTTCACGAAAAGGCGCACAACGTGGCTTCCGATAAACCCTGCACCGCCGGTGATAACAATGGAACGCTTCATAATAAAAAGTGGTTAGTGGTTAGTGATTAGTGGTTAGGTTTAAATAATCGCGGCTACGCCGGCAAACTATTCCTGTTTACTAACCACTGTTTACTGCTTACTAATATTTAATCTTTCCTTCTGCAACTTTCCTCAAATGTTGACCATACGGAGACTTTCCATACTTGGCGGCGGACTCCAGCAATTTTTCCTTGCTAATCCAACCGTTCCTGTAAGCGATTTCTTCTACCGCGCTAATCTGGATACCCTGGCGACACTCCACCATTTTCACAAACTCGCCCGCTTCGATGAGGCTATCCATCGTGCCGGTATCGAGCCATGCGAACCCACGACCGAGGAGTTCCACGTCGAGTTCGCCCATGTCAAGGTATGTCTTGTTGAGATCGGTGATTTCCAGTTCACCACGAGCGCTGGGTTTCTGCGCCTTCGCAAATTTTGCGACGCGGTTGTCATAGAAATAAAGGCCAGTAACGGCGTAATTGCTCTTGGGTTCCTTCGGTTTTTCTTCCACCGAGATGACCTTGCCATCATCGTCGAATTCCACCACGCCGAAACGTTCCGGATCTTCCACATAGTAGCCGAACACGCTCGCGCGACCATTTTCTTCGGCATTCTTGACGGCCGCCTTGAGAAGCGGGCTGAATCCGTTCCCGTAAAAAATATTATCGCCCAGCACCATCGCACAACAATCGTTGCCGATGAATTCTTCACCCAAGATAAACGCCTGAGCCAGTCCATCGGGACTCGGCTGCACCTTATAGCTCAGGTTAAGGCCCATTGCAGCCCCGTCACCTAGCAGGCGTTCAAAGTTCGGCAAGTCCGTCGGAGTAGAAATAATCAGGATGTCACGGATACCCGCCAGCATCAGCGTCGAAAGCGGATAATAAATCATAGGTTTATCGTAAACAGGCAAAAGCTGCTTACTCGTGACCATCGTAAGCGGGTACAAGCGCGTGCCGGATCCACCAGCAAGTACAATTCCTTTCATAAAAATAAAAATAATTATCTTTACGCCCTATGGCAGAGCAAAACAGGCTCATTCTCAAGGATTTTATCGCAAGCCTCGCCGAGAAAAGCGGCGGAGACGTTTCTAAAATCAACTCCGAAGACATTTTGGAAGCTTTCATGGAGTGGGCGGAGTCACGCGGTACAACGTTGTATCCCGCACAGGAAGAAGCCATCCTCGAACTCTTGGACGGCAAGAACGTCATACTGAATACGCCCACGGGTAGCGGCAAATCCATGGTTGCCCTGGCGCTTCACTTCGACAGCATCGTGCATGGGCGCAAGAGCGTGTACACCTGCCCCATCAAGGCTCTGGTGAACGAGAAGTGGATGGCGCTCTGCAAGGAATTCGGGGCCGAGAACGTGGGACTTTCTACCGGCGATGCGACCGTGAACCACGATGCCCCCATCCTCTGCTGCACGGCTGAAATTCTTGCCAATATGGCGCTCAACGAGGGCGAAAAGCTCGACATCATGGACGTGGTAATGGACGAATTCCACTACTATTCCGACCGCGAGCGCGGCGTCGCCTGGCAGGTACCGCTCCTGACGCTCCCTCAATCCAGATTCCTGTTGATGAGCGCGACCGTCGGTGCGACCGAATTTTTTGAACGCGACCTCACGAAGCATACCGGGCGCGAGACCGTGACCGTGCGCTCCACGCAGAGGCCGGTGCCGCTTGACTTCAGCTACAGCACCTCTGAAATTTCGACCGAAGTTCAGAAGCTGGTAAACGAGGGAAAAGCGCCCGTCTATGTGGTCCACTTTACACAGGCCGCCGCCGCAAGCAACGCGCAGAACTTCATGAGCCTGGACCTCTGCACCAAAGAGGAAAAAGTCAAGATAAACGAGGCCATCAAGGAAGTACGATTCTCCAGCCCTTACGGCCCCGATGTCAAACGTTGGCTCAAGCAGGGAATCGGGCTGCACCACGCCGGCCTCCTGCCCAAGTACCGCATCCTCTGCGAAAAGCTCGCCCAAAAAGGCTTGCTGAAAGTTATCTGCGGCACCGACACGCTCGGCGTGGGCGTGAATGTCCCTATCCGCACGGTGCTCTTCACGCAGCTCTGCAAGTACAGCGGCGACAAGACAGCGATTCTCACGGCACGAGACTTCCACCAGATTGCAGGCCGCGCCGGCCGCAAGGGCTTTGACGACGTAGGCTACGTGGTGGCACAGGCTCCCGAACATGTCATTGAGAACTTGAAACTCGAGGCGAAAAGCCGCCAGACCGGCAAGAAGTTCCAAAAGCGCAAGCCGCCCGAGCACGGCTATGTACCCTTCGACGAAAGCACATACAAGCGCTTGATCGACGCCCAGCCCGAACCGCTCACTTCGAGTTTCCACGTGGACCACGGGATGCTCCTGAACATATTGAGCCGCGAGACCGACGGCTGCCGCGCCATGCGCAACCTGTTGAAGGACTGCCACGAGAGCGCCGCCAGCAAGAAGCAGTTGCAGCACCGCGCCTTCATGTTGTTCCGCAGCCTTGTAGAAAAGAAGATTATCGAATTCGTGAAACCCGTCGCTCCGGGATACAGCCACCTGCGCGTGAACATGGACTTGCAAGACGACTTCGCGATGAACCAGCCGCTTTCGCTGTACCTGCTCGACACGCTCCCGAAACTAGACAAGGATTCGCCGGAATACGCGCTTGACGTAATCACCTTGTGCGAAAGTATCGTTGAAAACCCCGAAGCGATCCTGCGTATCCAGCAGAACAAGGCCCGCGATGCCCGCCTGAACGAACTCAAGGCGCAGGGCATGGAATACAACCAGCGCATGGAAGAACTCGAGAAGGTCGAGTACCCCAAGCCGCTGCGAGACTTCATTTACGACACGTACAACGCCTTTGCCGAAGTCCACCCGTGGGTCGATGTGAACGTGGAGCCCAAGAGCATCGTTCGCGAAATGTTCGAGAACTTCAGCACATTCAGTGGCTACGTAAAGCAATACAACCTGCAACGTATGGAAGCGATTCTGCTGCGCCATCTGAACTACGTCTATAAAGTTTTGAGCCAGACGGTGCCCGACGGCTACAAAAACGAGGAACTCCTCGAGATGCAGGATTACTTGGGTGACATGATCCATCGTGTCGACTCGAGCCTGCTCGAGGAATGGGAAAAGATGGCCCATCCCGAAGACTACCAGAAGCGCTTGGAAGCGGGAACCGCCGAAGACGAAGCGGAAAAGGCCTTCGGTGCCGACAAGGCCACCGCCGACATCACCTACGACAAGAAGCGATTCCTCAACATGGTCCGCCAACGCATTTTCCAGATTATGGGAAGCCTCGCCAAGCAAGATTTTGCGGACGTACTCGACAGCCTCGCCGAAGATTTGGCCGAAGGCGAAATGCTCGCCGACGAAAACGGTACACCGTGGACCGAAAAGCGCCTGCTCGAAATCATGGCCGCCTACACCGCCGAACACCACAAGTTCCGCATGGACGTGGAAGGTCGCGCGCTCGCCCACACCATCGTCACCTACGAAGGCAATACGATGCACGTACAGCAAATGCTCCAGGACGAAGAAGATTTCAACGACTGGAGCATCGATTTCGAATTGAACCTGGACGAATGCCGCGAAGCGGGTGTCCCGCTGTTGAAGCTACGGCGCATTGGCGAAGTTTAGAGGCACGAGGCTCGAGGAGCGAAGCCCATCACTTGGTATACCGCCGTCTTCCCCACTTTCGTTGTCACCCCCGCGTAGGCGGGGGTCTCCTTTTTATATCTTTACCACCATGCAGAACTTGAAAGGCAGATTCGCGGCAGTACTCCCCGCCGGGGGACTCGGCAAACGCATGGGCGGAAACATTCCCAAGCAATTGATGCTCCTGGGAGGCAAGCCCGTGTACCGCTACAGCCTTGAGACTTTCCTCGAGATGGAAGAAATCGCCGAAGTCGTGATGGCCGTGCCCGCCGACTGGAAGGACCATTTCGAAAAAGAATTCTCGCACCCCAAGCTGAAAATCGTCGTGGGCGGAGCGGAGCGTTGGCAGTCCGTAGAAAACGGAGTGAATGCGCTTACAAGCAACGCCGAATACGTGCTGGTCCACGACGTGGCGCGTCCGTTCGTGAGCAAGGAAATCATTCTTGACGTCTGCGAAACGCTCATCAGCAAGGGCAGTTGCCTCGTAGCAAAACCTGCCGTCGACACCATCAAGATTGCAAAGGACGGGCGCGTCGAAACAACCATCGACCGCAACACCGTCTGGATGGCGCAAACACCGCAAGCAGCCTCCATCGCGTTACTGAAAAAGCTCTACGGGCACATTGCCGCAGAGCCTCTGAACTTTACGCCCACCGACGAAGCAAGCATACTGGAATACTTCGGAGAGAGCGTCTATATCGTGAAGGGCAACGTCGCAAACGACAAGCTCACGACACCCGAAGACTTCGAAGTTTTCGCGAACAGGGCAAAATAGCAACAACTATTGCAGAAGATTGCCGCGGCCCTTACAGGGCCTCGCAATGACAATCTTTACCGTACACGGCCTCGCAATGACAATCCCTATTAAGCTCGATTAAATTTTCCCGCAGAACTCGAAACCAGCTTCATCTACAGCCGTCTTGAGCGCATCTTCATTTACATCGTCTTCGTCGTGCCATTGCACGCGCAATTCCTTGCTCGCGACATCGGCTTCGGCAAACACCACACCGTCTAACATACGGACAGCCTTTTCCACGCAAGCCTTGCAGTGACTACAGTTCATGCCGTTCACGCGGTAAGTCACCGACACCGGCTCGTCATGGTCACAATGCCCGTGTTCATGTTCATGGCAATGGCAAGATTCGCCGTATTCGTGTTCATGTTCGTGACAACCACATTCATCGTCGTCATGGTCTTCGCAGCAGCAACAACCGTGATCGCCACAACCGCAGTGACCGCCACAGCCTTTATGCGCAAACTTCGCATAAATCATCAAGGAGGCAAGCAGCACGGCACAGGCGTAATCGAATATGCCCAGCGCCCCATGCCCATGACATTCATCCGAAACATGCGGGAGCATCGACGTAAGGAACGTATCCATCAAGAACGTATCGACGATAAAGCCGAATGCCATTGCACCAAGCGCAATCGACACCAGATACGCAACGAGCGTCCGCTTGCCAAAAGCCTTCCCTACCACGAGCATGCTAGCGATACTTGTCGCAGGGCCCGCCATCAACAGTACCAGCGCAGCCCCCGGCGTAATTCCCTTTTCCACAAGCGCGAGCGCCAGCGGGATGGAACCAGTCGCACAGGTGTACATCGGCATGGCAAGCAGCAACACCACCAACATGCACAGCAACGAGTATTCGTGCAGGAACAGGAAGAAATCGTCCGGTACGAAGGCGGCAATCAAAGCGCCAAGCAAAAGCCCGATAGTGAGCCACTTGCTCACGTCACCCACCATGTTGACAAGCCCGTAGCGGAAAGTCTCGGCTATCTTCTGGACAAACGAACGTTCTTCATGATGTTCGTCCTCATCACAGCCGCAGCATTCGCAATGTTCGTCGGAACAACCGCAGTGGTCATCATCGCAATGTTCGTGCTCATGATGATGTTCATGGTGATGCTCGTGATGATGTTCATGCGTCCCGGCAGCTTCAGCGACCGAGCCGTCTTTCTCGTTGCGGGTTGCGAAATTCGTAAATACACCGCCAAGCATCGCCGTCACGAACGCGGCCACCGGCCTCAAAATCGCAAAGGGCCCGCCCAGCAATGAATACGTCGCAAGAATCGAGTCCACACCTGTCGCAGGTGTCGAGATGAGGAAGCTTACGCTCGCGCCCTTGCTCGCCCCTTCCCTACGCAACGCAATGGAAGTCGGGATTACGCCGCAACTGCAAATCGGGAGCGGCACGCCGAACAGTGCCGCCCACAGCACCGACTTAAAATTCGGCTTCGCAATCTTCGGGACGTACAAGTGGTTCGGCACCCACACATGCAAAATGCCCGCCAGCAAAAAGCCAAGCAGCAAAAACGGAGCCATTTCAGAAAACAGAGTAACAAACTGCCAGACAAATTTTTCAAGGATGTCGACAACAGCAGACATATTATTTACCCTTCTTGTGCAAAATGTGCGTGAGACCCGTATTAAAAATAAGGCCGATATGCTCATCATCGAGCGAATAGAAAATCTTACGCCCTTCACGGCGAGGCTTCACAAGGTTCGCCGTTCTGAGGATTCGGAGCTGATGGCTCACCACCGACTGTTCCAGATTCAACTTCTCGGCAATCTCGTTCACCGAAATTTCGCCCGAAAGCATGAGGTGGATGATGCGGATGCGCGTCGTATCGCCGAAGAACTTGAAGAACTCCGACAGTTCGAACAGGACATCCATCGAAATATCGCCATTTTTATTTTTAATACATGAACAACTATTCATGTATTCATATATAAAAACATTGGAGCCGTTTGTCAAGAGATTCTATAGAAAAAAATATTTTTTGAGTAAAACAAGTCCTTTTCGCTAATTTTGATAATGCTTCCTGGTAAAAACATGCTATCTTTAGGTAAAAGTTTTAACCAAAGTGTTCCTAGTTTTTTATGGAGAAACTATGAAAAAAGCCACTATAGCCGCATCTGCAATCCTTTTTGCGGCAACATGCGTTTTCGCCCAGCAAGAGGACACCACCGTTCAGCAGACAACCGTCCAACAGACCACGGTCCAGCAAACTACCGTCCAACAGACTACCGCAGCTCCGCAAGATTCGATCTCTGAAATTGACAAGACCACGGCAGAACAGCCGGCTAAAAAGGTCCGCAACGCCACAGCCGGTATCGGCATCCGCGGTGACTACAACATTGCCGACTACTGGGGAACCGACAACCTCAACGGTGCCGATGGCGAAGCAAGCGGATGGGGTTTCGACGTCGGTATCACCGCACGCTTCGAAATCATCGACGTGCTGTGGTTCACCCCGGAACTTCACTTTGAATATTTCAAATTGTCCCAGGATTACGATGAACTTGAAATCACGATGAAGCAGAGCAACTTAGTCCTTCCGTTATTGTTCAGGGCGGTCCTGCATCCGCGAGCCTTCTTCGAAGTTGGTCCTCAACTAACGCTCAATCTCAGCAACGATTTTGAATATGAGAAAAGCGAAATTACGCTTCCTGGTCTCGGCCCGATAGAAACCCCCACAGACTTCGACGACAAAACTGACATGTCAACGTTCGCATTGGGCGTCGCCATGGGCATCGGTTTCTATATCATCCCCGACCACCTGAGCGTCAACGCTCGCTTCTACGTCGGACTCACGGAACTCTATCCGGATGCACAAAGCGTTGTTCTGTCCGAATCTGAAGACGAAAAAGACCAGAGCATCATGAAAGGGACAAAGCTCCGCGCCATCAAGCTCGGCCTCAGCTTATGGTTCCTCTAATCGGACAACCTCTACAAGAAATTCAGATATAAGAAAAGCCGTCGTAATGAACTGAACCCAAAAAGTTGGACAGTTTAAAGTTAGGATAAAACTGAGTTATGAGTCCGGTATTGTACCGGACTCATTCCGTTTAAGCGTAGCTTTATCCGGTCGTTGTTGTAGTATCTGATATATTCCCTCAGTTCCTGTTTGAAGTGGTCCATGTCCCTGAACGTGTTCGGGTAGAGAAGCTCCGACTTCATTATCCCGAAGAAGTTCTCCATCATGGCATTGTCCAGGCAGTTGCCCTTGCGGCTCATGCTCTGGATGATTTTGTGATCTTTCAGCGACTTCTGGTAGATTGCGTGCTGGTAGTGCCACCCCTGATCCGAGTGCAGAACCAGCCGCTTCCAAACACGCTTTTTGGCGTATGCCCTGTCCAACATGTCCATTACCATCTTCAGGTCCGGGTGGTCCGAGATTGCGTAGCTGACTATTTCGCCGTTGTACATGTCGAGTATCGGCGACAGGTAGCACTTGTCCGCTCCGATGTTTATCTGCGTCACGTCGGTTGTCCACTTCCTGTTGGGCGCCTTCGTGTTGAAGTTCCGCTTGAGCCTGTTCGGCGCAGTCTTGCCGACCTCTCCCTTGTAGGAGCGGTACTTGCAGCGCTTGCGCACGTTCTTCAGGCCTTCTTCCTTCATGAGACGGTATACCGTCTTGTGGTTGATGGCGAAGCCCTCGTTCCTGAGTTGGGCAACGATGCGGCGGTAGCCGTAGCGGCCCTTGTTTTGGGCGTGTACGGCCTTGACCCGGCAGCGTTCGTCGGCGTAGCGGTCCTGCCTCTGCTTGAGGTGGTAGTAGTATGTGGAGCGGGACAGTCCGCTTGCCTTCAGGAGATGTCTCAGGG
>JAEERM010000097.1 GCA_016285835.1 Fibrobacter sp.
TTGCGCGTGATGAACAGTGTGGAATACTCGCCGTTGAGCTTGCGGACGACAAGCGAATAGATGGTCCATACAAATGCCGCGCTGATGGCGAGGAAGTCGCCGAACGGGGAGAGCTTCAGGATGAATTTTCCGTTCAGCACCACGAGCACCATGCCGATGAACGTGATGATGCAACCGAAAATCTGCCGCCTGCCGAGTCGTTCGCTCTTGTAGAAAAGTCCACCAAAAATCATGATGAGCAGCGGCGTGATGCAGACGATGAGCGAGACGTTGCTCGACGGTGCAAGCGAAAGCGCCGTGTTCTCGGTCCAGAAGTAGAGCGTACAACCCGTGATACCGCAGATGAACAGAATGAGTTCGTGCTTCCAGTTTTTGCTGCGGAACTGCTTGTGAGAAGCTATGAGCAACAGCAGGTACGTGACCACGAAACGCATCGTGAAAATCTGCACGGCAGAAAAACCGTGGTTCAGCAGCACCTTCGTGCTCACGAAACTCGTGCCCCAGAAGGCGACCGTTACAACGGCGAGCAGGTGCCAGAGGGCCATATTGTTGCGCGAGGGTGTCATCGGGGGCAAAGATAAAATTTTTTTATCATACTTTGATATTTTTTTGTTATTGTCAATGTTTTCTTAGGGTTTAGGGCCCAAGAACCCATAAAAAAAAATATATTGGGTCGTGTGAAGAAGTTTTTGACCTTATTGATGTTTGGTGTTTTTATTGCGTGCGTCCCGTTTTCCCATGCAATTACGTCTATCCCTATTGACGGAGTCAAGGCTTCGGCCACCTTGCTGGATAAGGGCAAAGAGAGTTTTAGGCCCGAAAACCTGATCATGAAGAAGAACGTGTCCCCGTTTTACCAGGTTTGGGGAGCCCCGTTTAACGACAATACGGTCGCTCTTGAATTCACGGTAGGAGCGCAACAGGTCAATGTAATCACGTTGTTTAACGGGAACACGCGCGATTCGGCGGCTTACGAGAACAACAGCCTTGCTAGAACAATCAAGATTTACCTGAACTCGAAAAATAACCTTGTAAAAACGGTTACGCTTGCAAAGCCAAAGTGGCTTGGGCATGGGAAAACTCATCCCGATGTCATTGTGTTTGATCCGCCCATTGAAAACGTACGCAAGATAATCATTGAAATAGAGAGTATTTATCCGGGAAGGAAATGGACCGACGTGTGTATCGCCATGGTCAAGTTCTGGGGTTTTGTCAAAATGCCGCGTAAGGTGAAACTGGGCAAGATGACGGACGCTCGCGACGGGAAAAGCTACAATACGGTCAAGGTCGGGGACCAGGTCTGGATGGCCCAGGATTTGCAGTACAGGACTCCGGGAAGCCGCTCGTTTACGGACCCCCATAAAAAGAAGATGAGGGAACTGCCTGCAGATGCCGGCTACGAATACCCGGAATCGGAAATCGACGGCGGAATTTGCCCCGAAGGTTGGCGCCTGCCCAAAGCGGCGGAGTTTGCGGGACTCAGGGCACAATTCCCTGAATCGGCCTCTTTCGACGACTTTTTTGCGACTTCGAAGCTGAAACCTTTTTATGCCATATTCGGCAGCCGTAGCGGTGGTCAACCCATTCCGCCAAATGGTGAAATATTCTTTTATCCGACCGATGCGTATGGGCTGAATTTCTCCACGTTGACCCGCCGTTATTACGAGGGTGAATGTTCCGAGGATCACGGAGAATATCTGGCGTTTTCTTCTTACTGGACGCTGGATTCCAAAAAAATTTCCCTTTGGCCGGATGACGAAGGCAATGTCGAGGTGAAGTCGCTGAAACATTACCGTTTTGGCGGTAGCGATTACTGCGAGGCGATGCTGAGTCCCGACAGTTACCACTTTGTCCGCTGTATCAAGGGCGATGTCATGAAGGACCCGCGTGACGGCCAGATGTACAAGACGGTCAAAATCGCAAATCGGATGTGGATGGAAGAGAACTTGCGGTTTGAAACAGGCGAGAGTGGCTGCTATAACGGTTTGAACGAGTATTGCACCGAATATGGCCGGATGTATTCCTGGAATGCTGCCCAGACGGTGTGCCCCCAGGGCTGGCACCTGCCCAGCGATATGGAGTTCCGTTCGCTGACTGAGGCATCAGGGGAGTGGAAAGTCACGAACGAAGTCGACGAGCTCGGCTTTTGGGCAATTTCGCGCCCCGAATGCGAAACGGACAGCTGCGATGCTTCGAAACCCATGCGTTATGACGGTCGTAGCGCAAGCATCAGCGAGGAGGCAGGTTCCGACGGCACCCAGACCCTGCCCGTCCGCTGCGTCAGGGACTAGTTTTTTAGCGCAAACCTCAGCGTTTATGCAAGTATCTGCATAAACGCATTGACAAGTAATAGAGCTTTTCTATATTTACCTATCGAAAAGGTGTGCTAAAGCCGTGTTTCGGAAGACTGAATAGGCCGGAAATTCTCTCGTCTCTCATCTTTCGTCTCTCGTCTAACAAACCCCTATCTATATTTTAAGGCTATAACAAACAAGAGGCATATATGTCCAAGATCGAAACTTTGTGCGTCCAGGGCGGCTGGCAGCCGAAAAACGGCGAACCGCGCGTCCTCCCCATCTACCAGAGCACCACTTTCAAGTACGAGTCCAGCAACGACATGGCGGATTTGTTCGACTTGAAGGCCAGCGGCTACTTCTACACGCGCCTGCAGAACCCGACCAACGACGCCGTGGCATCGAAGATTGCGGCTCTCGAAGGCGGTGTGGCTGCGATGCTCACGAGTTCCGGTCAGGCGGCGAACTTCTACGCCGTGTTCAACATTTGCGAAGCGGGCGACCACTTCATCAGCACTTCTGCCATTTACGGCGGTACGAGCAACCTCTTCTCCGTGACGATGAAGAAGCTCGGCATTGAATGCACGTTCGTGGACCAGGACGCCAGCGACGAAGAAATCGAGAAGGCCTTCCGCCCGAACACCAAGTGTTTCTTCGGCGAAACTGTCGCGAACCCGGCAGGCAAGGTGCTTGACCTCAAGCGCTTCGCTGACCTTGCCCACAAGCACGGCGTTCCGATGATTGTCGATAACACGTTCCCGACCCCGATTCTCTGCCGCCCGATTGATTTTGGCGTAGACATCGTGACGCACTCCACCACCAAGTACATGGACGGCCATGCTACTGCAGTCGGTGGCTGCATCGTCGATAGCGGTAACTTTGACTGGGAAGCCCAGCACGACAAGTTCAAGGGCTTAACCGAACCGGACCCGAGCTACCACGGCCTTGCCTACACGAAGGCTTTCGGCAAGGGCGCCTTCATCACGAAGGCTACCGCCCAGCTGATGCGCGACCTCGGCAGCATCCAGTCTCCGCAGAACGCATTCCTCTTGAACCTCGGCCTTGAAACCTTGCACCTCCGCATGCCGCGCCACTGCGAAAACGCTCTCGCCTGCGCGAAGTTCCTCAAGAACCACCCGAAGGTGGCGTGGGTGAACTATGCCGGTCTCGAAGGCGACAAGTACTATGAACTTGCCCAGAAGCAGTTCAAGGGCGGCCTCCCGTGCGGCGTACTCACGTTCGGCATCAAGGGCGGTCGTGAAAAGAGTATCCAGTTCATGGACAGCCTCAAGATGATCTGCATCGTGACCCACGTGGCCGACGCCCGCAGCTGCGTGCTGCACCCGGCAAGCCACACGCACCGTCAGCTCAGCGACGAACAGCTCATCGAAGCCGGTGTCGCTCCTGACCTGATCCGCTTCAGCGTGGGTATCGAAAACGCCGAAGACATCATCGCCGACCTCACGCAGGCCCTCGACAAGGTGTAATCGAGTTATTTCGTAGCTTTTAAAATCATCCCGTGGCAGAAATGCTGCGGGAGATTTTTTTAGGCTCGAGCAGTGAGCTATGAGCGATGAGGTTAGAGAATAGAGACTAGAGAATAGAGACTAGTGAATAAGAATCACGCACTTCGTGCGTCAATAACAGACGGCGAAACCGTGATATTTCTCCCTAGCCCCTAGCCCCTAGATCCTAGATCCTAGATCCTAATCTCTATATTCTCTGACAGAGATTGCTTCAGGGCTTCGCCCTTCGCAATGACAACCAAGGCGAATGCCACGCCAAAACGCTTGCGTTTCGGCATGGCTGAGCCGGCGAGTCATGCGCCTGCGAATGACAACTTTTTTAGGCTCGAGCAGTGAGCAATGAGCCTAACCACCAACCACTGTTTACTAACCACTATCAACCCCACACCTCAAAGCGACCGAAGGGAGCGACCTCACTCCTCAAAGGGGCTTTAGCCCCGACCTCCTACAGTGACACTTTCTCCCTCTTCCGGTGTTTAACTCCAAAAAGGATTGCAAAAATGAACATTTTAGTATTGAATGCAAGTCCGCGCAAGCATGGGATGACTTCACTGGCGTCGGAGTGTTTTGTTGAGGGCGTCAGGTCTGCAAGCGCCGATGATTTTTCTAGCGAATCGGTCCATGTGGATGTTTTGAACGTGAACGACCTGAATTTTTCCCCTTGCAAGGCGTGCCTCTTTTGCCGCAAGCATGGCAACTGCTGTCAACCGGTAGACGATGCCCACAAAGTTGCAGAGTTGATTCGCGCCTGCGACGTGCTCGTGGTGGCGGCTCCGGTTTATTGGGGCAACATCCCCGGCGTGCTCAAGACGCTTTTCGACCGTTTGGTGTATGTGCTGATGGGCGAAACCAAGGTGGGGATCCCGATTCCTAAACACAAGGGCAAGCGGGCCTATTTCATCACGAGCTGCACGACCCCGTTCCCGTTTGACGTGATTTGCGGGCAGACAACGGGTGTTTTTCGCGCCCTCAAGGAAATTTTGGGGACGGCCGGTTTCAAAATCTGCGGAAAAATTGCAATTTCCGGGACGCGAAGGCTGCATGAACTCCCCGAACGGTTAAGCAAGAAAGCCTATAATATGGGTGTGCGCTGTGTTTAAGACCCGACGCCATTCTCCTAACCACCAACCACTAACCACCAATCACTATTTTCTAAATTTGAGGTAACACTTTTGACCTCCATTGGTGTTACACAGGCATGGAAAGGACAAATCCCGCAGACCGCATGGCATTATCGAAACTCTACGAGGCTTACGCCCCGATGGTTTTCCGCCGCTCCATGATGCTCTTGAAGGACGAATCCGAAGCCGAGGACATGGTGCAGAACGTGTTTTTGCGTGTGTTCGAACGCTGGGACAGCCTGGATGTATCGCAACCGTCGAGTCTTTTGTGGAATACGGCGACGAGGCTTTGCCTCAACCGTATCCGCGACAAGAAACGCCGTGGGCTCGATTGCAATACGAGTGAACTGCTTCTCTCGATTGCTTGTGCCGACGATGAACAGGACTCTTTCGAAGCGAAAAACCTTCTCGCAAAAATTTTTTCGCGGGAACAGGAATCGACAAGGACTATTGCGGTGTTACACTATGTAGATGGCATGACGCTCGAGGAAACTGCCCGTGAGGTAGGACTTTCGGTGAGTGGCGTGCGCAAGCGCTTGCGTGGTTTGCAAGCCAAGGTAAAAAATCTGGAGGTAAAGTGATGATCCCCGATTGGAAACTGGAACGATATTTGACGGGCGATTTGCCCGAAAGCGAGATGCGCGAGATTCGCGAACTCGAGCAAAAGGACGAGGTTTTCGCCAATCGCGTAAAGCTCATGCGCGAAGATAATGCGGCGATTCTCCGCAAGATGCCTTTTGAAAGGCTTTCTGAAAAACTGGATGCGATGCCGGAACGTTCTAACTCCGCCAGCAATATGGTGCATGTGAATTTCAGGCTCGTGAAGTTCGCTGCCGCTGCGGCCTTTGTGCTTGCGGTGGTTTCTGTTGCGTTGTTCAGCCAGCGTGAGATTGCCAGCCAAGGTGTTGGCGGGCAGCTCGCAAGCGATGGCTCTGCGGAATCTGCAATGGAAGTCGCGATGGCCGATGAAGATAACGGTATGCGCATCAAGGGCATGGACGCCCGTATGGAAGTTTGGAAAAAGACGGGGGACAGTGCCGTGCAGATGCAGAATCTGGACGCTGCCAGCGAAGGCGACGAAATCCAGTTGCGCTATTCTGTACCCGAAAAATGCTACGGGCTCCTCTTTAGCATGGACGGCAACGGCACTATCACGATGCACATGGGCGACAATAATCGTGCCATCGTACTTGAACCTGGCAAGATGACGACTCTCCCGTTCGCATACAAACTGGACAATGCTCCGAAATTCGAAAAGTTCTTCTTGCTGACGTCGAAGGCTGATTTTGCTGTCGATGTCGACAATATTGATGCGGTGCTCAAGAATAAGGATATAAGTAACGTGTCTATCACGTTGCGCAAGGTGGCGAAGTAGGAGGATGTATGAAGAATTTGTTGAAGAAAATTGCTTGTTGTGATTTTTATACGCAGTCGATAGTCATCTGTTTTGTGTGCCTTGCGGCGTTGCTCGTCCTTGCTGGCAAGGCGAATGCCTCGGAAGGGCAGGGGCCGATTGCGATTGACCGCTACGTTTTTGCGGTGAGTGCGAATAATGGTGGCAAGGACCGCCCGCAACTGCGCTATGCTGAATCCGATGCGCGTTCCTTTGCAAATGTGCTTTCCCAGATGGGCGGTGTATCGAAGCAGAACATCATGATGGTCAAGGAACCGAAAGTCGCCGATTTGCAGCGCGAGCTCAATGCCTTGGATGAGAAAATTCAGGCTGCGCGTGCCAAGAAGAAAACGGCGGGTGCCGGTAGTTCTCGCGAAGAGGTGTTGGTTTACTACAGTGGCCATGCCGACGAGAAGGGCCTGCGCCTCGGTAACGAACTGTACGGTTGGCAGGAATTCCGCAAGCGCATTGATGCCTTGCATGCCGACGTGAAGATTGCCGTTATCGATGCATGCGGTTCCGGTGCGATTACCCGCCTCAAGGGCGGTGTGGCTGTGCCTGCGTTCATGGTGGACCAGAGCAGCGACATGAAGGGCTACGCCTTTATCACGAGCAGTACGCAAGACGAATCGAGCCAGGAAAGCGACAAGTTGAAGGGGTCCTTCTTCACGCACTCCTTGGTGAGCGGTATGCGCGGTGCTGGCGATTTGAGTGGTGACGGCAAGGTGACTTTGTCCGAGGCTTACCAGTTCGCTTTCAACGAGACTTTGCAAAAGACCGAGACGACATTGGGCGGTGCCCAGCATCCGAGCCGCGATATGAATCTCGCGGGTACGGGCGATGTGGTGATGACGGATCTGCGCAGCACAAGCGCTGGGCTGGAACTGGACGAAGACGTAGATGGCCGCCTGTTTATCCGTGACGAGAAGGGCGAGTTGGTCGCCGAACTTTACAAGAAGGGCGGACGCGCCATGAGCCTCGGTTTCCCGGCCGGTAAGTACAACATTCGCCTGGAACGCCCTGCCGAATACAAGGAAGCGAGCGTTACTCTCCAGGACAACTACCGTGCCCGTCTTTCGCAGAAGCAGTTTGCACAGGTTTCTACCGAAAAGACGACGCTCCGCGGCGAAATCGGGAAGGCGAACCGTACCGATTCTGTGCAACATTCCCTGGACTCCTTGGATCATAACGGAAAATATCGTGTGACGTTCAATCTTGTGGATACCGACAAGGAACCCCGCAAGGGTATGCAGTTCGGTCTCTTTGCAGCTAGTGCGCACGATTACATGCTCGGTTCGCAGGTAAGCTTGTTTGCGAATGGCGCTAAAAGAGAAATTCATGGTATGCAGTTGACCTTTGGCGTGAACTATGTACGGGACAGGATTGAAGGTGTGCAGGCATCTACACTTGTCAATATTGCAGGCGAATTCGAAGGTGTGCAGGCGGGTTTTGTGAACCTTACTCGTGACGCTTCCCGCGGTATGCAACTGGGTTACGTGAACATTGGTGCCGACACAGTGAGTGTTATGCAGGCGGGCTTCGTGAACTACATGAAGTATGGTCGTTTCGGCTTTGGGTTCCTCAACGTAGCAGTGGCTTCGTCGATGTTGCAGGTGGGTTTCACCAATGTGACTAGGGATTCCTCGAATATGCAAATCGGTTTTGCGAATGTGAATGGTGGTGTTGGCGGGATGCAGATAGGTTTCTTTAACTACGAGACGCACGCCAAGGGACGCCAGATTGGTTTTATGAACATCTGTGCGACATGTGAGAAGACGCCAATCGGTTTATTTAACATTGTCGGCAATGGCGTGTGGAACGCGACAAGTTATATCAATGAGATGGGCGCACTCGGATTTTCGTTCCATTTGGGAACCGCCAATTTGTACACGGCACTTGAAGTTGCACGCTTGATCAAAAAAGGAACGCAGTTTGAGGAATTTGACGATGTGTACGAATGGGGTGCCGGTTTGGGGACACAGTTTGGCAAGTACGGAAGCCATTTCGAGCTGGAATATATGTTCCTGACGGCTTCAAGGCCTGAGGTCACTTATGGAGAATATGGTGAATCCGTGGATGTTATTTTTGATGATTATGGCGGAACTAATTTCCTCAATCGTTTGCGCTTGGGCTACACGAGCCGGCTGTTCTCCTTCCTCGGGCTTTCTGTGGGTGGAACGCTTAACTGGGCTTTCATCGGTTATGGAGACAAATTGATGTTGAAACCGCTGGCTGAATACCACGACGATTATGAAACCGGTGGGCAAAAGACTCGTTGGTGGCCGGGATTCTATGCCGGAATCACAGTGGGAAGATTCTAAATAAAAAGTGACACTTCTTGCTCCTTTGGGTGTTACAATGGCAAATAGGGAATCCTATTTGCTATTTTTTGTTTAAATACGAGAAGTTTGTTGAAGTTCTATACTGGCATTATCGTTTTGTTTGCGGCAGTTGCCGCCCTGGCTCAGGAACCTTCGGATGGTTCGGAGGCCGGCGTTCAAGATTCCGCAAAGACGGCGGGAATCGTCTTTAATGGTATCGTGCAGGATTCCTCTTTTGCCGCAGGCGAAAAGCTGAACGTGGAAATCCTGGAATCGGGCGAGGCTTTGCAGACGACAGTCGGAACGCCTTTCAGCGTCGTGCTCCCCGAAGACACTCTCTGGAACATTTGCGTTACCAATTCCGATACGGCGGGTGCCGAGAAGGAAAAGTGCTACGAGCTCGTGTACACGGGGGACGAAGGAAGTTTTTCGCAGGCATTGGGGGAGGCATTTGTAGACGAGAGCGCAGAGACGAAAGACGAGAGCGTGGCTCAGGGACCTGATTCCGCCAAGGTCGGTGAGCCTGCTGAACCGACCACTGCCAAGACGGAGGGCTCGGGGTCCGTGGCTCGAGGCTCGAATGATAGCGTGGCTGCGGCGCCCGAAAAAGACGTGGATGTGGATGCGCTTCTTGCTGGGGGAGACAACACGAAGGTCACTGAGCTCAAGAAAGTCGTGGTGCAACTGCGTCGCCGTCCCAAACGCAAGCCTGGCGAATCTGTTGTTACGGCGAAGTCCATCAAGCGCATGCCGGGCCTTGCCGAAGCGGACGTCATCAAGAGCGTGCAGGCGCTCCCGGGCGTGGTCGCAAGTTCCGATTTTAGTTCCAAGATTTACGTGCGTGGCGGTGCCGCCGACCAGAACCTTTTCTTGTTCGACAATGCGGTGGTGTATTCCCCGGTGCATTTCTTCGGGCTGTTCAGCACCTTCCTCGTGGAAGGCATCGACGACGTGCAGTTCTACAAGAGCGGTTTCCCGGCGCAGTACGGCAACCGTTTAAGTTCTGTACTCAAGATGGACGGACGCGCCGGTGGCCAGGATACGGTCAACGAGTGGTTCAGCAAGTCGAGCCTCAAGATAAGTACGTTCGCCGCCCAGGCCCACACCGAAGGCCACCAAGGTCCTGCCCGCTGGGTGTTCGCCGGGCGTACTACCTACATTGGTTACATGCTCGACCTCTGCAACGCCATTGGTATTCTGGACCTTGATCTGGATTACGAATTTACGGACTTGCAAGGCACGGTCATGTACGACCTTTCCAACGATACGCGCATAAAGTTCAGCTTTTACACGGGCAAGGACCGCTTGAGTTTTGATCCGCTTTACATGGACTGGGGCAATATCGCTATCCCCTTGAATTTCTACCATCGCTTTAACGGGAACTGGGATTACAATATGACTCTCGCTTTCAGCGAGTTCTACCAGACCATGAAAATCAGCGACCTCATGTCTATCGAGATGTATCTCTACACCTTTGCCGGCAAGCAGTGGTTGAATTACCGTGGCATCGCGAACCACACGATTACTTTGGGTTACGAACTGGAATACGATTACGAACGTTACCAGGAACAGATGTCTACAATCAAGATTGCCGATATCCAGGAACCTTTCCACCATGTGGCCTATTTGCAGGATGCTTGGAAAGTTACTCCCGATTACTTGCTGCAATACGGTATGCGATTCAATTACCAGACGGCAGCTGAACATTTTGGAGTGGAACCCCGCGCATCGCTTACCATCAATCTGGACGATTCCAAGACGCTCGAATTCTATGGAGGTTACTACCTGCAGTATTTGAATTCCATTGTCTACACCGACCAGGAAACGTTGAACGAATTCTATTACCCGGCAACAACGACGACCAAGGGCAAGCATATCGATCCGGCTTCGTCATGGCTGTTTGCGGCAGAATATAGCCAGCGCGGCATCTTCGAGGATTATGATGCAACGGTGGGTGTCTATTACAAGACACAGAATAACCTGAACACGTTCCAGGCGGTACTGGACAGTAACGAAGAAACGACTTCGGATGATTTTGTGCTGGCGGACGGATTCGGCACGGCAGAAGCCTATTCCTTTGGTTACGAACTCTCCCTGCGCAAAGATAAGGGCTGGTGGTTTGGTGGAATCAACTGGAGCCAGAGTATCAGCGTGGCACGCACCAACGACGGCACCAAGGCGTATTACCCCAGCTGGCATCAGCCTTATGCACTCAAGATGGATGCAGGTATCAACTGGAAGGGTGACGAGAACTCTCTCCGGAAGCATAGGAAGAAGGGGCGCTATTTCCGCTCGTCCATCATTCTCAGGTATTCCGCGGGTATGCCCATCAGCGAATATCTAGGGTACTACTATCCCGAAGAAATTGGAAACCAACAGTATTCGGACCATATTACGGTATTACCCGGCAGTCGTAATGCGGGCCGTCAGACGGACTACTTCCGCATAGACGTGAAACCCATTGATATTGGTCGCGAAGACAAGTGGAATTTCAGCTGGACCATCATCAACTTGACCGACCACGAGAACATGTTCTATACATTCTACGACACGAGCAAGAACCCTCCCGAGAAGACTTCTATTGCGCAGTTCCCCTTTTTACCGATAATGGTTAGCTATGAATATTATTTCTAGAATGCTTCTTGTGTTTGCGCTCGTGCTTGCGGCTTGTAGTGATTTTCACGGACCATGGGACTACTATCCCGAAGAGCGCGAGGTCTATACGGGCATATACACTTATGGCTATGTCATGGACGGATCCTCTCCTTATGTCTGCTTTTCAAAAGTGTATGAACTGGATGAATCGTCTGCAGAGGACTTCGCGTTTTACGATAGTGCCTATGTGACGGTGCAGGGGCGTTTTACTAGCCATTATAGCAATGTAGACGATCCTGATCCCGATTCGACTTTTGTCTTGAGTCGTTCCTCCCGTAATCCCAACTGTTTCGAGGGGCATTTTGATGGTGTTGCGGGTGAGTCCTATACTATGAAAGCCTACTTTGAGTGGGATAGTTCGGGCCACAAGGCAAAATCGAGGTATAAGGCTGTCGCGACGGTTCCAAACCCAGTAAAGGTCAAGGGTTTGAGCGTGCCTCAGCAAGATGGCAGCTACAAGTGGATGGCGTACAACGAGACGCATACCACTTTCAATGTTGATTTCTTGGTATTCCCGATGGACATGGAATTCGTAAAATGTGCCTTGGACTACGACAAGACGGTGCGCGGGGTGCTGGCTGTGTTGAACTATGATATTAACAACGAGGAATCACAAAATACGACGATTAATTCGATGTTGAGTGGCTTGACGGAAGAGGATTCAACAGGGTACCGGGGAATCGCCATGCACGACCCCCTGGAAAGGCGCCAGACATTGGGCTTTACGGCGTATCAGAAAATTGCCAATTACAACGCTCTTGATACGGCGTATCTCATGAATATGATGTTGCCTTTGGGCAGTGTCTCGGTGGACTTGTACTCAACCGATGCAGCTTATATCGACTATGTTGACAAAGTGAAGGAATCGGTAAATGATTCTAGAGTTATCCCGGAATCTAACATAGAGAATGGAATGGGTGTTTTCACTGGGATGTCTAAGACAACGGTTTATTTGAATGTAAAAGGCTCGGGTGTGCCGATGAAGCATATTGCGACTAGAAATTGTAACGATACGGAAGGTGACTTTTCGAGTAGTTGGGATTCCAGAGCGTGCCGACTTTATCAAGATGCCGTTTGCGCCGGAAACCCGAACATTGACACAGACTATTACACTGAAGACTATCTGGATGAGGCGAATGAAAATGCTTATAAATATTATAGGGACTCCACAAATAATTACAATAAAGGTGTAAAGACCTGTTATGCCTCCCACGTGAAGGCGGCGATGATGCTCGATACCACGAAATGGTCGCTATTCTTGCCCGATACGATAAACGAGAAGGCCAAGGAGGAAGCTTATGGAGATGGGCTCAAGCGCTACTGCGTCGCTTCCAATTTCGAAAGTAACCACATTGCAGATTGCAGTGAACTCGAAAAACAGTGCATTGAAGATCGCGAAAAGAACAACTGCAAGGAATATATGTGGATATGGTGTGCCGATCGTGGATGGCCTTCTAGTGACCAGTGCAAAAATGCGTTGGTAAGCCGCTACTATCTTGAAGAAATCAAGTCTTCGATTATTAAGCGCAATGTTGAAGCAATATGCAGCAGTATGGATTATTTTAATGATGAAAAGAAGTTTATGTATCCGACATGTGAAAACTGGTGTAAGAAGGACAAGGATGGTAATGTGAAATGCAAATGACTTTTCTTTTCGTTTATTGTACTGGCTGGGTGACACTTTTTTAGGGTTCGTGTGTTATAATAATGTAATTTTGAAATTAAACCATTGTGGAAAAATATGAAACGATTGAAATTATTGCTGTTTGCGTTTGTGGTCCTAATGCTTTCGGGGGTGGCATTTGCCGACCGTGCCTCTGAAATTCAGGATCTCAAACTCGAAAAAGAAAAGCTGAATTCCGAAATCCAGAAGCTGAACCGGCAGATTGCCGCGACGGATTCGATGCTCAAGGCAGACGATTCCCATTACAAGACGCTGCAGCAGCGTTACAAGGCCGATACGGAGCGCCGCCGTGCCGAAATCGACAGCTTGAACGCGAAAATCCGCAATGTCGCAGAACAGTTGCAAGACGAACGCGGCAAGCAGGCGCGCGCCAAGAACCGTAGCGAAAACGTCGCGGCAAAGCGCAAGGCCTTGCGCTCGGCGCTTTCCGCCGTCTGCCGCCAG
>JAEERM010000098.1 GCA_016285835.1 Fibrobacter sp.
TTCAAGTCCATGAAGTCGTTGGTAGAAATCGATGCATAGGGAGGGCCCCATGGGTACTCACCCACATCCAGGGAGTAGGTCATCTGCAAAGCATGGGAAGAATTGTTTCCCTTTACAATGGACAATTCCGCCATCGAAGCGCCACCGCCACCGATAACATCTGTTTCTACCCAGTACGGCCCGGAATTCCACAGCGGATTGTAGTCGCCGTCCTCGAAGTCATCCACCAGTTCCGTGTTGGTCGTGGGTGCGTTCGGTTCGGGGAGCTGCACTGAACTGCTGGAATTTTCCTTACCGCTGGAACTGCTGGAGTAATTACCATCCTTTATACACTGAATATCCTTGATATAGAGGTTTCCGTTTTCACCGCCAGAAACCTGCCACTTGATATCCAGAGCATTATCCAAATCGATTCCAGATAGCGATGCCATATTGAACGTGTGAGTCGTCCATGTGTCGCTACCGGAGATGGACCATTCCGCTGTCACGTCAGCGCCATTAGGAGTATTGGCAAAAGTCAGGTTGTGTGCAATACCGATATACTTGTACGATAGAGTCCGGCATCCGCTCAAATCGGACACGTTCATGCCGACACCGGCATAACCGTCCTCCTTTCCCGTGGACACATTTTTCAAGCCCCAGAAATAATCGCCCAGTTCTTGGTCATAAACGGTTGCCTCTGTCCCCCATTCACCTTCCGGGTTCGCAACGGTCCACCCACCACCAGCGTAGGCATAATCGTAAACCGGCATGAGCGTGTATATTCCAGACCCACCACTGGAACTACTGATTCCGCCACTGCTGCTACTGGAAGCAGGTACATAGTCATCGCAGGCCGTGTAAGTGGCGGGCAAATCGTTAAAGACGTTTGCGTTGACCCACTGGCCACTGCGGGAATAAGTCCAATTATCGGGAGCGTTGTCGGGATCGAAATTGAATCCAAAGTATTCAGAGCCGGATTCACTGCTGGGGTCGTCGCTTTTCCCGACATTCCAGTTTGCCGAAGAAATTTTCCGGGAATTCATCCAAGTTTGCCACTGCGGATTCAACGTTGTACTCGGCACACCGCCACCATTGTAGCCCACCGTTCCCCATTCGCTCACGAAAACCGACAGGCCCCTTTGCATTGCGAAATTCGCATTAGAGGTCAAAGAAAACTCATGAGCCGCCGTGCCATCGTCACGCCCCGCATAAAAATGGAACGCATAGGCAATGTTGTCTCTTTCTAGAGGGTCCTCAACCGGATAATCAACCGCCGCATTCGGGTACTGGTCCCACATCGGCGTCCCTACGATAATCAGGTTGTCGGAATACTCGCGGATCACCGAAACCACCTGGTCGGCATAGGTTTTGATACCGTCCATGCCAATGAACCCGCCATATTCGCTACAATCGCTATTGTCACCAACGGAGCCCGAAGTGCAAATCGGCTCGTTGAACACCTCGAAAATCACGTTGTCATATTTGCCCCATTTTTCCGCCTGAATCCTGAAAAAGGACTTCGCGTTCTCAACACTGTCCGCCGCCACATGGGAATGGAAGTCAATAATCACGTAAATGTCATTTTCGATGGCCGCTTCTACGGCCTCATCCAGCATAGCCTGGTAGAAATCGGGCTTTGTAAAATAGTGACCATCGGCCCACTCGCCCATGTCGTCTACCGCCATGGCAGCGCGAATCAGCTGGATATTCTGCCGTTCCACAAGTCCCGTAATGATATCCTTTTTCCAGTACCGCTGCTGATTTGCAGCACAACTCCAGAAAAGGCTCATGCCCTTGACCTGCACCTCGTGGCCGCTAGAACGGAAATGCCTGCAGCTGCCGTAAATCCGACCGTTTTGAGCGTTATCCTTACCCGCCTGCAACTGGCCGTACTGGCTCACGGGCCCTACACGCTTGGGGGTAATGTTTTGTGTTTGCGCCGAAGCAAGTCCCATGCCTAATGCCAACAGGCCAAGCATGATGATTTGGGGAAAAGTGTGTCTGGCCATAGTAACTCCATACCATTTATTTATTACAAAATAATTACAACATTGAAAAATCGCTCCGTTGTTTTTGAAAAAATTTATTTACCGATTTTTTTGGCGTATTTTGCCTAGACCCTGATTTTTCAAAGAAAATTGCCACTTGGGTATTATTTTTCTAGATTTGGCAACGCAAAATTGAATAAGGTCCAACCTTAAAAAAGGAACAAATCATGGCAAACAAAGTCTATAACTTTAGCGCAGGACCGTCTGTCCTGCCGGAACCGGCACTCAAGGAAGCTTCGGCTGCCTGCATCGATTACGCAAACAGCGGCATCAGTATCCTCTCCATGAGTCACCGTTCAAAGCCGATCGAGAACATGTTTGCCGAAACCGAACAGTTCCTCCGCGACCTCATGGGCATTCCTGAAAACTACGATATCGTTTTCCTCGGTGGCGGTTGCTCCCTTTTGTTCTGCATGCTCCCGATGAACTTCCTCGACCAGGACGCCACGGCCGACTACGCGCTGACCGGCGTTTGGGCAAACAAGGCCTACAAGGAAGCGAAGCTTTTCGGTAACGCTCTCGCCGCTTGCGACACCAAGTCCGAAACCTACAGCCGCATCGACAAGAACCTCAAGCTCAGCGACAACGCCACGTACCTCCACGTGACTGCCAACAACACCATCTACGGTACGGAATGGCACAACTTCCCGAAGCCGAAGTCCGGCTTCCTCATGGCCGACGTGAGCTCCGACTTCCTCGCCCGCAAGATCAACGTCTCTGACTTCGGCGTTGTGTACGGCGGCGCCCAGAAGAACATCAGCTGCGCTGGCGTGACCGTGACGATTATCCGCAAGGACCTGCTCGGCAAGGTGAACCGCACCATCCCGACCATGCTCAACTTCCAGACCCACATCGATGCGAAGAACATGTTCAACACGCCTCCGGTATTCGCCGTGTACGTGATGAACCGTACGCTCAAGTGGCTCAAGGAATTCGGCGGTGTCGAAGCTATCGAAAAGGTGAACCGTTCCAAGGCCGCCCTCCTCTACAGCGCCCTCGACAACTCCAAGGTGTTCGTCGGTACCGCGGCCAAGGAAGACCGCTCCATCATGAACGTCCCGTTCGTGTTCAACAAGGACGTGGTCGCTGCCGACAAGGCCGATGACCTCGCCAAGGAATTCCTCGAATTCGCTAAGGACCGCGGTTTGCAGCAGCTCAAGGGTCACCGCTCCGTGGGCGGCTTCCGCGCTTCCATCTACAACGCGATGCCGGTCGAAGGCGTGCAGGCCCTCGTCGACTGCCTCGGCGACTTCGAAAAGAAGGTGCTCGGCTAATTAACCGCGCGACACGCGATTGATTTTGCAAAAGGCCTCCGCATTTGCGGAGGCTTTTTTGATAAAGTATTTTTTCTGACCCATGTCTAGCGAAGCAAAGACTTCGACAAAGCCCGACCGTTCTGTTCCAGGACCATCACAACGACACCGCGAGACTCAACAGCACCGTTCAATTCCACATGGTGAACGCCTTCGCCCATCATGCCTAGCGACACGGTCTTTTGCAGGCGGCCCTTCAAATTGTACACCTTGACACGTGTCATGCCTGAACGGGTAAGCGTTATCGTAGCCCGCAGATTTTGGCGAGATCCATACAACTTTAGACCATCCGTTCCCTTAAATGCGACCACGTTCTGTTTGACGATTTTTGCGGGAGGCTCAGCTTCAACGCTATCAAGGACAACGCCCGCGGTAAATGTCAGTTGCGCAAAAGGCATGGAATCACTCAAAACCCAATACTTATCAAAGTCGGCCCAGTTCTTGTAGGTGTCCGGATTTTTCATTTCGGCAAAAGCAATTCCGCTTACCGTGGAATCCGGTCCCAAGCCACAATCATCCTCATTGTAAAAGGCATTTTTGACAGACCCTGAATTGACGGAAACAAAACCGCTCGGAAGCAATAGATTGGTGCCCCTATCTGGATTTTCTTCCGCAATAAACGACTTTCCCGCGAAGAAAACGTTTTCAATGTCCTGCGTGTTCGTAGACACAAAACCACCAGGTTGTACGAGGCCAGAAACCGTCCCTGAAGCAAATGCGTTCTTGATAATTCCCTCATTGGTCGAAACAAATCCGCCTGGCGTGTATTCGCTAATAACATTCCCCGTGGCATAAGCGTTGTCAATATAGCCTTCATTGAGGCCGACAAAACCACCGGCATTAAGCGATCCCCCAAACGATTCTAGTTTTTCCACATTACCCGTCGCATAGCTATAAAGGATTTCGCCTTGATTTTTTGCGACAAAGCCAGCAAACCAAGCATACGCGTGAATGTCACCCGTAGCATAGCAGTTGTGAATTTTCCCGTTGTTAATATCAACAAAACCGCCTGAATGCACTTGTCCACGCACCTCACCCGTAGCATAGCTGTTCGTGATGATTCCATTACTATCATTTGTGGCAATAAAGCCGCCAAAGAACTCCCCCCCCCCACCTGGTTTGTCTTTATTCAAAATGCCTGTAGCGTAGCAATTGTCTATTTTTCCACTATTCCGGCCCGCAAATCCTCCCACCATGGAAACTCCATCCACATTCGATTTCGAATACGAATTCGAGATGGTCCCTATATTGTTCAAGACAAATCCGCCCACATTGAGGAGTCCTTCCACCTTTGACTCCGAATACGAATTCAAGACAGTTCCCACATTGTACACGACAAATCCGGAAACATTATATCCAAACCCCTCCGAAGACGTATCGGCAATTACAAAACCTTCCGCATGGGAATTTTTGATGACACCGGCATTGTACACAACAAAACCGGCGCTGCTGTCCGCCTTGACACTTGTTTTAGCAGAGCAGTTTTCTATTACACCCGTGGTATCGTTTGTCGCAACAAAGCCTGCCACCCCGAAATGAGAAATAACGGAATCCGCCACAACACTCGAATTTTTAATGGTCCCGCTGTTATACCCAGCCAAGCCACCAGCACTTTCGTTAAGCGAAACAACGGAAACGTGCGAAACACAAGAATCAATTGTTCCCAAATTGCTCCCGGTCACCCCGCCAAGAAAACGGACTCCATGCTCAAGGAGACCTTCCGCTTCTGCAGAAACTATCAGCCCCTCGTTAATTCCGGCAATCGCGCCGAGGTACCGCCCATAATAATTAGTCACCAAGTCGGCATGCATCTTTACATTACGAATAACCGAATTCGCTCCGGAATTAGAACCGACTACTCCACCAATATATATGCGATCGTTAATACCACGAACAACGCCATCGAAGTCAATATTTTGAACGATCCCCCCTTCATTAACACCCGCAACTCCACCCGTATTGGTAGTACCGATGACCGTGTCGCGCACAAATTTAATATTTTCAATCCGGCCAGAATTGACCACGGCCACCGCCGCTGCAGCCCAGACCGCCTCAGCCGAAAAGAAACAATCTTCCATTTTAAGATTCTTGACAACACCCGTAGAATCTATTCCCATGAACATGGCCGTTGAACGACTTTCCTTCGATATCGAATAGAGGTGCGATATGGTATGGTTCGCACCGTCAAATACGCCACCAAAACTGGATTGAGGTGTTCCGTAATAGGCGACTCCTATCGGTTGGAAACCTCCGGTGGAATCGGTATCATTTTTTTCGCCCCGCGAAGCCGAGGCATCAATATCGGCCACCAAAACATAATGACCATTCATGCTATAACTGCCAACGCCAACAGCCTTCAGGTCTTCGTAATCAGCAACCTGCCAAGGATTATCGGCGGTTCCATCGCCAGCCATATTGCCGTTTGTCGCAAAGCAGAATGCAGCAAACAGCAAACCGAAACAAAAGGGAATTCGATTTATCATAACAGCTCCTACCCGAAATTTTATGCACAGCCTGGCTATGCGCGTGTCAGTCACGATATCTTTTGCAAAAATGCATTTTATTCAGCGTCTTTTTTCTTGCCGCTGAACTTGTTCACCACGTCGGGGACAATATCCATGACCTTCCCGACAAGCGAACTGTCCTTGCTGATAGGCATGATGCGAACGTCATCGCCCTTGATGACGAGGAACGCCACCGGTTCCACAGAAGCGCCACCGCCGGAGGCAGACGTGTCTCCCTTGGACTGGTGACCGCCGAAACCGAAGCCGACAGATACGCGGCTCACGGGAACAATCGTCGATTCACCCGCCTGGATGGGTTTTCCGATAACCGTCTCCGCCTGGGTAATGAAACGGAGCTTTTCCAAAAGAGTTTCTGCAAGTTTTTCAATAGCCATGTTGTTAATATAGTATAGACGAGAGACGAAAGACGAGAGACGAGAGAAAAAAGGGGAAAAATAGTAGGAAGTAGTTAGTGGCTAGTGGTTGGTAAACAGTTTTTCACTGACAACTGACCCCTGGCTACTGATTACTGACCACTGACAACTGACCACTGATTACTGACCACTGACCACTGACCACTGACTACCGCGCCGAAGGCGCTAAAATCTCGCCTCGTAGATGCGGTCGCTGGCTGTTTTGAACTTTTTGGCCAAATCAGCCCAAGAGAGATAGCCCCAGACCACAGCCACACGGCCGCCCGCCATTTGCTGGGCCATGCCGTTTCCGTTGTTCCCGGCATCAAAGTACACGATATCGCTCTCTGGCTCGATTCCCTCGGGTTCGACGCGGTTCAGCAAAAGGGCCCAAGAATCAAAGTCCTGCTCTTCCACCTGTTCCCAACTGCGGGCAACACTCCAACGGAGGTCGGCATTTCTGTAGCTTTGCACAAGCACCGGGAAATAGGCCTTGACCCCCATGAAATATTTCGTCTGTATCGATGTGCGGCCCGCCTCGCGGAATTCAAACGGGAGGCTCAGGAATTCCTGCGGGAAACCGCCCCGATACCCCGGAAAATGCCGGACAAAGGTTTCGAGGTCGCTACGCTCGTACTGGCGGAAACTGTCATGGCTAAAAATGAAAATATGGCAATCGGCACGGATGCTCTGCTCCAAATGTTCGCCCCTGAGGATAGGAGTGATTCCTTGGAACTTGCCGCTGTTCATGTAGTGGTCCATGGCATATACGTCGCTTCGGAATTCCAGAATGTGTACGTTCAGCGTATCGCCAGGAGATACACGGTAGCTCAAATCAATCACTCGCTTGAGTGCCGGAATGTTGTATGTAGCGACAGACGAAGTCACGTCATGGGCAAACGGAGCAATATTCTTGTACAGGATTTTTGAATAGTCCACCGGTTTAGGCGGCTTGGATGGAAGGCAACCGACAAGCCCAATGGCAATAAACAACAACAAGCAATTACAGACGAACTTCATTTTCGGCTCCCATTGTCGGCATAGCCACAAAATTCAAACAGGGGACAATTCGCACAAGAATGTGTCCATTCACGGCAGATAAAATCTTCGTCCCCTTGTTCCAGGTAGAACTGCAACGCATGGGCAGCTTCGTAAGGGCCGTTCGGGTTGAGCGTACAGAACAGCGCGTTCGCAAGTTCTTGTTTCCGTTTCGGCTCCATTTCTGCAAAGTCGGAATCCTTGGCAGGGCCGAGGAATGCCAGATAACGGCGAGACCCCATGGTGAGCGGCAGCGGAGGCATTTTTTTCGAAGAAAAACACGGCATGCCAAGCCCCAGCGGTTCGGGAGCAACCATGCGGTAAAAGGCCGCACAGGCCTTCGGGCGCGGATTCCCCTTGCCCATGAAATAGACCTCGCCCAAATCGCGCCAGATTTCTTCGGGATTGCGGCTCGCGAGCCATGCGACAAGATCGCAACCGTGGTGACGCACAAAAAGTCCCACGCTCCAAAAAATGCCCGCCAAATTTTTGAACAGAGTCCAGTGGCAACAACCAAAGACCCGTTCTGCGATGCCCTCGATTTTTCCCGCAGTCGGGACAGGGAGCGTCCAAAGTTTTTCATCGGGAAAGGCGTCGAACAAAGCATTCAGCAACGATGATATTTCGGAATAGCTCCGACTTTGGAACAAGGTGGTTCCAAGGATAGTCCAGGCAATTTTCGCTGTAGGGGTTTTGGCCCGTTGCGCCACATGTACCACCGGGTCGGGCACAGAAGCGAACATAGAAACAAACTTCCGCGTCGCTTCGAAAATCGCCGGCTCATCGCGCACAAAGTTTTCTACAAGCTTCATCCCCTACCGTCAATTATTAGAGCGCTTCGCCGACCTTGACAGCCTTGCCTAGACGGCTCTTGAACAAGTCCGGATGGCGTTCGCGAATTTTCTTGTCGACGATGAGGATGACCGTGCTACCCATCTCGAAGCGGCCCAGTTCGTCGCCCTTTTCAAAATGGAAGTTGCTGGCCGGCTGCCAGTCCAGGCGTTTCTTGCTGCGGTCCAGCTTCCCGGCATTCACAAGCAGTTCGTCGGAATACACGACACCGATGCGTCCCACATTCGTCGCGCCCACCTTCACCACGAGAATTTCGGAGCCGTCTTCAAGGCGGATGCGGCTAGTGAGGCGTTCGTTGATACAGAACAGACCTTCCACGCGTTCGACGCTACCGGCATTCACCGGCCAAAGCGTTCCGGGGCAGTAGCTGGCGTCGACCAAGTCACCCTTGACCGGGCTATGGATGCGGTGGTAGTTGAACGGTGCTAGGTAAATCGTTGCGAAGGCGCCCTCTTCAAAACGCGCCGCCATCTCGTCGTCGCGGAGCAAATCCTTGAGTTCGTAGAACTTTCCCTTCGTCTGGATAAGCGTTTGCTTTCCGTCATCAAAGGTTCCCGTCTGCGAAAGCACTCCATCGACCGGGCTCACGACTTCAGCATTGTCGATAATGCGTGCACCGGGTTTGAGCCTGCGAATAAACAGTTCCCCGATGTTCTTGTAATGGCTCAACGGGTATTCCGATTCTGCCATATTCAACTTGTAGTAACGGGCAAATGCCGAACGGGCCCACCGGGTAAACGGAGGAATATTGAGCCGGGTGAATGCACCGAAGGCGCGGCTGGCCGCATTCTTCGGCAGGAGTTTCATAAAAACATAGAAGGGGGTATTCATGAAGGAGAATATAGAAAATAGAGGCTAGGATCTAGAGGCTAGAGGTTAGTGGTCAGTGGTCAGTGGTTAGTGGTTAGTGATTAGGGCTAACTCCTCGAGCCTGGAGCCTCATCGCTCAATTAGTGATTTTCCAATTTGCCCAGGTCCGTGCTGAACATCTTCCACAGGCGCGGGGCAAAAGGCACCGACCATTCCTTCTCGGGAGCCACACGGCTCGTCGTCTCCGCGACAAAAGAGGAATACGTCAAGAAAACTAGTTCGCCATAACGCATATCCCACAGCGACCAGACGATTTTCCATGTGTATCCACCACTCTTGCCCAACTTGGGGTCCATCTCGACTTCCAGCACAATCGGAATTGACGCATAGCGGATTCCGTAACGGGAAGCAATGTTGTTCATAAAATCCTTGAACTGGGGAGGAATCTCGCGGACAAACGTCTGTTCAATACCGTCGCGACTTTCCCACGGTTCAAAACTCGCCAACGTTTTTCCATCGGCAATTTTCGATGCGAGAATATGCCTGGACAATGTATCGATGTACAGTGAATCCTCTTCGGGGAGGCGCATTCCGGGCAACATCAGTTCACGCTTCATCTTGGGGAAAGCCTTCGCGAACAGGGAATCTTCAATATGCGCCAAGTCAAAATCAAGAGCATCGGCGCTGAAGCTATGGCACATCTTGCATTTCTCAGGGCGCTTGGCAGTCACCTTGAGCGTCTGGAAAACACCCACCACTGCATTGGAATCAAGGCGCCCATAGGCAGCGGGGTTCCATTCGCGATAGGCAACCTCTTTCGAAATCTTGAGTTTAATCTCTCCCTGCGTACCGCACTCGTTGCACGGGCCGTCCATCATTCCGGAATTATCGCCCGCACCAGGACCGGGGCCGACCGAACCGGCACAGCCCACAAGCGCAGAAAAAAAAGCCACCACACAAAACAAACGAATTTTCATAACAACCTAAGGATAGAAATCAACATTCAGCCAACCGGTCTGTCCGTCATCCGATACGGCAATCCCGCAAGAGACCGTCCTGTACGAGCCTTTCATATTCAAGTAATGTCCGATATCTGAATAATCTTCTTTTTTGTTGGGATCTTTCTTGCCCGACGTGACCAAAGCCTTTTCGTCTTCCCACATCATCTTCAGATACTTCTTGACAATTTCATCGTAGGTCTTGTAGTAGCGCATGTTTACATTCGGACCCGTATTCTGCGCCATTTCCCTACAGGCCTGAAAATGGGCATGTCCCTTGCCGTCAGCGAGGTCATCGGCAGCTTGTTTGTCGGTACAAGTCTGCTTTTCTTCTGGAGCGAGCGAAATCGGGCCCAAATCTTCTGTCGCACGGTATTCGTTGATAACGTCAAGGCAGGTCTGTCGCCAATCACCCGCTTCTTCGGCTGCGGAACTCGACGATTTGGCCGAAGAGGAACTTGCAGGGACCACAACTGTCGAACTACTGGATTTTGAACGCGCCTTTGAAGAAGAACTGCGCGAGCTCCGCTTCTTGGAAGAGGATGAACTGGATTCCGGTTCGTCGACTTCAACGGGGTCATCTTCATCGGCATCAGTCGAATCCACTTCCGCTTCATCGGGGTCGACATCTGTCCCAGCCGTATCTACCTTGACTTCAACCGAGTCGGAGGAACTTGCCGAAGTTGCATCCGAAGAGGAATTCACAGATTCCGTAGAATCTTCCGGCCCAGCCGTATTCGAAGAAGAATCCGAAGAACAGGCAACGGCAAGCAAGGCCAAGAAGACCAGCGCAACAAATCCTTTTTTCATAGACATGCTCCTCTGTTTCTTCTAAAGATATACTATTTCGGCACGAAAGGCAATGCTGCTGTCTAGTCCAACATGATAGTGAACGGGCCGTCATTGACGAGGCTCACTTGCATATCGGCACCAAAACGCCCTGTTTCTACGATACCGACTTCCTTACGGCATTGTTCCACGATATATTCATACAATTCGTTTGCCAGTTCCGGGTTTCCGGCTCCGTTGAATGTGGGGCGGTTGCCCTTGTGGCAATCGGCATACAGCGTGAACTGCGAGACTATCAGCAGAGAGCCACCGACATCTTTAATGGAGAGGTTCGTCTTCCCATTTTCGTCAGCAAAAATGCGTAGAGAAAGCATCTTGCGAATAAACCGGTCAGCAATTTCGCAGGTGTCCGTCTCGGCCACACCGACAAGGACCAAAAAGCCGCGACCCTCTATTTTCCCTACAACCTCACCATCGATTTTCACATCGGCCTGCGTAACCCGCTGGATTAAAAATTTCATACAAATTCCTCAAAATACTTCTTGATTTTTTGGGTATCCTGCGTCTCCGTCAATGCAAGACGCAAAAGGATAGCGGCTTTTTGTGGCGGGAGCGAATACGCTGGAACCGTGCCAGGCATAAGCAACCCCTCGGGCAATACCGTACCACGCCCGATACGCGAAGCAACGACAACCGGCACGTTCACACGGGCAAGCGCATCCATCCATTCTTTGCTGAATTCCCCCGCTCCCGCACCCGCGATGACAATCCCGACGGAACGCTGCGCCGCGAATTCGAGCAGAGCCGAATCCGCGTCGGCATGGAAATACAGCACGGCAACTTTCGGCAACTCGGAAAGACCTTCAATGGAGAATTTGGGCAGCACCCTCCCGCATGCCGAGCCGATGGCGTCGAACGCATTGAGGTCATTCGCGTGAACTTTCTGGACACGAAACGCATCGAACACTTTCCCCGCAAAAGCAACGCGCACGCCACGGCAAGCGGTGCCGTTACAGCCCGCGGCGATGCCAACGGCATAACACAGATTCGCCGGACCATCGGGAGCAAAGGAGGTCGCCGGTCGCATGGCTCCCGTCAGCACCACAGGCTTTTCTACATCCAACACAAGGTCCAGGAAAAACGCCGTCTCTTCCATCGTATCGGTCCCGTGCGTGACAACGATGCCGTCGACATCCCCGCGTTCAAAAACCGCCCGGATACGGTTTGCAAGGGCAATCCATATTTCCGAGTTCACATCGTCGGAGTTGATGTTGCACACCTGCTCCACTTCTACATTGGCAATGCCGGACAATCCCGGAACCGATTTCACCAGTTCCTCACCCGTGATGGAGCCGGAATGGTAGCCCACATCCTGGCCGGGTTTCCCAGCACCGGCGATTGTTCCTCCTGTAGCAAGGACTACAACTTTTTTCATGGGCACGGTTTACCTCACTTGGTCCAGCAACTGCGCAGCAGTCAGGCCATAATGTTTTTTCAGAGCGCCGTCAGTCCCGAGCGTGTACAAATCCTGGATGCAGGCGCGCAACTTGCGAACCGACTCGACGGCACGTTCATCCCCGCGAGTTACACCGTCGCGGTAAAGCAAAGCCTCGACCATCCGCTGCGAATACCAGTAGAGCCTTACGGCGACTTCGGAATTTTCCTGATTCACGAACGGCTGCGTCAGCATTTCCAAATCCGGGACAGGACCATCGGGTCGCGGCTTGTCGTTTCGCGAGGCGTCGACAACCTGCGCGATCCCCTCGTTCAGCCATAGCGGGACCTTGGCGCGGGTCATTGCGCGGACAAAAGCATGGGTGAGTTCGTGGAAAAGCATCGGGCGGTACACTTCGCGGTACTGCATCACATTGACCGGGACGCGCAATTTGCCGTCGAAGACGGCCCCGACCCAGTCGGGTCGCGGACCCACGCCCTGGTATTCCGAGGATTGATAAAGCACCAACCCCATCTTGTTCGTCGGCCTGAAATCGAAAAGCCTGCACAGGGAATCGTATGCCACCTCAAGAACGCTCAACGCCTCAAGAATATCGTTCAAGGCAGGAGTCCCCTCGAATTCCAAGCGAAAATGATCCGACGATTCCAGTTTGAGTTCGCGCATCTCGCGCATAATTGTCTGGGACTTTTCCTTGAGCACCTTGAAATCGGCACCGTCTCGTTGCAGAGAATCCACATAACGGATACATTCCTCGTACCTTTCCTGCTCGAACAAGATTCCAGCCAAATGCAGTTGCAAGTTCGCATCGTCCGGGGTCTCCGCAAGCAATGCACGGATTCCTTTTTCGGCACATATCCAGTCCCCCGAAGCAAGGCAATCGTTCGCCTCGGTTACCAAGGAATTGTGCTGTTCAACCTCGGAACGTTGCTTGGAAATATCCTTAATCTCGCGAATCGCAAAAAACAATGTCGCAAGACACAGGATTAAAAGAAAAATCACGCGTTTATTGTGCATTTTTTCACATTCCGTCTTAACAAATCGTCAAAAAAATAGCCTTATGGTATTATTCTCTTTCTTTCAAATTTAAGTATATTTTAAACAAATCATGGAGTATGTCATGGCAGAAATCTTTGACTATGATGACTACCGGGATATGATCAAGGATTACTACCAGGAGCATAAGAAAAAGAACTCCCTGTATTCCTTCAACACTCTCGGAAAAATGCT
>JAEERM010000099.1 GCA_016285835.1 Fibrobacter sp.
TTGGCCGGGAGTTCATTTAAGGGGATGATAAACTGAAGACCGAATGTCTGCCCGGCCTCGATACGCTCGCGATCCAGTTGGAACGATGCGTCGGCCACTGCGAGGGCTGCGAGGGCGAGGCAAGTAATTAAAACGCGTTTCATGCTCCCAAATGTACCAATTTTCCTTGTGCGAGATGTAATCGGTTGTGGGCAAATGGAGCCGTGAAATCCGCTGTCGGGGAGGGGGTAGTTTGGCAGGTAATGAAAAAAAAGCATTTCTTATATACTTTTTTCCCTTGAAACGTTAGTAAAAAATTGTTAATATTGGCGCCGACAAAAGAAAATGGCGATAAAACGTCGGAAAACAAGGTTAAAAGGAGAATAAAATGTACTGCATCCTCGCTGTCCTGCTGGTCAAGGGATTCAAGAAGTACGCTAAGCACGCCTAATCGGTAAAGCTGGCTTGATTTTTTGGGATCACTTTGGAAAATAAGGTACCCCCGGTTTATTGACCGGGGTTGTCTTTTTTTAGGGGGAAAACGGCACCTTCCGTTGCCTGTTCCATTTTTTTGTGTTATAATTAGTACAGAAGCTGTTCCCTAGGAACAGATGAAGGAGAAAAAATGGAAGAAAAGAAGGAATACGTTGCTCCCGAGATGAAGGTCGTGGACATGGAATACACGCAGATGCTGTGTGGCAGCTGTGAGTGCCCTGATGAGAATCCATGCACCTGTGATGAACTCCTCTAATAAGTACACTCCGGCAAGTTCGGTGCTTTAGTCAAAATTCAAATTGCGCCGATACGGCGTGAACCCTGCATTCCGTATAAATTTTTCTGCCGCCTCGATGGTCGTGAGCCCGTGGTTCTGTAATACGTTTTCTTCTATCACGATGCTGTTGATGTCGTCGGCGCCGCTGTGCAGCCCGAGTTCACCCAGCGAAAGCCCCATGCCGAGCAGCGAGACTTCGATGTGCGGGATATTGTCAAGGTAAAGGCGGCTGAGTGCGAGCAGCTTGAGATATTCGTCGCCGCGCACGTGCCGGATGGGGAACTTGTCTGTTTGCGGCTGGAAAGTCCACACCACGAAACTCTTGAACCCTTGCGCGATGTCCTGCGTCTTGCGCACGTAATCCAGATGTTCAATGATTTCTTCGGGTGTTTCGACGCTGCCGAACACGATGTTTGCACTGCCGGGGAGCCCCTTCTTGTGGCAGGCCGCGAGCGTGTCGCACCACTGCTGCGCGGGGAGCTTCTTGGGACTGAGCATTTGCCGCATGCGGTCGGAGAGAATTTCGGCGCCTGCTCCCGGCACGGAACTGAGCCCTGCTTCCTTAAAAATGTCCAGCAGTTCGTCCAAAGTAATTTTGTTGAACTCTGCAATGCGCACGAGTTCAACCGGCGAGAACCCGCGTACCTTCACGCCCATTTCTTGCGTGAGCATCTTGAGTACATCGGTATAATAGCTAAGTGGGATTTCCCGGTTCACGCCCCCTTGCAAAAAGATCTGGTCGGCGCCTTTGGCCTTCGCTTCAATCGTCTTCTGCCGGATTTCGTCGAGGCTAAGTACGTAGGCTTCGGGGCTATGTGCTGGCCTGCAAAAACTGCAAAAGCTGCATGTGACTTCGCAGACGTTCGTGTAGTTTACGATGCGGAAGGCGGTATAACCTACGCGGTTGTCGGGGTGCATGCGCCTGCGCACGGCATCGGCGGCCTCCGCGACCTCGGTCCACGGGGCGTTTTTCAGCAGTTCGAGCGCTTCGGCGGGGGTAATTCGCTCGTTTTGAACAGCTTTTTGTAAGATAGGGTTCACGCAAACAAGATAATTCTTTTCTTGCCGTTTGTAAACTTTTTGCCGTGGATTTATTGTCCATGATAAATTCGCCGGGGGTGTGACGTTTCCCGCATTATGAGGATATCTTGATAAGGCAATATGAGGAATATTGGCAATATGAGGATGTTTTGGTATGAAAAGTACACTAGCAATAGCTGTGTCGCTCGTTTTCTCTGTTGCTCTCTCGGCAGTTGAGGCGAGTGCGTTCACCGTAACCGGTAAGGTCAATGACGAAAGTGGCAAGGCCATCGAAAAGGCTTCGGTCACTCTTTTGGGCAAGGGCCTCCGTGTGGAAACCGATGCGACGGGTTCGTTTACCCTCCATCAGGACGAGGCAACATCGCCGAATCCTGGAGGGAATCAGGATTCTTCCGTGACACCAGGGCCGGTCGGTCCGCAGGATCCGGCCGTTTCTGTTGGAGGAAATCTGACAGATTCGCTCCAGGGGCTTGCGGTATCGCGACCTGTGGGGTATTTGTCCGTGAACAATGGGGTACTTTCGTTCTCCCAGAGTTCAGGCAGCCCGGTTCGTGTGCAGGTCTACGACATGGTGGGCAACTGCCTGCTTAACGAGACCCTGTACGGCACGGGAACGGTAGACATGAAAGCATCTATCAAGGCTAGGGGTACTTACTTTGCCCGCGTCAAGGTCGGTAATGCACAAAAGAACTTCAGGTTCACTGCCGACGGGAGCTTTTCCGCCACATTCGGCGAAAAGGCCCGCGCACGGGCTTTACTCAAAGTGGGTGACAACGACGACCTTCGCGTGATTGCGAATGGCTACGATACACTCACTGTTCATCTGACCAATTTAGATACGAACTTGACGCTCGTCTTGAAAAAGCCTGCGCCGCCACAACCGCAGTATGCTTACGGTTGGGGCTTGAAGAATGACCCGGTTCCCAGTAGCGGTTGCGGTAAAGACACCAAACTCGACTACAAGTACCGTGGCGACAAGCCCTACATCGAATTCAAGTGGAGCAAGGGAACGCGCACCGTGCGCATCGATATCCCCAAGAGCTACGACAAGAACAAACCATACAAACTCATTTTCGGAATGCAGTGCATGGGCGGCTGGGCCGGCGGCGTGCAGGACGAAGGCTACTATGGCCTGAAGCAGTTTGACAAGGATGAGACGGCTATCTTCGTCGCTCCCGAGGGTAACGGAAATCAGGCCCCGTGGGCTCAGGATGACTACACGCTTTTTGATGAACTTCTCGCTTATCTCGAAGGCAACTTCTGCATTGATTCTAGCCGCGTGTTCTCGACAGGCTTCAGCTACGGCTCCATGTTCAGTAACGGACTTTCATGGAACCACCAGGAAGTGCTCCGCGCCGTGGCCGTGTACGAAACTGCCGAACGCAACATCTGGTTGCCGCAGCGCAAGCAGATGGGCATCGGCTGGATGGGCGTGCTCGGTTTGCAAGATGACCTGTGCCGCCCCGAAATGGGACGTGCCGCTCGCGACATTATCCTGGAACTCAACTCCGAAGGCGGCAAGGCCAAGAACGAAAAGGCTCAAGAATATGGTGGCAATGGTCCGCATGTGTGCTACGACTACACGACTGTCGAAGAACGCTTCCCGGTTCGGTGGTGTACGCAGAACGGCGGCCACATCTGGGACCACAAGGATCCGGGCCAGCAGCAGTCTTGGGTTCCGCAGACCACATGGGATTTCTTCAGCAAGTTCTAGGCAAAATTTTTACTCCTCCAAAAACAAACATCTTTCTGCATCGCAGGAAGGTGTTTTTCTTTATGGGTTGTTTGATGAGATGAAAATTCAAGGGTGGCACCGCATAGGGCCGTTTTCTATATTTGATATTATGGAATTTAAGCGTTTTGAAGCCTTAATCGAGATGTTCCCGCAGGTGCAGATTTTCAGCACCGAGGGCGAGGACTTGGATAGGGTCATTACTCATTTTTTGAACCAGCAGAAAAACGTCTCCACAATGTCGGAGGCGATGCAGCGGAAAATCCAGCATGCGCTCGCCCCGTTTTTCCAGCAGCGGTTCATCAGCCTGCACGACGAAGAAGCTCCGCTGGTGCGGCACCTGCTTTTGAAAAAGAAGTTCTTCTTGCAGACGGACCGCTACATCGATGATATGGCTTGGCCGGAGACTGACCCCGAGAAATTGGACGAGGCGCTTTCGATTGCGGAACTTTCGCCGGAGATTCTCGACCGCAAACTGCTAAGCCTTTCGAATGGCGAACTGCGCCGCGTGTTGCTTGCGCGCATGTGGATGGAAAAACCGGAATGGATTTACTTCAACGACTTGTTCGGTGGACTCGACCCGGAATTCCGCAGCCACTTGGCCGCGAGTGTGGTGGACTTGTCGAAACGCCCCGGCGTGAAACTTGCCGTGCGCCTTGCCCGCGAAGATGAACTGCTGCCCGAAATTCCTGCGTTCGTTTATGCGGAAAAGACATTTACGCAGTATGCCGGAGAACTCCCGAGTGCCGCCGCGAAACCCAAGTACACGAAGGCCGAGCTGAAGGACTACGAGATAGTGGAACTTCGTGGAAGTTCCCTGAGCTTGCCGAAGGGAACTGTAGTTGATTCAAATCAGGTGGTTCGGCAGGCTCACCAACCTGATTCGCAGTCCACTGCCGAGATTTTGTTCGACCTCAAAAACGTCAACGTCCAATTCGGCGACACGACGGTACTCAAGAACCTCAACTGGACGGTGCGCAAGGGCGAACACTGGGCGGTGATGGGCGAGAACGGTGCCGGCAAGAGTACGCTCCTCGGGATGCTTACGGCCGACCACCCGCAAATCTACAAGAACGATATTACTTTGTTAGGAGAACGTCCGGGGCATGGCCTCAACATATGGGACCACAAGGCGAAACTCGGGTTCTTCTCGCCGGAACTCGCGCTCCAGTACCGCGAAGACCTGGACCTTTCCGAGGTGCTTTGCACGGGCTTTACCGCGAATTTGTGCAAGGCGGAAAACACCACCTGGGAAGAACGCGCGAAGGCGAAGGAATGGCTTGAATACCTTGGCTTTTCGGATGTGCATGCACGCTTCCGCAGCCTCTCGCCGATCGACAAGCGAGTGGTGCTCATGGCGCGTGCCGCTATCCGCCCGCCCGAGGTGCTGCTGCTCGACGAACCCACGCAGGGGCTCAAGGGCGAATACCGCGAGAAACTCTTTAACCTGCTGCAACTGCTTTCGACAGAGACGACCATCATCCTGGTGAGCCACTACGAAGAAGAATGGCCGCCTTGCATGACGCATCTCTTGAGAATGCCTAAGTTTTCGTAACCACCAACCACCAACCACTTCCTACTGTCTACTTCCTACTTCTAACTTCCTACTTCCAACTCCCCTATGCAACTGAACGAACAAAACATCTTAAGTGCCTTGCGTGCGGTCCAAGATCCGGACCTGCACAAGAACATCGTGGAACTGAACTTTGTCCAGAACCTGAAGATAGAGGGCGACAAGGTGAGCTTCGACCTGCGGCTCACGACCCCGGCATGCCCCATCCGTGACCAGTTCAAGGACCAGTGCATCGCTATAGTCAAGAGCCTCGGCGCAAGCGAGGTGAACGTAACGTTTACGGCGCAGGGCCGCGTGGAAGGCTCCAATGCGGCAACGCAGGCTCCGAAGGTTTCCTACATCGGCGAAGTGGCGCATGTGGTCGCGGTCGCAAGTGGCAAGGGCGGTGTAGGCAAGTCCACTGTGACGGCGAACCTCGCGATGGCACTCAGCCTCTCGGGGGCCCGAGTGGGAATCCTGGATGCCGACATCTATGGCCCGAGCATGGGGCTCATGTTCGGCATCGACCGCGCTCCCGAAGTTTTTGACGACAATACGATTGCGCCTGTCGAGGCGAAGGGCGGCATCAGCATCGTGAGCATGTGCATGTTCGCCGATTCCGACAAGGCGACCATCTGGCGCGGACCGATGGTTTCGCAGATGATCCAGCACTTTATCCACCATGTGCGGTGGGGCAAGCTTGACTACCTGCTGGTGGACTTCCCTCCAGGAACGGGCGACATCCAGCTCACGCTCACGCAGAACTGCCCGATGGCCGGTGCCGTCGTGGTGACGACCCCGCAGGAGGTGGCTCTTGCCGACTGCCGCAAGGGGCTCGCGATGTTCGATTCCGTGGGCGTACCCGTGGTGGGTGTGGTCGAGAACATGAGTTACTTCATTTGCGACCAGTGTGGCAAGCACCACAATATTTTCCGCGAAGGTGGCGGCGAACGCATCGCCAAGAGCTGGGGCGTGCCATTGATTGCAAAGGTGCCGCTGGAACCTGCGGTGGCGGGCTGTGGCGATGAAGGCACTCCTGCGGTGCTCCGCTACCCGAACTCCGAATCGGCGAAGGCGTTTATGCAGGCGGCCGATGCTACGGTGCGCACGCTTTCGATGTTCGCATCTGAAGGTGACGGTGTGCTCAAGAGTTTCAACTACGAGTTTGAACAACTTCCGGTGGAGGACGCATGATTCAGCCCAAGAAGATTTTCAGGACGAAGGACGGAAAAATCGGCTTTGAATGGAGCGATGGAACTCGCGGAGCATGTGGCATTCGCGAACTTCGTCTCGCATGCCCCTGTGCGCTGTGCGTCGATGAGCATACGGGAGAAAAACTTTTGGACGATTCCACAGTTCCTGCGGACATAAAACTTACAAGGATTCAATCCATTGGTCGGTATGCTGCGGGACTATCCTTTAGTGATGGTCACAATTCGGGAATTTACCCTTACGATAAACTGTTCAATTTGACGAAACGGGAGTAAAAAACCATATTTGTTTGACCGACGGTTTTTTGCCCGAGGGATTGATAGGTGTGTATTCCATGAGTGATTTTAACGAAGCGCTATACTTCCGGGACTTGAATAGGTATCCTACGCTGACTCCGCAGGAGGAATCGGCGTTGTTGAAGATCATCAAGACTGGAGAGACGGAAGAGATTCGCAAGTCCGCACTGCAACGCCTTATCCGAGGCAATTTGCGGTTTGTGGTCAGCGTTGCGCGCAAGTACCAGGGCCGCGGTCTTTCCCTTTTGGATTTGATTAACGAAGGCAACCTAGGCCTTTTCAAGGCTGCCAAGCGTTTTGATATGGACAAGGATGTCAAGTTCATCAGTTACGCCGTGTGGTGGATTCGTCAGTCCATCCAGAAGGCGCTGTTTGAACAGGTGGGTGCGGTTCGCATTCCGCCGAACAAGCTTGCCCTAGTGAATCGCTTCAAGCGTGCCTTGATGCAGAACGGCGGTGACTACGAAAAGACCATCGCGATGGAAGAATTTGCCCCGTACGAGAGGGATATCGTCGAGGTCATGGAAAAAATCGTCGACATTTCCTTGGACGCCCCGATCGGCGACGATGCCGGTGGTGGCTCCAGCAGTGCGGATTCGGTGAGCACCCTCATGGACGTGCTCGGTTCCGACGGCAACCAGGACGAGGACCTCGAGCGCGACGAGCGCCGCAAGCTCATCCAGGAGACGCTGTCGTCCTTGCCGCAGCGCGAAGAAGAAATCCTCCGCATGTTCTACGGCCTGGATACCATTGAGGATACGACTCTCAAGGATATTGGCGAAGACCTGAAACTCAGCCGCGAGCGGGTACGCCAGATAAAGAACAAGACCCTCCGTAAATTGCAGAAGAGCAAAGAGCATAAAGAAAAACTCGTGGACTTCCTGGAGCTGTAATGTCTACTCCGTCGGCATTTGCCCGAAAGGCTGCCTACTTATTCCTGGTTATGTGTGTCGGCGCGGCAATCGCGTTCGTTGGCTATTACTTTTTCGACATCTACGGCCCGTCCAAGGTCACGGTCGAAGGGGTCCCCTTCGGGCTCCCGGCTGGCACGTCCTTGATGCTGGGTGATACCCCGGATTTCCAGAAGGGAGTGTCTTCGCTCCCCGTCCAGACGCAGGCTGAACTGCGACGCGCGACGGAACTTTCCCGTTCTGGCTCGCTGAAGGCCGCCTACGACATTTACGAGGCTATCGTGATGTTGTTCCCCGACTGCATACCGGCGGTGTGGGGTGAAGCTAATACTTTATTTGAAATGGATACGCTTACGGATGCCCAGCAGAGCCGCATGAACATGCTGGTCGCAAAAATCCAGGCGAATTTCCCCGGCTCGGGTGTGGCTGCCTACATGGATAGCCGTAAGGCCTACGCCGTCGGCAATACCAATGCGTCGCTGGAACTGGCCCGTATCGCCTGCGACAAGGCCCCGGCCTTGTACGAGGCTCGCCTTTGGTATGCCAAGTTGCTTGCCGAACATTCCCGTGTAAACGAGGCGTTCGCCGAGGCCCACGCTGCAGTGAGCCTTTCGTTCGGCAAATCTTCGGAAGCCTTCGAACTGCTTGCGGGCATGTACCATTCCCAGGGCATTTTGGACAGTTGCGCCTCTCTTGTGGATTACGCGCTCTCGCAGTACCCGGTGAACGTCCGCCTGCTTTTGCTGAAAGGTTATTTGGAAGAATACAAGGGGCACTTCGATTCCGCCGAGAAGATTTACCAGCGCATTTTGGCCATCCGTCCGGATTTCAACCCGGCCCGCATGGCCGTGGCGACCATCGGCGAAAAGCAGTCGCCTGTGGGCGGCATGGGTACCCAGCTGACTCCGCGTGACAGGGCGAAGGTCGCCTGCGAAATCCTTGAACCGCTGGTGGAACGTTATCCCGAAAACCTCCCGCTGCGCGAGGCCCTTGGCCTTGCTTACCTCAACGGTCGCGATTTTGATTTGGCCCGCAATCAGTTCCAGGAAATCATGGCTCGCGATCCGGAATATCCCGACATCGCCCAGCGCATCCAGGAAACCAAGGTCAAGAAACCGGTCGTGGTCGAGACGAACAACGCCGGGCTCGCCAGTGATTTGAACCGCGCCGTCGACAGCCTCCGCCAGTCGATGGAACCCGCGACAACGCACGACTTCTCCACGATGCTCGGACATTACCTTGTTCGTTATGGCGTGACTCCGCGCGAGTTCTTCAAGAAGTATTCCATCTCCAATTTCCGCCCTGTTGCAGACAACGTTTGGCAGGAATCCTTCTATATCGCACCGTACATGCACCGCTATACGGTCGTATTCGATTCCAAGAAGCAGTTCCGCGAGGTACACGTGGTGGTGTACGATTCCTCGTCGGCATCGAACCACCTGGGTGTCGCTCCCGAAGTTTATACGCGCCTGCTCAAGCAGAACTCCCGCATTTCGGGCATTGGCAACAGCACGGGCGAAACAGACTGCGGCGATGGAGTTGTCATGGATGCCGCCGTGTGGGAAACTCAGGACAACTTCGAAATCCTGGCCCGCTTCATCGGCAAACCTGCCGAAGTCCGCATGGTCCGCTTCGACAAGAGCGCACTGCCGCCGGGCATCAAGCTCTGCGATTATGTCAAGTACCTGAACCAGTATTAGGCTCGAGGCTCCAGGTTAGAGGTTCGAGGAGCCTTCCTTTCTCATCGCTCACCGCTCACAGCCCCCATCTCTCGCCTCTCGTCTCCTCATAGGGGATAACTCAACTAAGGTGCTAAAGCACCTAGTTTCGTATATCTCGTCTTTCGCCTATTCCCTAACCACTGTTTACTAACCACTTCCTACTTCCTACTGTCTACTTCCTACTTCTTACTTTTTTGTATCTTTGCGCTATGCGTTTTTATCGCTACATCGCGCTTGCTCTTTTGGCCCTCCTGTTCGAGGGTTGCACTTGTTGTGCTTACTTGAATCACATGTTCAATGCGGAACGCCTTTACGACGAGGCGACGGAGATGCGTACGGCCCGTCTGGACAGCGTCCCGGACGAGACGGCTTCCAAGCCCGGTACCGAAGAACGCCTCAGGTACGACAAGATTATCGAGAAAGGTTCCCGCGTCCTCGAACGCTTCCCTAAGAACAAGAAGCGCACCGCCGAGGCCGTATTCCTCATTGGTGAATCCTTCCGTCACAAGGGCGAGTTCGAAAAGGCGATCGTCAAGTACGACGAGTACGAACGCTACTTTGCCGATTACGACTCCATGCGCGCGGTCGAATACCAGAGGGCCTACTGCCTTTACCGCACCCAGGAATATAACTTGAGCCGCTTTGCTCTGGAACCGGTCGTCGCCTCCAAGAACCATCCCTACTATTTCCAGGGCCTGAACTTGATGTCGCTCCTGGATGAGCAGTCCGAGTCCCCGGACCAGGCTATCGACGCCCTCGAGGCGTTGCTTGCCGATACGGCGGGCACTCCCTTTATGCGCGGCAAGGCGCATTTCCGCCTGGCTGGGCTTTATTTCGCCAAGGAAAACTGGGACAAGGCTCGCGAGCATTACCGAGCCAAGGAAATTGAGCAGCTGAACGTGCGCGAAAAGCAGACGGCCGCCGAGCAGGCTGCGGAATGCCTCGTGAACAAGAAGGAATATCTGGCTGCCGCCGACGAATATAAGTTGCTGTACAAGAACGAAGAATATGAGAAAAAGCGCCCCGAATACTTGGTGCGCCTGGGCGAAATCATGTTGCTCGCCAAGCGTTACCCCGATGCGATTATCGTGCTGAACAAGGTGAATTCGGAATACGAACGTACGATTCATTCTGCAAGGAGCTACTTTGCGCTGGGCGACTACGAGCAGACTATCACGCTGGACTACCCGCAAGCGATGGTTTACTACGACAGCAGTTTTGTCACGTATTCCGCGTCGGAGTGGGCTCGCATGAGCCGCGAACGCCGCGAAGCCCTCAAGCGCCTTATCGCACTGCGTCAGCAGAACGACGACGATCTCAAGAAAGATTCTATCCCCAACGTGAAGAATTTCTTCAATGCGGAATTCCAGATAGCGGAACTGTTCCTCTTCAAACTTTCAGAAGTGGATAGCGCTGTCAGCCGCTTAAATAGTGTAATCGAAGGGGACAAGGATTCCCTGAAGGTCATGCGCGCCACATACGCGAGGGCCTTCATCTACGACGAGTTCAAGCACGACCCGGATTCGGCAGAAGTCCTCTACAAGGAAATCATCGAGAAGTACCCGAACACGGAATTCGCCAAGCAAGCGCAAGTGAACCTCGGCATGCGCGTCACCGCCCAGACCGACGAAGACAAGGCGAAGGCTCGCTACTTGCAGGCTGAAAGCCTTTGGACAGCGGCAACGGAAGTGCCCATTGACCAGATGGAACGTGTGGATTCCGCTTACTTAGCCGCATTTACCGCATTCGACAGCCTCTACCAGGAATACCCGAAGACCCAGTCCGGCATCCAGGCGTTGTACATGAAGGCTGTGTACTTTGCGATGAATCCCGAGCGCAAGGACAGTGCCGTGGCTATCTATCGGCAACTGAAAAACAATCACGGCTCCACGCCGTGGGGTAGGGAATCCGCAAAAATCCTGAATACTCGCATTTCTCTTACCGACGACGATATGAAGCGGCTCCGCAAGAGGGTGCAACATTCTGTCGAGCATATTGATAATCTGTCCAAGCAGTACTACGAGTCCCTGAACAAGAAGCCCGAAGAAAAGAAGGCCGAAGTCAAGAGCAAGGAAGACGAAGTGCTGGAGAATACGTACAACAGTATGTACGACTTCGAGTAGGTTGGCCCGCGATGCAGAAGTTTGCTCATGTTTCTCTGCTCGTGTGTTTTCTTGTGTCTGCGTTTGTGTTTCCGGGATGCGCCGGGAGTGCGAGTATCGCCTCGCGTCCGGGGTATGACAGGGGTTATTCCACGTCCAAGCACCCGACTTCAAAGAAAAAGGCTCCCGTGGGGACAAAGATTACCGGGAGCGCAAGCTATTACGGCAAGGGCTTCGACGGCAAGAAAACCGCCAGCGGCGAAATTTTCGACCAGAACGCCATGACCTGTGCGCACCGGTCGTTCCCCTTCGGCACCAAGCTCAAGGTCACCCGCAAGAGTAACGGCAAGAGCGTCATCGTGCGAGTGAACGACCGCGGTCCTTATGCCGGGAAGCGAATCCTTGACCTGAGTACGGCTGCTGGCAAAAAACTTGGGCTCGACAAGGCAGGGCATGCCGAGGTCGAGGCCGAAGTTATCGAGTAATTTTTCCTCTTTTTTTCAAAAAAAAGCCGAATTGTCACTTTTTGACATTCCGGCGTGTTTATATTTGGTGTTCAGAAGGGCACTTGCTTTTTTGTGTGTGAAAAAACAGGCGTCAAAAGGAAAAATGGAAAAGGAAGATCAAATATGACAAGGAAGAAAACGAAGGAAACTCCTTTTGGAAATTCGGGTAGCACAATTACAGTCGGTGCCGAACCTAGCTTGTGGAATACAGGTTTTTCCGCGTTCAAGCGGCGTATTGGTGAACAGTTGCAACTGTGTGGCTTTTCGGACGAGCTCGTCGACGACGATACCCTGATGCCGTTTTACCGCATGGGTGAAAGCGAAACTTACGTGCTCGGCGCCTTGGGCTGTACTGTGGGAATGTAGCCCCGGTTTTGTGGCCTACTTGGCCTTGTAGCTGACAAAGCGGATATTGCCGCAGTAGTCCTTGTGGATTCCTTCGAATTCGAGCCAGGGGAAGTTCCCGGCCTCGTTTTTGAGGACTTCTGCCTGTTCCGAGCCGATTTCGAGGAGGATGGGTGCGCCCGCAGAGAGCTTGCCCTCGGTTTGCTGGAGCAGCTTGCGCACGAGGTCCAGTCCGTCGGGGCCGCCGTACAGGGCGAGAGCCGGGTCGAACTTGTCCACTTCGGGCTGGAGCTTGCCCTTTTCCCCGTCGGGGATGTAGGGGAGGTTCGCAATCAGGCAGCTGATTTTAGGCAAGGTCGCTGATAAGGTTGGTGAGCCTGCCGAACCAGCCGAAGCGCCGACAATCTTCGCCACGATGTCGCCCGTCACTGCGTCAAGCAGGTCTCCCTGCGCAAACGTCAATTCTTCATTGAGCCCGTTGGCTTGCGCGTTTTCGCGGGCAAGCGAAAGGGCTTCTTCCGAAATGTCTGTTGCGAGGACTTTCGCTCCGGCGATTTCCTTCGCGCAGGCGATGGAAATCGCCGCTGTTCCCGTGCCCACCTCGACGATGAAGGGGCTTTCGACACCGTTCAGGCGCTCAATTGCCATGTCCACCAGCGACTCCGTCTCGGGGCGCGGGATCAGCGCCCGCGGGTCGCACTTGATGATGTGTCCGCGGAAGCTCGTGTCGCCCACGATGTGCTGCAACGGTTCGCGGTTCGCACGGCGTGCGACCAGCGGCCGGAGCGTGTCGAGTTCGGCTGCTGTCAGGGGCTTCTCGAAGTTCAGGTACAGGTCCATCCGGTTTTTCATGCCGAGCCCGTGGCTGATGATGTACTCGGCGTCCAGGCGTGCATCGGGCACGCCCTTCTTCTCGAAGAAGACCTTGGTGCGGTTCAGAATTTCAAGTACGGTCATCTGCGACATTGGACTTTCCTTATTTTATATTGTCATGCCCGATTGAGTCGGGCATCTCCTTCTTGTATGGTTAAAAAGGAGGTCCCCGCCTTCGCGGGGAAGACATTTTAAGCGTTAAACTTCCCGAGTTTTTCCTGGGCGTTTGCCATCTGGAGCCCGTTGATAATCTCGTCGAGGTCTCCGGTAATCACCTTGTCCAGGTTGTACAGCGTAAGGCCGATGCGGTGGTCGGTCACGCGGTTCTGCGGGAAGTTGT
>JAEERM010000185.1 GCA_016285835.1 Fibrobacter sp.
GGAAGCCGGAAGTACCTGAAGTCCGTAACCGCGAGGAGCGGCCTAGGGTAAGGCTGGTGACTGGGGCTAAGTCGTAACAAGGTAGCCGTACCGGAAGGTGCGGCTGGAACACCTCCTTTTTGGAGACCTGCGGCATGGAAACATGCGGCGGAAAATACAGGGGTCAGAAACACACCCGTGAGACAAGCCGGAAGGCTTCCTGTTTTTTTAAAATATTACAACGAGAATGCGCGCAAAGCGTCGCACAAAAACGGCATGACAAAAGAGCCAGTGACAGACGCAGGGGCGCAGCCCGCAGAGACGAAAAAAGACAGTCCCGTAGCTCAGTTGGTTAGAGCGCCACACTGATAATGTGGAGGTCCGCAGTTCAACTCTGCGCGGGACTACAATTAAAGCTTGGGGGATTAGCTCAGTTGGCTAGAGCGACTGCCTTGCAAGCAGTAGGTCAACGGTTCGACTCCGTTATTCTCCACCAGGAAAGGACAAAAGCAACGGGAACAGGAAACACAAGAAACAGACACAGGAACCAAGTCCGACAAGATCTTTGACACGACTGACAGAGCAATCACGCACGGACGATGAAGTCCGTGTAAAGAGTAAAGAAAGTAAACAAGGGCGGATGGCGGATGCCTAGGCTTCAGGAAGCGACGAAAGACGCGGTAAGCTGCGAAAAGCCCCGGGGAGCCGCAAACAGGCTTAGATCCGAGGATATCTGAATGGGGCGACCCGCCGTATAGAAGATACGGCACCTTAATAAGGAGCGAACCCGGTGAACTGAAACATCTAAGTAGCCGGAGGAAGAGAAAACAACAGTGAACCCCCCAGTAGAGGCGATCGAAGAGGGGCGTGCCCAAACCGCGGCGGTCAAGGCCGGCGCGGGGTAGAGGACTCCCGTCACGCACGGAAGGTATAAGGAGAACAGGCGGTGGAAAACGCCGGCGACACGGGTGACAGCCCCGTATCCGTAAGACCCCTTCCGGCAGGGAAGATCCGGAGTAGCGCGGGACACGAGGAATCCTGCGTGAAGCAGCCGGGACCATCCGGCAAGGCTGAATATTACCTGAAGACCGATAGCGAACCAGTACCGTGAGGGAAAGGTGAAAAGAACCCCGAGCAGGGGAGTGAAATAGAACCTGAAACCATCCGCCTACAAGCGGCGGGAGCGGATTAGTTCCGTGACCGCGTGCCTTTTGCATAATGAGCCTACGAGTTGCTCCTCTCCGGCGAGGCTAAGCACCTAAGGTGCGGAGCCGCAGCGAAAGCGAGTCCCACAGGGCGCTGAGTCGGAGGGGGCAGACGCGAAACTTTGTGATCTACCCCCGGCCAGGCTGAAGTCCGCGTGACAGTGGATGGAGGGCCGAACTAATGACCGTTGAAAAGGTCTTGGATGAGCTGGGGGTAGGGGTGAAAGGCCAATCAAACTGAGAGATAGCTCGTACTCCCCGAAAAGCTTTTAGGAGCTGCCCGGGAGCAGTTTCACGGAGGTAGAGCCACTGATTGGGCGAGAGGGCTTCGCCGCCTATCGAGCCCGGACAAACTGCGAATGCCGTGAAATGGTCTTCTGGAGAAAGGCGACGGGTGCTAAGGTCCGCCGCCGAGAGGGAAATAACCCTGAGCATCGGCTAAGGCCCCCAAACGTGTGCTAAGTCAATCTAACGATGTCCGACTGCTAAGACAGCTAGGATGTTGGCTTGGAAGCAGCCATTCATCTAAAGAGTGCGTAACAGCTCACTAGTCGAGCGGTTGGGCGTGGATAATAAGCGGGTGTCAAGCACACTGCCGAAGCTGTGCCAAGAACCTGGTTCTTGGGTAGGGGAGCATTCCGTATGGCGGAGAAGGTGGCCTGCGAGGGCTGCTGGAGCATACGGAAAAGCAAATGTAGGCATAAGTAACGATAATGGATGCGAGAAACATCCACGCCGCAAGACCAAGGGTTCCCGGTCAACGTTAATCGGACCGGGGTAAGTCGGGACCTAAGGACAACCCGAAAGGGGGCACCGAAGGGTATACGGTTAATATTCCGTGACCTCCGCCAGGAGCGAAGGAGGGACGAAGGAGTGAAAGCGGAGCGGGCCAGACGCATGGACGCTGAAGGCTGTAGGTAAACGGGGGGCAGGCAAATCCGTCCCCAGTGCCGAAACCGAGAGTAGGGAGGTGCCCCGGCACCTTCGATCCGCCTAACCATACTTCCGAGAAAAACTTCTAAGCATATTCTGATGGAGCCCGTACCGCAAACCGACACAGGTGGTCCGGTAGAGCATACCAAGGCGCTCGAGTGATCCGCGGCTAAGGAACTCGGCAAAATCACCCTGTAACTTCGGGAGAAAGGGAGCCTCCGCGAGGAGGCCGCAGAGAAATGGCCCAGGCGACTGTTTAACAAAAACACAAGGCTATGCGAATTCGCAAGAACAAGTATATGGCCTGACACCTGCCCGGTGCTGGAAGGTTAAGAGGGGACGTCAACCGCAAGGCGAAGCGTTGAATCGAAGCCCCAGTAAACGGCGGCCGTAACTATAACGGTCCTAAGGTAGCGAAATTCCTTGTCGGGTAAGTTCCGACCTGCACGAATGGTGTAACGATCTGGGCGCTGTCTCAGCCGCGAGCTCGGTGAAATTGTAGTA
>JAEERM010000186.1 GCA_016285835.1 Fibrobacter sp.
CGTTGCGGTGGAATCGTTGTTTACCTGTTCTGCCATTTTGTTACCTGTTCCTTAGGTTGAGTTTTAAAATCGGTGATGTAAAGTGTTACTTCTTCAGCCCGAGCAGCTGGAGAATCAGCGAGATAATCATATCGAACAATGACGTCGGCTTGCTTGCCGCCGGCTTTGTCGCACTAGTCTGGGCAGGCTTCTGCGATGCGGGTTGCGTCTTCGGAGCCGCTTGCGGCTGTTGTACGGGAGCGGGCTGCGGCGCTGGTGACGGTGCGGGAGCGGGCTGCGGGGCCGGAGCGGGCTCGGCCGGTTTCACTGGTTCCGGAGTGGGAGCAGGTTCCGGCGTAGGTTCAGCGACAGGCGCAACCTCGGGTTTCGCCTCTTCCACTGCAGGCTCAACGCCTGCAGGCGGTTCGGCCGGCTGCGGTTCCGTCGCCGTGGCATCCGGCTTGCTTTCTGGAACTTCGGGGAGTTCGTCGGAGCACTTGGCAATAATGGCCTTCAGCGACGGCGTAAAGGGCCAGTCAAACTTGTCCTTCCGGACGTTAGTGTGGTAGAACACGCCCTTGAACGCCTTCGCTTCCGCATCGGTTGCAAACGGATTATCGTCCGGCTTGAAGTTCATCGGGATGTTGTGCTTGCGGCCTAGATACTTGACGAGAGTAGCGACAGCATCGATCTGAACATCCGTCATCGAGGCGTAGTAGTCGTAGCCCCTGTAGCTGTGCTTGGAATAGAATTCTGTCTCCGACACCTTGCAGTATTCGTTCTTGTAGGCATCGACCAGATTCTCGCCAGAAAGTTTGAGCGGGCCATAATTTGAAATCTCGATACCGATGGACTGTTTCGACATGGCACCATTGCCACCGACAGCACCGCTGCCGAGATGGTAGCTCCATTCGGTGTCCGGGAACATTTCGTAAATCCTTCCCGAGCGGTCTACAACGTACGAAACGGACACGTGGTTGTCCGCCTTGGAGAGGGAACTCGTATCGGACTTGATATAGCCGACGGTAAAGTGCAAGCAGATGCTCTTCTTTACGGTCCTGACATTATAATAGTAGCTGTTAAAATCTGGCCGGATGGAATAAACCTTCACGTCATCCCCGATATCGGTCGTTGCAGTCAATTTGTACTTGACTCCAGACGAATTTGTCAGGTTTGAAAAAAATTCATCCTCGCGTTTTTTAATGGTCTCTGGCCTCATGAAATATTTTTTCCTTTCTTGTAAAACACAATATAAATTATTTTTTCATTACATACATTTAATTTGTCATAAAAAGTGTAACTTGGATGCACTTTTTTTTACTTCTCTCTAAAAAAAAACAGGATTTCTGATGCAACAAACATCATTATTCCAGAATCAGTCCCATTTTTTTCGCACGAATACGCCCATTTGAGCTAAAAAAGCCCTTTGTTGACTCTTTTTAAAAAATTTTATTTTTTGTTGCTTTTTTTTTTCGTTTCGTTGCTATATTTAATCCTGTAACCTTAAACCATAGGGGTATATACATGAAAAAAATCCTCCTCCTCGTAGCAGTTATGCTTTTCGCAGCAAGCTCTGCATTCGCTCAGTTCAGCCTCGGTGGCCATGCCGCTGCCAACTTCGGCACCGTCTGGGGTGACAACACCGATGATGTTCCTTGGGGCCTCGGTTTCAACGCCGGTGTTGCAACCAAGATTGGCATTAGTGGTCTGATTGCCGTTGCACCTGAAGTCGACGTTGATATGCGTCGTGCTTCCGATGACGAAATCACATGGACGACTTGGGCCCTCGAAATTCCTATCCTCGCCCGCATCAACGTCCTCCCGATGCTCTTCATCGAAGCCGGTCCGCAGCTGGCCTTCCTCCTGAGCTCTAAGGAAGAAGTGGACATGGGCGCAATGGAAGTCACTTACGACTTTAGCGACGCCAAGGCCCTCAACACCTTCGAATTCGGCGTGGCTGCCGGTGTTGGCTTCACTGTCATCCCGAACTTGGACGTGAACTTCCGCTCGGTCATTGGCTTCACCTCCATCATCGACTCCAAGAAGGCGTTTGAAGGTGGTGACGACAGCGCTGTCAAGAACCTCCAGTTCCAGGTGGGCGCCACCTACTGGTTCATGTAATCGAGCCTAAAGTTCTACGAACTTAAAAGGAACCCGCAAAAGCGGGTTCTTTTTTTATCTAGGCAAAAACACTGCAACAAAAACCCCGGCTCCGGAGAGTCGGGGTTTCTTAAATCCTTCGGCTAGTACACTTCGGCGAGCTCAGTGCACTTTTCCGGGAACATTACTTCTTGCTGCGGTGGCTGTTCTTGATCCATTCAGTCTTGTGGACTTCGGGGATGTCATCGAGCAGGCGGAGCGTATGCGGTTCATCCGTGTTGTCGAGCACCTCGGCAGGGGTACCCTGGTTCACGATCTTGCCGTCGTGCATGATGAAGATACGGTCCGAAACGTAGTTGGCAAGGCCGATGTCGTGAGTCACGAACACCACGGTCATCTTGAGCTCGTCTTTCAACTTGCGCAGGTAATCGAGGATGTTGGCGCGCACGCAGGCGTCCACCATGGAGGTGGCTTCGTCGGCAATCAGCACCTTCGGGCGGAGCGCGAAGA
>JAEERM010000100.1 GCA_016285835.1 Fibrobacter sp.
TTAGCGAAGGTCTTCAGGGAGACCACGTCGGAGATGTCTTCACGGAGGCCGATGTACTGGGCCATGTCGATGGCGAACGGGTCATCGGTGAAGTTGCCGGTCACGATAAAACGATCTGACATTTTTGCGCCTTGAAATTGAGGGTTGAACCTTTAGGTTTGGCACAAATATAGTTAGAAATGCACCATGTTTCAAGTTTTCAGAGTCCCGTCTGTTCGGTGCCACCCCCAATTTCTTCGCCATTTTCGGGAGTAGCGACAGAATCCATCAGGCAGCGTATAGAACCGCGAGTATCCGACATCCTTATATCTCGGCTATGTTCTATAGCAATAAGACTCGAGCCATCATTTTTCCAAATAATGCCAATCGTATAAAGATTCACCGACGGCATCATGGAAAAGCCGTATTCATCTTTTACCCGCGATTTATTACCCGGGTACGTATGGAAACTCCATGCGTCTACCGCCATTAGAGGCTCATAATTATATGTGAAAGTCGCCGAATCCAAACAAGTAGCATCCAGAAGCACCTTCATTTCTTCGGGAGTCGGGACATGCCACCCCGCTGGGCAAATATCAGCCCGCATTGCCGCATTCTTATAATAAAGCCGCCCGAACTTGTCACAGAATTCCTCGCTACCATCATAGCACATGCTCAACGAATCACCCGTATTAAAATTCAGATTCTGAGCCATCCAGGTCTGCGTACCGATAACGACCGTCTTATAAACATGACCATCACGAGGATCCACAAGCTCGCCATAAGGAATATTCGGATTCAAAAAATCTGACAAGTTCTTCTTTTCTACAACAGGCGTCATATGGCTCACAGTACCCACTGCCCCTTCCTCGTTTTGAACGCACCGGACACCGACTCCAAGAACGATGGAAAAACTATAACCACTTCCATAAATACTAAGTCCATCGGGACTGAGCGAATAAACATCCGAATAGGAATCGTTGCCCATATCATCGGGATACGGGACATAAGAGAAATTCTTTTCCATTCCATCCCCTTCCTGAGCCGGCGTTGGCTCCAGAGAGAAACCAAACGCATCCCGATAATTTCTTTTTGCATGACTCCAGGCACCATCTTTTGCCAACAAGGTAGGCGCTATTTTACGACCAATGGCCGCAAAAAGACGCTCCCAATCCGACACCGTGGAAACATGCCACCCATCAGGGCAAACGCCCTGCACAGGCAAAATTGCATCACATTCAGCACGAGTCTTGCAGGCTGAAACCGTATCGAACATCACTTTCCGCCCATAGAGGCGTCCATTCCCCTTGCAGTTATTCGCCTTTATGCAGAAACTACCTTCTGATGCAAAGTTGAGGTTTTCGGCCATCCAAACCTGATCGCCAATTTTCACGGTCTTGTAGACCTGGCCATCACGGGCATCCACAAGTGTATCATAGATACAATTGTCTTCCGTTGCAGTTCGGCATGGTTGAAGAAGAGAACTTTCCTCATCGTCCGTAAACCACTCCGAATAAGCTCCTGACGGTGCAGAGCTATCACTAGAGTCATCCGCGCAAGCAATAAGCAAGCATACGATAAATGTAACTATTCCGAAAATCCTAAGCATTCTTCAAACTCTCTTCGATTGTCTTCAAAACGTATTTCACTCGACCACACTCTGACCGTGGTATCCAGAGTATAGCTATTCCACCCATCTTCAAGATACATGAAGTCCACATTTTCCTGACGGCACGTTTGTTCTGAAATATTTTCTACATGATATCTGTAGGGGCATTTCTTTCCAGCATATTCTACATCCAGAAAAACCTTAAACCGGCTAAAAAAAATCAATTCGAAATCGACATTCGATATAACAACTTTTTCTCCTCCCACCGTAAAAGTCGCTTCCGTTTCGGATCTTGAATCCATTTGGATGTCAAGTGAAGACAAATTGTACGGATAAAATTTGGAGAAATACCCTGCATGAATCGCATTCGGGGCCCCACCTTCCTTGTAATAAATCGAAAAAAGCAGGTCTTCCACAAAGGATGTCCGGAAAAAATTATACCCAGGATTTTCTACGGTATCTTGTAAAAGTCGGTTTTCCGAAAAAGTCCAAAAAACAGCGTGATTTTCAAATGGGGAATTGACATAACCCCTAGGGCTATCTAAATACTGGCTTACATAACGCCAAGTCCCCTTAATCCCATCATGTTTCGGAGACCAAAATGTTGTTACCACGGCATTATCATCTTTAGTAGACGAATAGCCCAAAGGGATTTCATTCATCGTATAAATTTCATTTGAACGCACATACAACGAGTCACCCCGAATGCTATACTTGGATGAAACCTGGGCTTTGATTTTCTCCAAATGCCACGACATGTTAAGCGAATCCGTCCCACCACAAAAACCATAATCAATCCACCGCAAAAAAGAAAATGTACTGTCCGATTCGTTCAAGACAAAACTTCCACACTCAGCATCACTTCCATCGAGCGGGGTTGACAAGCACAGCGTAGACGCGACGACACCACCAGCATCATCATTGCCACCGGCATTACTGCTCGAGTCGTCGCCACAAGCGCAAAGGCCTATCAGGCTCCCTCCAATCAACCACGTCAAAAATTTGTTCATTGCCCCCAATCCTTTATCATGCGATAAATATAAATCAAATCGGTTCTAATTAAAATAACCTTGTATAAAAGACATTATGGTAAATTTATGTAAAAACAAGCGCAGCAAAACATTTTGAAAAAACAATTCAAAAGCCTATGGATATATTTCCATAGGCTTTTTTATAAAACAAGTTGATTCTAAACTAAGCTATGCGAAGTTTATAAATCAATAACCCTGTCATTTTGCAGCAACTGCTCAAACGTCTGGCGCTCGCGAATGACCTTGAGTTCACCGTTGGTGTACATCGTTTCGGCGGCGTAGCGGCGGCTGTTGTAGTTGCTGCTCATGGCCGCACCGTAGGCGCCGGCATCATGGAGAATCAGCAAGTCGCCGACCTTGGCCTTCGGGAGCTTGCGGGTCACCACGAATCCACCTTCTTCCTGCGTGAACACGTCACCGGATTCGCAGAGCGGGCCTGCCACAACGGCATCAACCGTTTCGTTCAATTCGCGACCGTCGCGAGCAATAATGGAAATGCCGTGATAGCTGCCGTAGAAACTCGGGCGAACGAGATCGGTAAAGCCGGCATCCACCAAATAGAACAGGTTGTCGCCCTGCTTCTTGACAGCGCGGATTTCGGCCATCAGGTAACCGCTCTCGGCCACCAGGTAACGGCCCGGTTCCACTTCCAGGTGCACATCGTGGCCGATGCTCTGCTGGATGTTCTTGCGGGCCTTGTCCCACAGGTCGTAGTAGGCCTTCACGTCGATGCGGTTGCCCTTTTCTTCTTCGTGGTAAGGAATCGGGAGGCCGCCCCCTGCACTGATGGTGCGGAGGTGAGAACCCAGGCGGCGGCTAGCGTCCACCATCGCATCGCAAACCTGAGCGAGGTGTTCGAAGTCCGTGCCGGAACCGATATGCATATGCAGGCCGGTAATCCACATGCCGTTGCTCTGTGCTAGCTTGATGCAGTCCTTGATCTGTTCGTGCCAGATGCCATGCTTGGAAAGGTCGCCACCGGTGTTGGTCTTGCGGGAATGGCCGTGGCCAAAGCCCGGGTTCACGCGGATGGTGAGTTCCGACTTCACGCCGAAATCAGCAAGCTGCTGGATCATGTCGGGCGAACCGACGTTCACGGCGATGTTGTGTTCCTTCACAAGTTCGAGAGCGTCCTTATCAAAGATGTCTGCGGTGTAGACGATTTCGGGAGCCTTGCCCTTCTGAACTCCGCCCTTGAAACCCGCCTTGAGGGCGCGGACGATTTCGCCAGCAGAGACGGCATCAACAACGCAGCCGAGCTTACGGATGAGCGAGACGATGGAGAGGTTCGGGCATGCCTTCTGGGCAAAGCGAACGGTGTCAAAAACCTGGACATCCTTCACACACTTTTCGATAGTGGCGCGGTCATAAATCCAGAGGGGGGTGCCGTACTGTTCAGCAGCCTTCACAAAAATTTCTTGGGGAATAGAATAGTTTGCCATGAGGACAAATTTAGTTTTTAGACGAGAGACGAGAGACGAGAGACGAGAGAATGAAAGCTAGAAAGAGCCGTCCTCGAGCTGATCTGCCGCGGCTTTTACACAAAATGAAAAAGGTCTCGGAAAACCGAAACCCTTTCATCTTTTTCTGTGGGGCCGAAGGCCCATCCTCTCGTCTCTCGTCTGTAGCGAGCTTGCGAGCGTTCACTCGTCTAGATTACACGTGCTTGATTTTGTTGTCGCCGGCATCCCAGTTCTTGCCGTCGCATACGAACTTGTATTCGTAGTCGCCAGGAACGAGGGCAATCTTTGTTGTCCAGAGGCCGGACTTCTTGTCCTTCTTGAGCATGTCGACATCGACAGCCCAGTTGTTGAACGTGCCAGCGATAGACACGGTGCTTGCAAGCGGGCAATCCGCGATGAACTCAACGGTAACCTTCTTGGGAGCAGCGCTCGTAGCGGCAGCCTTGGACGTTGCCTTGGGGGCGGCAGCCTTTGCAGCGGGCTTGGCAGCAGCCTTCTTAGCCGGGGCGGCCTTGGGGGCAGCCTTCGGGGCGGCAGCGGGCTTAGCGGCAGCCTTCTTTGTTGTTGCTTTAGAAGCAGTTGTTTTTGTCATGATTATCTCCTTTCATCTTAGTACAAGTAAAGGTAGCAAAAAAATGTATATTTGCAACATGCTCAAGCAAATTATCGCACCCAGCGTCCTGAACGCAAATTTCCTCGAACTCGGCAAAGGTCTCCAGGCCATCGAAAACGGTGGAGCCGGTCTTGTTCACCTCGACATCATGGACGGGCACTTTGTCCCGAACATCAGCTTTGGCCCGGGCATTTCTGCCTGCGTCGGCAAGGGCACCAAGCTCCCGCTCGATTGCCACTTGATGATCGAGAGCCCAGAAAAGTACGTGGGTGAATTTGCGAAGGCCGGTGCAAGCATCATCAGCGTGCACGCCGAAACCACAAACCACCTTGACCGCTTGCTGCACCAGATTGCAGAACTCGGCGTGAAACCTGCCGTGGCCATCAACCCGGCAACCCCGCTCGAAAGCATCAAGTACGTGCTCGACATCGTGGACATGGTACTCATCATGTCGGTGAACCCGGGCTTCGGCGGCCAGAGCCTCATCCCCTACTGCCTCGACAAGATTCGCGAGCTCCGTCAGATGAAGCCGGAACTCAACATCCAGATCGACGGTGGTGTCAAGCTCGACAACATTCTCGCCTGCAAGGAAGCCGGCGCGAACATCTTTGTGGTCGGTTCCGCCATCTTCGGCAAGCCCGATCCCGAAGCCGTGTGCCGCGAATTCGTGAAGAAAGTGATTGGTGATTAGTGATTGGTTGTTAGGGTACTGGCACCATTTATTTGGTAGCGCTTTTCACCATCACGGATAATCACGCTGTTGCGCTCCCTCTGTACGAAGGGGGCGTTTTGCTTTTGGGCCGCACCCGGGAGGGCACGCGGGATAGCAGATGATTTTACACTGTTATCCACAACAAAACTTCCGATATAGACGCCTTCATCTGGAATCTTCACCTTATTTGCAAAATGAATTTTTTCCGAGCAATGAACATCTCCACAAACTTTCAGATACGCGCTCATTGTGCCCTCATAGCCGTCTATCTTCCTCTCGATTACAATTTCGTTGTTGCCGTCAAAGGTCATCACCGTATCGGCGCCCTTGATTTCAATTTTACGGCTATGCACGTTCCTGAAGTCGATGGAATCCGGAAGCGGAACATTATAGCTAAACAAATCAATGGCATTGGCACCATCGCGAGGTTTAAGATATCCTATGTGTATTTCGAGCGAAGCCATCACCTCTCGCGTCAGGTTTCCAAAGCCCACGTTCTGAATGCGCAATTTCGCACGTAAAATTCCGTCGCTCCCCACCGTATCGCTCAGCCACGATTCGCGCAATACAAAGCGGTAGCCCAAGTGGTCGTTGATGTACTTGAATCCCGAAAGCGAATCGACACGCGCCGGGTCGTAATCGAAATCCTTCTGCGTGAAGGGCGTCTTTTTCCAACTGTCAATCAGGTTATTGTTCCACTGGATGTTCAGATAGCTCGTATGCGTGCGGAAGCCCTCGTAAGAGAGGAATTCCGGAGTGTTGATGACTTCGTAATTGTCTGCCGTCGTGAGCGCCTCGCCACCGTAAGGCGTATTGATGCCGTACTTCTCGAGCCAGGCCACGCCCTCTTCGCGGCAGATGGAAGTCGCGCAGTCTGCACCCCACGTGCCGTAATCGTACTGCGTTCCCAGATAGCCGTCGTTGAACATTCCCACGCGGTACATGGTGTCGCCCTTCGCCTTCGCGATTTCGGCAAACTTCTCGCCGTCAATATGGAAATCCACGCCCCAGTCGTCAAAGCCAAGCACCTTCGCCGAATAGTTACCCGTGCGGGTCAAGATTTTCAGTTCTGGTGGCGTGCTACGCAACATCAAGTTTGTCGCCTCGGCAATACGGTCATAAGTGATATTCGTATCGCTGTGCATCTCGCCGTAGGCTCCGTGCATCCCCATTTCTAACGCCACAATCACATCGGTATTTTTCGAAAGCACAGGAGCAAGCTGTTCCACATGGCGCATCACCCACTCGTGATCCGGAGTCACGTTGCTACGCCCATTATACCACGGGTCGTAACAGATGCGCACGATGGCAAATCCCCTGTTCGCGCGGATACTGTCAAGCGATTCCTGCAATACGTTCAGAGCATCTTCAGTCAAGTCCTGGCTCACGCCACGAATCGTATCCCCGCTTGCCGAATCAATTCCCAGCCATGCATTACTGCTGAATTCCGAAATTTCCGCGCGCAGATGCAGCAACTTGGCATACGGCTTTTCAATCGGCTTGCCGCCCGAAGGTTTTAAATGCAGCACCTGCGGCGTATAAAACCCGCGGTCGAAATTGTCAAGAGTCGCCATCGCATCGGTCGTGTCGACATTCTGCTTCACAAGGCCCGCCGCCAAAACCGGTGCATGAAAAAGCACAAGCGACAACGCTGCCAGTGCAGCAACCCTCATATTGAAAAAACGGATACGAGAACGTCTCATATCCGTAATATATACTTTTGCTTTGACCGATGTCAAGATTTCCGGATATTACCAGTCCTTCGCGGGTCTTGCTTGTCCGCGGAGGGGCTTCCAAGGTTTGCGTTCGCCGTTCTGCTCGTCGAAATCCTTCAGGAGCTGTGCAGCCTCTTCGGGAGTCATCTCGCCCATCTGCACAGGCTGTTCCTGAGGTTCCTCGCCTTGGCTGTCGCTTGAGCCTTCTTCGGGTTGCTGCGGCTCGGGCTGTTCGCCGTTGCTGTCGGAGCTTTCACCCTGGCTGCTGCTCGATTCGCCGTTCTGGCCGCCTTGCTGGTTCTGGTCATCACTTCCGCTCGAAGAACTTTCTCCCTGGTTCTGGTCCTGCTGATCCTGGTTTTGGTCTTGGTTCTGCTGGTCCTTATCCTGGTCCTGATTCTGATCCTGGTTCTGATCTTTATTCTGGTCCTGGTTGTTATCCTGGTTCTTGTCGTTCTTCTTGTTCTCGTTCTTCTGCTCGTCCTTGGCCTCTTTGATGCGGTCGAGGAGCATTTGCAACTTCTGGTCGTTCGGATAGTATTGCAGGCCCTCGTTGCAGGTAATTTCGGCACTGGGCAGGCGGTTCTCGATGTACTGGAAAGCCGCATCGCTGTAGTAGGCGCTCGCAGACTTCGGCGCCGCAAAGGCCGCCGCGGACAATAACAAAACCGCTAAAACAAAAAGCATTGACTTACCAACGGTCACTTCGGCAAGCTCAGTGACCTTACCATAAACATTCTCTCGTCTAGCCATCAGATCACCTCCAGGTCGTTGTCGGTGTTGCTGGCGTCAATCTTGGCCTTGGGCTTGCGGCCGGCCTTGATTTCGATGACGTCGTCGATGCGCTGCACGTGGCCGTTCAGCTGGCCCGCGGTCTCGTCTTCGGCAATCAGGTTCTCGAGCATCTCCTTGCCTTCGGCGTACTTGCCGTCTTTGCAGAGCTGGAGCGCCCGCGCCAGAACTTCCTTCGCTTTCTCGGAAAGCGGCGGCTGTTTCTGGTCGTTTTCCTGATTCTGGTCTTGGTTCTGTTTTTGCTTGTCGAGTTCTTCTTTCAGCTTGCGCTGCACAATTTCCACGTTCTTTTTTGCGTTCTCGAAACCGTTGTCGAGGTCGATGGCCTTCTTGAGGTAGGCGACCGACTCGCGCCACGCGGCAATGCGTTCACTGCCCTCGGCGGCCTTCTCGCCCATGCGGAAATGCGTGTTCGCCAAGTTGTAGGCTGCCTTCGCGGCCATCTTCTTGTCCGGCATGCGCACGGCACTCTCGAGTTCCTTCTTGGCCTCTTCGTAATTGCCGAGTCTGTACTGGCACGTACCGATATTGTAGAACAAAAGCGGGTTCGCGGGTTCAGCCTCGCGGGCCTTCATGTACTTTTCAAGCGCACCGGCGTAGTCGCCATTCTTGAACAATTTATTGCCGTCGTTAATCGGGCGCGCCCACAGGCACACCGACAGCAGACATACAAGTAGTACAAATAATCGCATCAATGACCCTATCAGGTAATATCTTTTTTTTACACGGAGAATATACAAAATCTAGGTTGCAAAAAACAAGAAAGTCCGCCGGGCAGGCGGACTTATTTTCCCATTTTATAGAGGTTTTCTTTAATACGGCATTGATGCAGAACTCATGGCCTCGGGCATTGAGGCGGAAGTCACGGGGAAAGGCGTCGACGCCGAAGACATGGTTACACCGCCTTGTGCGTCGAACGGGTCTTCTTCATCGTCTTGCACATTGAAGTACCCGTCTTCGCCGTCCATGTCCGGACAAACCGTATAGCACTTACCATTCAAGCTATTTTCGCATACAGAGTAGCATGATTGCATAGATGCGGAAGACATGGATTCGCTGCCTTGTCCGTCAAACGGGTCGTCTTCATCGTCTTGCACATTGAAATACTCGTCTTCGCCTTCCATATCCAGGCAAACCGTTTCGCATTTGCCATCCAAGCTATTTTCGCATACAGTGTAGCACGATTGCATGGAAGCAGAGCTCATGGCCTCGGGCCTCAAGGCCGAAGCCACAGGGAATGGCATCGATGCGGAAGACATGGATTCACCGCCTTGCGCACCCAACGTGTCGTCATCATCGTCCTGTACCTTGAAGTGCTCGTTTTCACCTTCCATATCGAGGCAAATCTTCTGGCACTTCATATTGTCAAACGGATTAGCGACAGTGTCATTCGGAGAAATATTCTCTAACGGATTCGTGCATACAATGGAGCACTGCGGGTCTTCTGCCACCACCAAGGAATCACAGCGCGCCTTATAGTAGTAATCCGCCTCGTGCTTCAACACTTCCGGGGTAATGGCCAGACCGAACAGTGGCACAGCGCAGGCAACCTGGAGCCTTTGGTCATTACAACCGGTTCCATCATTATAATCCCTGAATACGCCGTACAACGATTCACAACGCAGCCGGAACGCCGTAAGGTCCGATTTGCAATCCTTTTTGTCTTCTTCAAACCAATAGTTATTTTCAACCTTTTCTATCAAGACCTCGTCCTTTGTCAACAAAAGACTGGTTTCCATGTAGTATGCGCTACTTCCGGTAAAGAGCATCTGGGTGCCAGATTCCGCTTCATAATAGGTAACGTTGCATCCCTGCCGGCTATAATAAACTTCGCCCGAAGTCTCGAAATCATGGGCTGTTTGCGGCACAGGAATTTGAACGGACGGGTCGTCAATTTCCACTATGCCTGAATCTAACTTTACCTGGCTCTCGGTTTCCAAAGTTCTGTTGCCACCAGTTTCCATAGTCTTGAGGATGCTATCCATGATGGCTTTTTGTCCTGCAGAAGGCTCCTTGAGCAAAGCAGACAGTCTAGTGTCAAGATCGCCAGCCGGTTCCGTCGTCACACCGGCCCCCTCATCCGAAGAACACGCCGCAAACAAGGCAAGCGAGAAAACGAGCCCTATATATTTCTTCTTATTCATGATTTTCCTCCTGCCGCCTTGTCAGCGGAAACAATTGTAAATTCAACCTGTAAACTTGTTCACCGTGCTTGTCTTCACTTGCGATGGCGACGACCTTCTGTCTGAACTTTTCCGCCTCGCACGCAATACGGCGGTACGTATCGCGAGAAATCCCCATAGTGGCGCCCGCGAAGCTGCGATCTTCGACAGGGACGTTATCTATCGCGTCCATCGCCAACTTGGCCATCTGCCTGTGCATGGGGCGCATGGCCGGGGGCACCATTCCCGCGACGCCCATCACAACCTTCTCGGTCTGCTCGTAATGGTATTCGTCGTGTTTCTTGAGCAACCCCATCTGGATCAGAAAATCGAGAGTCTTCCGGATTTCGGTCGCGCTGATTTCCGGGTAGCAGAGCTTGGACAGTTCCATCGGTTTCGCGCCGGGATTCATGGGAGCGAGTTCTCGCAGCACCGGGTTGTACCATTCGCTAAAGTAGGCGTAGGCATCCGCCGACAGCGTACGCACCTTGTTTTCCTTCGCAAGTTCGCGTATTCTCTTCAACGCGGCATTCTTTTTTGCCTCGTCACCGGAATCGGCGAACACGACCATCTGGGCAAAGTATTCCTTGGCGCTCCCTTCGAGTTCCATTGCCTTAGCGACACGTTCCACGCCCACCTTGGAAAGGCGGGTTTTCCCATCGCACACCAACTTCATGTAATTCGACGAAGAGAACCCCGCCAAATGCGAGAACTCCCTCCACGAGAAGGCGGAACAGCGCTTGCGTTCTTCGTAGAACTCCTGCATGTACCGCCTGTAATCAAGATATTCGTATATTGCTTTCATAGGTTTGACCTCGACAACAATATATCTCTTTCAAAACACAAAATCAACGATTTTAAGTCAAAATCAAAAGATTTTACAGAAATCCTAAAAATTCATACGTATATAACACAAGCCGTGGTATATGCAGATAACGTCGAAAAACAAAAAAAGATCCAGTCAAGAAATTGACTGGACTATTATATTATTCGTTTCATTTTTTGGAAATTAACGCTTTTCCAATTTTTTAGTAAACCCTACATTCACTCAATATCGAATATGTTCATCGGTATCGCATGGCGTTGCTTTGCCACAATTATCTCCAAAACGATAGTGCTAGTTGCGCCTTCCGCAAGAGTCGTCGTGATGCTCACCTTCTTGAGTGTCCCCGGAAGCGGGCAAGAGTTGTCGCAGTATTCGAGCAAGCTCTCGGCGGTAGCACCCTCGACCGGAGCGACCATTTTCACCACACGTTTTGCCTTTTCCGAATAGTAGAGCGTCGGTCTTTTTGAATCCTTGGGAACAAGTTTCCAAAGTTCCCCATCACGGACAGGGGCATTGTAATCTGCAGGCGCTCCCATCTGTTTGTTCACCTCGGCAGGGCCACGATTCGGCACGTTCTGCGCAGGTAAACTTTTTCCCGTCTTGAGGTCAATCGTCTTCATGCGCCCATCATTCTGAATCATTCGCATCTGCATCATACTCGACTTGATTGTCGTGACGGACTTCGACTCTCCTGCAGTCAATACAGCAGTGTTAACAACTTGAGACGGCTGACCTGGGAGCGTCACCGTGGTACGAATTTGCATTTCGCACGTATCTGGGAACATTGACTTTTTCTGGTAGTCAAATATCGATTCCAGGCTTACCGCCCATGAAGGTATCGCAGTAAAAAGCGCGAAAGTAATCACTACGAAAACATTAAAATAAATCTTTTTCATATTCATTCCTTTATAGCAAAGATAGTTCTGTCGTTGAGCGAACGGTTCCATTCACCTTGAACACCAGGAACGAATTCCTCATATCTATACCGTTCCAGTTCACATGCACCAGATTTTGCCCAGCCTGTAGATTCCCCCTAAACAAAGTCCGTATCGGTTCGCCATGTGCATTGACAAGTTTTAGGCTTACGTAGGCATAGGAGTCCATCGTAACCAGCAAACCGTCATCCGTACGCACGATGGGTGGAGTGTTTCCAGAAGACGATCCATTGCCAGGATGGTTCGTGGGATCTGTACCACCGGTACCACTGCCGCTACTGCTGGGTGCAGGATTACCCCACGCCGGAGCATTCCCGTAAAGCAAGTTCCCGGCCGAATCATAAACGCAAACTCCATGGGCCTCCACAAAATTGTGTCCAAGACCATCGTGGGACGGGTCATCAGAAGCATTCCATACATTTTCCCAATTTTGCAAACGCAAGGTAAACTTGACAGGATCGTTCCACATTTGCCCCGGCGCGAGAGTTCCGTTATAATGGGCCGTTGCTTGCCAGCGCCCGTTTCCGAGATTCTGCAACGTCACCGACGAGCAGCCAGACAGATAGTACACATCCAACGCAGGAGTCATATTTCCACCCACGTAGAAATAGTAACGTACATCAATGTTGCCGAGCGAGACATTGCCCGTATTTTCTACCTTGATGTGGACCTCGCTCATCTGGTTATTTTCGCGCTCAATGGCGGCAAGTGCACGGGCACTGGTCACAAGCGACGTCGGGTCTTCCATTTCGGCGCACGAACCACCAATCAAGTTGTAGTCGTTATCCAAGACGACAACACCCACATCCTCATAGAAGCCATCCACATTCGGGACAAGGCCCGAATACGGGTCTACGAAGGACGGGTCGTCGGAGGCATTCCACGGGAAGTAGTCCGAATTGTACAGTCCGAAATGCGGACCATCACCATTGAACACCGTCCCGTTCACCGGGATCTGCTTATTGGGGAATTTCCATTCCACGTAGCCAGTACGCCCACTTTCCAAATGCACTGACGGGAATGTCGACACGTCGTTGGGCACATAGCGATCAACCCTGGCTTGCGAGGCATCCTCGCCACGGAAGTAGTAACGGACGGAGAACCCGTTCACCGGCGAGGAGGATATATTGCGCAGGCGGATGCGCGGACGGAGTGTCGACGTTTCCGGATAGCCTTCGTAGCGCAAGTAGGATTTTATCTTGCGGGCAGTATCCGCAGCGACAACTCCGGCAACCTTGTCCGCGGTACTTGTGCCCCAGGCAATCATCGAGGCCGGAATATCCGCCGTCGAGAGCGCGAATCCACCTATTTCGACACCCT
>JAEERM010000101.1 GCA_016285835.1 Fibrobacter sp.
ACGGGTATCGCCCGCCTTGCGCGGAACCCAAATACGACCGTCGTTACGGAGAGATTCGCTCATCAAGGTGAGCTTGGACTGCAGGTCGCCGTGGCGAGGAATGCAAGTCGGGTGAATCTGCGTGTAGCAGGGGTTAGCGAACAGGGCGCCGCGCTTGTAGGCACGGAAAGCGGCCGTCACGTTGGAACCCTGGGCGTTGGTAGAAAGGTAGTAGACGTTACCGTAACCACCGGTGCAGAGGCAGACTGCGTCGGCCACGTGGCTTTCGAGTTCGCCGGTGATGAGGTTACGGACGATGATACCGCGAGCCTTGCCGTCGATAACGACGAGGTCCATCATTTCGCGGCGGGGGAACATCTTCACCTTGCCGGCGGCAACCTGGCGCATGAGGGCCTGGTAGGCACCGAGGAGGAGCTGCTGACCCGTCTGACCGCGGGCGTAGAACGTACGGGAAACCTGCGTACCGCCGAAGGAACGGTTGTCGAGAAGGCCACCGTATTCACGGCCGAACGGAACGCCCTGGGCAACGCACTGGTCGATGATGAGGTTGGAGTTTTCGGCCAAGCGGTGCACGTTGGCTTCGCGAGCGCGGAAGTCACCGCCCTTCACGGTATCGTAGAACAGACGGTAAACGGAGTCGCCGTCGTTCTTGTAGTTCTTGGCAGCGTTGATACCACCCTGGGCGGCAATGGAGTGCGCACGGCGGGGGCTATCCTGAATGCAGAAAGACTTGACGTTGTAACCGAGTTCGGCGAGAGAAGCGGCGGCGGAAGAACCGGCAAGGCCAGTACCCACGACGATCACGGTGAACTTGCGCTTGTTGGCGGGGTTCACGAGCTTGAGTTCAAACTTGTGCTTGGTCCACTTTTCTTCGATGGAACCACCGGGGATTTTAGAATCAAGAATCATTAGTGGTCTCCTTAAAATTCAGCGTTGAGAGAAACTTGAACTTCACCGACAGAAGGAATCACGAAGCTGGCCTTCTTTTCGGCTTCAGCCTTGGCCTTCTGCTGTTCATACTGCGGCTGGAGAGCGCGGGACTTTTCGATGAGGGCCTGAGTTTCGGGCTGGCCAGCGAGATAGAAGGCGGCAACAGCGGTAATGCCGAAGCCGAGCGCGATAACGACACTGTAGACAATACCAGCAATATCGATAATCGGCGTCCACTTCTGGTGAGCGAGACCCATGGTCTGGAACGCAGAAGAAATGGCGTGGAACAGGTGCAGGCCAACGACGAACATGCTCACGACGTAGAAGGCAGCCCAAGCCGGATTAGCAAACATCTGGATGGTGGTGAGCCACATATCGCGGATGATTTCGCCCTTGTCGTTCATGTAGAGGTAGTGCTCGCCGAACTTGAGCATCATGAGGTGCTGCACGAGGAAGCCGAGAATGAAGAGGCCGGACCAGATCATGGTGAAGGTCGCGAAGGTCTTCTTACCCTTGCGAGCGCTCACTTCGTAATCGATTCCGCCACGGGCCTTCTTGTTCTCGATCTTCAGCGTCACCGCGAGGAAGATGTGGAGGGCGAAAGCACCCACGAGCACCAGTTCGATGAGGTAAATCATCTTGACCGGGAAGTGGAGCGGGTTGAACCCAGTCAGGAACTCGGTGTAGGCGTTGTAAGACGCCTGAGCCGAAGCCTGGTCGAGGTTCAAGAGCTGGAAGTTACCACACATGTGGCCCAGGATGAACAGAGCCAAAAAGGCACCCGTGCATCCCATGATCTGCTTCTTACCGATGGACGAGGTAAGATACTTGACGATCCATTGCATTGAGTTGTGTCTCCTTGAGAGGGGTTATTTTTGAAACTTAGAGGACGCAGCAAGCCTTGAGAGAAGGCATTTCGTAAGCGTAGCGTTCGTCGGCCTTGAACCAGAAGTCGAGCTCGCGGGCAGCGGACTCAGGGCTATCGGAGCTGTGAACGACGTTTTCGGTCATGGACGGGGCAAAATCGTAGCGGAGCGTACCGGGTTCCGCCTTGGCCGGATTGGTAGCACCGTTGATGGCGCGGACCTTGGCAATGGCATTTTCGCCACCGAGGGCGAGCATGACGGACGGGCCCTTGGTCATGTAGGCTTCGAGTTCCGGGAAGAAGGGCTTCTCGACGTGCTCGGCATAGAAGCCGCGAGCATCTTCAGAAGTCATCTGGTGCATCTTCACAGCGCAGACGGAGAGGCCTGCACTGATGTAACGGTCAATAATACGGCCCACCAAGCCGGACTTGACGGCGTTGGGCTTAATCATGGCGAATGTCATTTCCATAGTAGGTACCTTTTGTTTGAAAGTATGTGAAATATAGTTTTTAGTAGGAAGTAGGAAGTAGGAAGTAGGAAGTTTTTAACGGGTTTTAGTAGGAAGTTACTGTCTACTTCCTACTGTCTACCGTCTACTCCTCCGCCTCGATTTTCTTCATCAAATCATCGGCAAGTTGGCCACCGGACCGAATATTCTCGATGAGCCAGTCAGCAGATTCGGTCAGCTCGCTCTTAGGATACTTCGTCTTGAATTCTTCGAGAACCTCGAGTGCGAGGGAATCCTTGTGCATGTTTTCGGTGAGGATGAACCCGCGGCTGAACATAGCCTTCTCGGCATTGGGGTCATCCGGCCAAATTCTGTAGAAGGACCTGTATTCACGCTGGGAGCGATCGAAATCATTTTTATCGCTCAGGATGTGAGCAATTTCGTACGTCGCCTTTTTCATGATAGAATCGTTCTCGGGATAACGATTGCGCATGTTCCTCCAACCGGTAAGCGCCAAATCCAGTTTTTGCATCTGGTAGAGCGAATCCAGTTTTTGAACAGCACTTTCCAAGGATTTATCCTGCGGCAACAAAGTAATGGAATCCACGTACAGGGAAACCTTGGCCTTATTCCACGCATCTGTCATTGTTCGATCCCAAACGTTATTGCTGTACGAAGCAACCTCGTCGGCAAACAATCTAGGAATGGACGATTCATAATCGTTCGGGAGATAATCTTCCATCAGGTAATAATAGCTGTGTTTCAGGATAACCCTAGGCATATCCAGCCAAGCGGAGAGATCTTCGCGGGATTTTTCGAAACTCAATACTGGATGTGCAGGATTCCCAATCTTGTCGTAAACAGCCTTAAGCGTATCTTCCGAATGGTTGAGCTTGTGCCTAATCTTATATTCAAAGGCGTTACATACAAAGTCAACAGCGCTATTACGGGCTAGGGCTCTGTATTCCCAAGAATGGTCGACCTTGCGTTTACGGGCTTCGTTTGCGAAAGCGATATTCTGCATCAGCGAATTGACAATGTTGTCATGGATTCTGCGAGACTTCAGCATATTAACATTAGCTGCATACACATCGGAGACATCTTTTTCGCGAACTACAGGTTCCCCGTTCATGGTGACTAGCACGTACGTAGAATCCAAATCATAATTGATTCCATTCTTGATTTCGTTATTAATAGCAATGCGAACCTGATCCAGAGTCTTTTGACGGGACGGGACCACGGCTGCAAGATAGAACACATGGAACGTTTCACCCATGAATGTGCGTATCGGCTTGGAAACAGTACCCACCGGTTTGTCTTTGAATTGGGTGAACAACGGTGACATTTCGCCTATACCGTAAGGCAACACATGCTTTTCGAGTACCTTCCCCACGTAACCGTCGTTTGCCGCCGTTTCCTTGTTGATGCTGTTGTCGCGGGCAATCTTCTTGAATTCGTCGAGGTCCATGCTGTCGGTATAGAACAACGCGGAGAGCGCCACGGAATCGGCCATTTCGACATGATAAACTTCAAATCCCGGTTCCGTCACGAACCAGTCCTTGTGCTTCTCGTAGTATTCCTCGGGAGTCGGAGGAACGATTGGAACCAAGGCCAAGTTATAGACCTTTATCAAGGAATCGCCCATCGTGTTGACCAGTTTTTCGCGGAATTCGCGGATAAACTGGGCTCCCATCTGTTCGCTAGAAGTATCGACATTTCCGCCTTCGGCAACTTTTCTCTTGATGAATGCAGCCAAAGAATCCGCATTTCGTTCGAGGAAGAGCTTTTCAGCGACACTATTACGAACAACCATATATTCAGCGGAATCACCAAACATCGACCGATGAGAATCGAAGAAGGCGCGAAGTTCACTATCACTGAACATCAAGCGGTCCATCGCATAAAAGCGCTGGAAAGCAAACGTCAGAAGATAATTATCGACCGTGCTGCTACGATTTTTCAATTCGTCCTTGATTTCGGGGAAACGAACAAAAGCCTCCGAATAGACCGCATTACGGCTGAACAACGACGAAATCGACGACTTAACCTGATCCGACTTGGTGCTCTGCCCATGCAGGCGCACAATCATGTCGATGTCTTCCTGGTAGATGGATTCACCATTCACACGACCAATTATGGTATCCTTGTCGCCAATGGAATTGCACCCTGTAAACAATAACGCACCAAGCGCGAGGAGCGCCAAAGCCTTATTTTTCATTGCAGTCCTCATCAAAAGAGCCAAAAGGCTCAAAAATGTTCCGATAAGCCCAATATAAAAAAGTTCGGAGCCCGAAAAAGAACAGGGCATGTAAAAAAGCCCGAGATGAACAAATCAAAAACACCCTACCCCGAAATATTCTCATAAGTAGTTATAAAACAACAAGTTACGCAAAAAACACATCCTTTTTTTTCTATATTCTTGACGCACTTGAAAAAAGTAGCTACGACATTTCTCAGGATCATCCTTTTCCCGATGATCGTTGTGGGCGTTATATCCGCATGCGCCTGGTTTGTCGACTATATCGTCCCGTACTACCTGTCGAACGAACATACCTTCGGGACAACAACAATCACACCCTACGGCTACCACGGCGGTTCCCTACTGGACCATTACTGGGACTCCGTAAAAGTCGACAACGGAACATCGACTTTCGTCTTACGGAACGTGGCTATCAACGCGACGCTCCTGAACAAGGATGCCCGCGGGCTATCGCTCGCCCTAGGCAGCATGACGGCGAACATCACTGTCCCGCCCGAAGACACGACAAAGGTGAAAGAACCGCTGGAATCGTTGGAATTTCCGGAAAAGGCCAAATTCTACGTACCCATACAGCTTAAAGTCGACAAGGGAGAAATAAACTTGTCCAATGGCAACAGCTGGAGTTTCGAGAACTTCTCCCTCAAGAGCGAAGGCAAAAAGAAAGCCACCCTTGCGGTAAGCAACGTCCAAGGTTCGCAAATTCCGCACCCGGCAGGGACCAAAATCAACGTGGATTTCAGTTCGAGCAACCTCAAGGTACACGGAAAACTTTACTCGCAGGGAGACTCCCTCGACGTCGTCGTGATGGCCCCGAAAGACGACATGCTGGATATCGCATCCAGCGTAGAAACAGACGTCGACAACCTGGAGCAGTGGCTCCCCTTCGCCTGGCCACAGAAGGCCCCGCAAATATCCGGCATCCACGTCAAGGCAAACGTCAAGACCAAGCTCAACACAGGCGAAATCACTTACGAAGGGACAGCCAAGGCACACATGAGCGCAATATACCCACTCATGGCTTTGGACGCCGCAATAGAGTTCGACGGAAACGACCGTGACATCCACATAAACGCAAAGTTCAATAACCGGGAAGGCGGGTCCATGGAACTGGATGCCGACATCTGGAAAAACGGCAACATTGACCTTTACGGCAACATCAAGAACATGAACGCCAAGTTCGGGCCGCAAACGATGCCCCTCGACCTCACCATCCACTCGGCCGAACTCCGCGGCAAGAAAATCCACGCCGTCGTGGAAACGAGGCAAGGTTCCAACATCGACGCGAACATAAACTTCGAAAACGAATTCAACATCACCTATGTCGGCGATATTTCCCCATACGAACCTTGGGCCATCGACTGGAGTAAGGGAAACCTCGTGCTAGGCAAGACGACCAAAGTGTACGGCACGTTCAAGGATGCGCACATGCACGCCTTGGTCAAGTTCGATACCATTCCTTTCGCCTACCACATGACGGCAGACTCCATGGTGACCACGCTTGACTTGTACAAAGACAGCATCGTATTCTCCGATGGTATCATCTATACGCCCAAGGAGACTTTCGACTTCGTGGGCGATGTCGTCTGGGACCACAAGAACCCGCATACGTCCTGGAAAATCACGCAACGCCACGGAGGAGTCGGCCAAGCATACATCTACATCATCGATTCCACAGCCATACAGAGCAAAGCAGACAACGTGGCATTCGAGACCATTCCCTTCGCCCGTCTCAAGTTCAACGAGAACCTGAGCGGCAATGTCACAGGATACTTCAACAAGAACTTCGAAACAAACATCGCAAGCCTCGACGTCTCTGTCGACGGGGAATACCAACCGTTCAAGCTGCAAATGAATACACGGGCCAGGCAAAGCGGGGATTCCATATTCATCGACAAGTTCGAAGCCATCCACAACCACAACAAGGTCGAGGCCGAAGCTTCGTTCATCTTGCCGAACGATTCGAACCCGGACTTTAAGCCCACGGGCACCTTCCCCATACAAATCATCCACGCCTGGGCGTCCGCCCACGAATTCGGCATTCCGCTCTTGCTTGAACCGCTCAACGACTCGACGTTCTCCTCGGGCCTCATCACCGGTGACATTGCATACAACGAAGGGCAGGGGCTCGTAGGCAACATCGATTTCAGGGACCTTGAATTCAGCAACATCCCCAAGCAGCTTTTCTGCATCCACAAGATGAACCTCTTTGCCGAAGCGAGCAAAATAGAATTGAGCGCCTACTTGGGAATCGGCGGTGGCGGATGGACAGGAAACACGCAAGTCATCGTGGACAACGTGTTCAAGCCCGAAAGGCACGTGAGCCTTACGCACAACAGCGACAACGGAGGAAACCTCTGGGCCGAAGGCTTTATCGACACGAATCTTGTGTTCACAGGGAAACTGAACGCGAACGGTTCCTGGTTCATTCCGGGTTCCATCAGCGAGATCAAGCGGACCGACTTGCAGATCGAAGCCAAGGCCAACCTGCGTGAAGGTATCAAAGGAATCACGGCAGACATCCGCATGGATTCCACGCTGTACCAGCCCCCCAAGTTCAGTTACAAGTTCCCTATCAAGGTGCGCGGGCACATGGAAAATTCCTTGCTGGACATCTACGAAGTGGAAACGCGAAACGACAGCGGCGAAACCGTTTTCGGCAAGTTCCAGTTCGACATGGACAGCCTACGGCTCAAGGAATTCAGTTTCCATTCCGACCGATACACATTCCAGACCGCAAGGCACCTGGTTATCGCAGACAACATCAACGGTTCGCTAGAAAACTCCGACGACACAGTCACCATCAAGGCTTCAGTCCCCACAATACAGTACCAGTACCACGACGAAACGATTGGTGACATCAACGCTCTGGGCCGAGGCGACTTCGACTTTATCATTCCGCACAGCAAAGACGGCATTATCCAGAACAAAACCCTAAGCGGGCAACTCCAGATAGACAAGCTTGTCTACACTAAGGAACTTGACATCGAGATTACGCCTAACTCGATCGACAAGTTCATCACGATGTTCAACAACGCCATTATCAAGTTGCGCAAAAAAGAAGCACAAGAAACAAAGATTTCCACGGCAAGTCCAATCAACCTCGCCGTCCATGTCACAGAAACACAGAAGGATTCTGTCGAAATCATCACCCCGTTTGCCGAATTCCCGTTCACCTTCGATATCTGGGTTTTAGGGACGACGAACCGGCCACTGCTGCGCGGCGACATCGGAAACTCCAACACTGGATTTATCGGAGTCAAGGACCTCTACCAATTTGACCTAAACTCCTTCAATATCAGCTGGAACAACGTCCCGTGGCAACACGGAGTCATCGATGTTTCGAGCCAGCAGGAACTTCCCTATTGTTCTTCGACCGGAGAAAACGACGAAGAAGACACCTGCCCTGTCAACCTGAACATTCAAGGGACAATCACGAACCCGCAACCGGTCCCCAGTTCGAACTGCGGCAACGAGAACTCGTCGGCAGCAATCTATTACAACATCTTCCTCGGCTGTATTGCAGACGACAACGGAGAAGCGACGGACTGGAACAAGATTGCAGGCAAGGCCATCGGCAAGGTCATCACCTCCACGGCTAACCGCACGCTGGGCGGCGACTATATCGGCGACATCGACATGAAGGTCATGCTCTTCAACAGCAACACCTCCAGCGAAAAGGACTCCAGTTACTTCAAGATTCCGGTTTCGCTGGACCGCTGGGTCAAGGATTTAAGCCTCATCTTCGGCTATACGCAAGACCAGAGCGAAACTCCGACCTACGACCAGGCACTGGAATTCGGCATCAACTACACCTTGCCCGTATTCAGGGACAAAGATTATTCGCACAAGAACCACCTCAATCCGAGCCTTTCCCTCAGCGGCATGCTGATTTCCAAGCAATACTTGACGAACACAGGTACCGAAGGTAACGAAAACCGCATTGAAAAGAACATCGGTTTCGGCTATGTTTACCGTTACTGGAATCCATGTCTGTTGCACCTGGGGTACTGTGAAACTATCGAACCGGATTACAAACAGGAGGAGAAAAGATGACGAATAAGATTCTCATCCTCCTCGCCTGCCTCATTGGGATATGCCTCGCCGAAGAAGGCATAAAGCATCCGTGGTACATGGAATTCCGTGGGAACAACGTGTTCTCCAACTTCCAGATAGAAGAACAAATCGACATTCCCGACGAGTTCGGCCAGCTGGACACGACCAAGCAAGACTTTCTGATGCGCCTATCCATCGAGAACCTCAAGGCGCTGTACTACTCGCGCGGTTACTTCAGCCTCGAGATGAACTTGGACATCCGCAGGGAACCCATCTCGCAAGACAGCGTGCAGCGAGGCTACATTATTTTCATCAACGAAGGCGAGCGATACAGATTCGGTGGAACAAAAATCATCGTGCCCGACACAAACGCCCTCGAAATAAAGACAACCTCTCTAGAGACCTCGAAAGACAACTACTATTCCCAAGACGACATTTCCAAGGACATGCAAACCATCGTAGATGTCTACAGGCAAGAAGGATTCCTGCACACGCAAGTTTCGTCGGTAGAAATGCTCGACACGGTCAACAAAAAAATCTACGTGGAAATGAACGTGAGGCCGGGTGCCAAAGTCATCATGGGTAACATCAGGAGCACCACCGCCCGCGTACAAGACCGCGGCAACCGGGGTGAAAAGAGCGAAGAAGGGCTCACCGACACAGCCTGGCTTTCGTCGCTCTGGAGAATCCCCAAGGGAGAGACTATTGACGGTAAGCAATACAACTCCTTCAAGAACAAACTATTCTCGACTCAGCTATTCACGCAAATCCGCCTCGAAGACTCTCTGCGTACAGACGGACTTTCCGATGTTCATCTCAATGTCACGGAGCGCGTCCCCGGTGATGCCCGCTACGGATTCTTCTACGAAGAGACTTATGAATTCGGAGCACAGGCTTATGCACGGCACAAGAACTTCTTCGGGCGATTCAACGAATTTTCGACAAACTTCCAGATAGCCCAGCACAAGCAAGAAATCTCGGCAGGCTACGCGAACCCGCTCCTATTCGGGACATCGTTCCCGATGATTCCCACAGCCATCCGCTTCGAAGACCGACTGACGTTCAACCACGAAAAAATCCACCCCCCGGCCTACCCGGACAGCATCGAAGAGCGTTACGAAGTCATCAACCGTGGCGACCTCACCTTCGGCATTACGCAGCACATCCGTTTCCGCGGAACGTTCGACACCCGTTACGTGGACAAGAACGACGAACGCCTCTTCAAGTTCAAGACCGAAGTGGCGCTCACCTTTGACTATACCGACGACTACTTCAACCCAACCAAGGGTATTCGCTTTGCACCGACTACAGGCGTTGGCACCAACTGGAAAGGTGGCCTCGAGTCCCCGCACATGATTGGCAACCCCTATACGTATGCAGAAGCGACCACAAACCTTTATTTCCCGCTGTTCTGGACATTCTACGGGGCCTTGAGCGGAAGCTGCGGCCGATTCTTCAACAAGGCTATCGAAGACGACGCCCGCGTGTTCTACCAAGGTGGTTCCAGGTCTGTACGCGGCTACCGCTTCCGCAGTATTTACGCAAGCTACACCAGCACCGAGACCGACAAAAACGGCAAAGAAAAAGAAGTCATCAACACGGCACTGACCCCGCAATATGTCAGGCTCAACCAGGAAATCCGCTGGACAATCCCCGTCAGGAGCTGGCGCAAGTGGCAAATTGTGCAGTTCTTCGACTGGGCCAAGGTCACCGACGCCGACGACGGGCTGTACGAAGAAGAAGAAGACGCGAGCTTCGGTTTCGGCCTCCGCTACAGGTGGCAGTTCCTCACGTTCAGGCTTGACTACGCGTTCAAGAAACAATTCCAGGACATGAGCCTAAGCGAGCCCTTCGCCCGGGGCCGCTTCGCGTTTGACCTTTCACACACGTTCTAGTTGCAGTAAGTCACGACCGATTCGGCCGGGTTCTTGATGAAGCGGAGAGCAACCTTATTCTGCTTCACGGCTTCCATCTGCACGTTTTCGGACGGCCGAGAAACAAGTTCGATGCAGCGCCAGTCGGCACGGACGGCGGCAAGCTGCATTTCTTCGGTACGGCACTTGATACTCAGGCATTCGTAGGCGTGGTAGTCCTGCTTGACAGCAGCCACAAGCATCTTGGCCGACGGACGTTCCACATCCTGGATAATCTGCCAGTCATGCTCGATCGCCGCGACCAGAGTCGCCTCGCCGGGATGGCGGACGAGCTTAAAAGCATCCATGTTCTGGCGCACCGCTTCGGCCCAAAGTTCATCGCTCGCATTGTCGATCTTGCGGATGATTTTCCAGTCGGCACGGATGGCGGCACGGAGCAATTCCGGGCGGTTCACGAACTTGAGCAAGTTGGGTTCGGCGGCAATCGCCTTGCCGAACGATTCGTCATCCATGGAATTGAAAGATTCAACGAGCGCTGCACAGGGGCCGCCGTTCACATAAAGAATCGCCTGCACATTCTGCTCAAAAGCAGCCTTCTGCACATTTTCGGTGGGATTCTGGATTAAACTAATAGCATACCAGTTCAATTTGACAGCTTCGAGCTGCTGTTCTTCGGTAGGGTTCTCGATTTTCTTAATTTCGGTCCAAGATTGCATAAATCCTCAAAATTTCTCGATAAAAATAATCATTTGTGGACGGTTTCGCGGTAGATTGACGCAAGCGAGCCCTTCTGCGCCGACACATCGCTCACGGAAATCCCCGCAGCCTCCAAGGCGCGGTTCACTGCGGCAACATCAACAGGAGCGGTCAACCTCACGGTAAAATCGGTATTGCGGGAATCGCCCGACAAGGCGTTCCCGGCTTTCAGGATGCGCCCGCCATCGATAATCGCGTAATGCGTGGCGTATTTTTCCATCTCGGCGAGGACGTGCGAACAGACAATCGCCGTGCCGCCCTCTTCGTTGCGCCAGTCCTCTATCATATTCCAGACACATTCACGCGAGACCGGGTCGAGGTTCGCCACCGGCTCGTCCAGAATCAGGAGTTTCGGGTTTGGCAGGAGCGCGCGCAGCACCTGCACCTTCTGGCGGTTCCCGAGCGAAAGCGTACCCATGCGGGAATTCAGGTTTGCAAGGCCCAGCCGCGAAGCAAGCATTTCGGCACGTTCACGCGACGAGCCTCCCGGAAGGCAAGCCCCCTCGCCCATCCCATAGAACCCGGCAAAGTAGCTCAGGTATTCCTCGATGGAGAGTTTCGGGTAAATCCCCGGATTCTCGAGCAATACGCCACAGCGCATCATATCAAGGACACCGCGGTCGGAGCGCAATGGTTCTGCCACATCCACAGTGCCGTCGAACTTCGCGAAGCGACCGCACAAAAGGCGAAGCAACGTCGTCTTCCCCGCCCCGTTCGGGCCAAGGAGCGCAAAGAAGGAGCCCTCCGGAATCTCAAGATTCACCGAAGACAACGCTTGCGCGCCGGCACCCGGATAACGGAAGGAAACATCTTGCAAAAGGATTGCGGCCATGAGGGGAAATATAGAAAGGTTGTGAGGTGTGAGGTCGGCGCGATGCGCCTTTGAGGTCGCGACCTTCGGTCGCTTTGAGCGATGAGGTATGAGGTCGGCACTTCGTGCCTTTGAGGTGTGAGGTATGAGGGGAAGTAGGAAGTAGACAGTAGGAAGTGGTTAGACGAGAGAACGCCGCTGCGCGGCTACAGACGAGAGACGAGAGAAAAAGTAGACAGTAGGAAGTGATTAGGGGTTAGTGATTAGGGTTTGTCATTGCGAGCCGAAGGCGATATACGATACTTGGCAACTTGTTGCCTTAGTAGAGTTAGGTTCGAAGGAGCAGCAATCTCCGACAATCAATAGGAACCTCACCGCTCATGGCTCATGGCTCATGGCTCGTACCTCGTGCCTCGAGCCTTTAAGATATGTACAAAAAAAGCGATCCGCAAACGCGAACCACTTTTTCAATATCTTGCGCCAAAGGCGCCATTATTTAGCTCTGAGCATTCCGAAGGAATGCGGCCTCACAGTTCAAAGGCCGAAGGCCGACCTCACAGCTACAAGTAATTTTGCTCCGCAAAATTACTTGTACAGCGGATGCTTCTTGCAGAGAGCCACGATGTCTTCGCGAATCTTGGCAAGAGCGGCTTCGTCGTCCTTAGCCTGGATGGCGCGGTCGATGATGCGAGCCACTTCGCGGGTGTCTTCTTCGTCGAAGCCACGTGTCGTGATAGCGGCAGTACCGAGACGCACGCCGGACGGGTCCATCGGCTTGCGCGGATCGAACGGAATCGTAGAACGGCTGCAGGAGATGCCGACCTTTTCCATGGCCACTTCGGCTTCCTTACCGGAAACGCCCTTGGAGGTCATGTCCACCACGATGAGGTGGTTGTCGGTGCCATCGCTGATGACCTTGTAGCCGAGCTTCTGCATTTCGGCGCACATAGCCTGAGCGTTCTTGAT
>JAEERM010000102.1 GCA_016285835.1 Fibrobacter sp.
CAGCGGCGTCCTTCAAACGCTGCAGGGCCATCTTGTCCTTCTTCAGGTCGATGCCCGGATTGTCCTTCTTGAATTCGTCGTTGATCCAGTCGATAATCACTTCGTCGAAGTTGTCACCGCCGAGCATTGTATCGCCGTTGGTGGCCTTCACGCTGAACATGCCGTCGTCGATTTCCAGGATAGAGATATCGAACGTACCGCCACCGAGGTCATACACGGCGACCTTTTCGCTCTTCTTGGAGTCAAGACCGTAGGCAAGTGCTGCAGCCGTCGGTTCGTTCACGATACGCAGCACTTCGAGGCCAGCGATCTTGCCGGCATCCTTCGTGGCCTGACGCTGGGAGTCGTTAAAGTAGGCGGGGACCGTAATCACGGCCTGCGTCACCGGCTGGCCCAGGTAGTCTTCGGCAATCTTCTTCATGGTCTGGAGAACCATGGCCGAAATCTCGGGAGGAGCAAACTGCTTGTCGTCCACCTGCACGCGCACCGGGTCAGAACCCGTGCCCACCAGCTTGTAGGGCATGTTCTTTTCGGCAGCGGAGCATTCGCCGGCGGTACGGCCCATGAAACGCTTGATGGAGTAGATAGTCTTTTCGGGGTTGGTGATGGCCTGACGCTTTGCCACGTGGCCCACCAGACGTTCGCCGTTCTTGCCGAAAGCGACAATGGACGGGGTGGTGCGGAAACCTTCCGCGTTAGCGATGACGACCGGCTTGCCGCCTTCCATCACGGACACGCAGCTGTTGGTCGTTCCCAAGTCAATACCGATAATCTTGCTCATAGTGAGTCTCCTATTTTAAATTCTTGCCGCCCGCGAATCAATCTGAACGGGGCGATTTTTTACGCCCATACATAAGCAAAACCCGTGCCAAATGCTAATAACTGGCAAAAAACGGCCATTTTGTTTCGTTCTGAAACAAGAAAGCGGCCTAGAAAGGGGTAAAACCGGTCTGTTTCATAATGAAATAGTAGGCAGTGGTTAGTGGTTGGTGGTTAGGATGGCGCGGGATGAGAATTGTCATTGCGAGGAGCGAAGTGACGAAGCAATCTCAAAAAAGAATCGGGGAGCAGCAATCTCTAAAAAAGGAGGGGAGGGGGAAGCCTCCCCCTGGTTCGCACTCCGTTGCTCACCACCCCCTCTCCTAGGGGGACACCCCCTAAAACCCCCGATTCCTCCTCATAAAAAATAACGCCGGGGGAGAGCCCAGCGTATTCTGTCGATTGGAATGTCGTCGTTTAGGATGGAGTCGTGTGCCAGAGGTTCTGCGCCGTAAACACCAGGCTTATTCAGAATCTTTTATGCATCGAACGGAGCTTGCATCGCTCTTTGTGGTGTTTCCAACAGCTACTTCATCATTAACCGCAGACAAAAATAGATGATAAGCACTGTTCTTATTATAAGGATATTCGTATTCAGAGACGCTCCAAATGTAGGCTTGTTGCCCCAATTGGTCAAATGCGTTATTAAGATAAAACCTCCATCCAGCAGGCATTGCTGAGAATCCGAAGGAATCATCACCACTACAATCGTTTCCATTTTCATCAATCCAACTTGTATTGGACTTTAGAGCAGAAGAACGCCAAAGCACTTTAATAACTAGTGTGTCAAATTCTGCTTTAGTCGGCAAATGCCAGCCCAGTGGGCAGACTCCTCGCCATTTCGTTTCGCTCAAAAAGGAACACGTCCGATTATAGCCGCAATGTATTTCAGCTAGACGATATAATCTTAATGAATCTATCGCACCGGCCCATGTGTAAAGTCGTCCATATTTATCACAATTTGAAGATTCATTTTCGAAACACCAACTTTTATTTGTCGTATAGTTCAAATTCTGAGCCATCCAAATTTGTTCACCAATTTTAATTGTTTTGTATATTTTTCCATCACGATCATCTCGAATTTCGCCATATTTGTTATCTAGAAGAAATTTTTGATTTAGGTAATCTGTAGAAACATAATTGCATTTTTTCCCTTCAGGGCAATTAGATTTGTAATATCCATTTGGTTTTATTTCAGCAACACTTTCAACAGAAGAACTACTTACAACAACACTGGAAGAGGATTGCTTCATGCTAGATGAACTTTCCTCTGACGAGGATGATTCTTCTGGTTTCATACTGGAAGAACTGCTTTCTGCAACGCTTGAAGAGGACTCCACGACAGATGACGAAGACGGCTCCTCGCTAGACGAACTTTCTACCGACGAAGAGGATTCCGCCACGCTCGAAGAACACTTTTCCGAAGAAGACGACCCCACGACAACATCCGAAGAACTGCTGCCAGTCGCCCCCTCGCTCGATGACGATTTTTCGCCCATGCTGCTGCTCGATTCAACTTTTCCGGAACTGGACGAAGATTTTCCGTCGCTGGATGAACTGCTGCTGACAGCTTTTTTGCTTGACGAAGACGATAAATAACTACTGGAGATTGCTTCGTTCTTCTCGCTGCTGCTGGAAACAGCGTTGTCGCTGGAGGAGGAGAGGGTAAGCTCGCTATCCGCAGGCCCCGCCGGGGATTCGCTCGAACCGTCGTCCCCGCAAGCATTGCCAAGCAACGCCGCCACCACAACCATCCCCCCCCAGAACAAACTTCTTCAGCATAAATAACCTCACCCCTAAATATAACCCAAACCCCGCCCCAAAACAACCACCCCGCGCCCTAACACACCGATTTTTACCCCATACCGCAAGGCTTATCGCTTGTATAGGGATGAGTTATAAGTCTGATTATTTGCACCCATATGTGCAAAATTTGCACATATGAAATCTTTTTCCATAAAAAATGCCCCAAAAATTGCTTTTTTCAAAAATCAAGTATCGTTTTCAAAATTTAGGGACATTATTTCGTCTTTGAAATACTGCAAAGCGGAATACCGAATTACCGGTTTATCGAGATTTTCCCCAGTCTTTATACAATCGAGATAATACTTCAAGAACGCCCGGAACCGCACTTCAATCGTTTTCATATTGTCGTGCATTTCGATGAATTCCGCATGGTCGATAACCGCATCCTTGCCGATATCCCGTTCAGTCACAACGACTGCTTTTGAAAAATCCAAAGCAGGAATTTTCCCTTCCTTGCTTAGACTGCGTCGGCCAGATGTCGAAAAGAAGAAACAGTGCGATATTTTACCAAGTTTTGGACGGTGTGCGCTGGTGCGAAATGGAACGGCAAAGGTGAGCGCCCCAACCTGGATAACCAGCACGAGATGAGGTCTTTCCTGCTTGCTTAATATTTCAGCATGGTCCTTATGACGTTCAAAAAACTCGGCGTTTAGCCGGACAAGAGAATGATTTTCTAGCATATTTTCCTCAAAAAAAAACGCCGTCTTTTATACTTTCATATAAAAAACGGCATCAAATTGGTCTTTCTTTTTTATCTCAGGCAGCGACCTACCGCCCTGTTTCATCAAATTGGTCTTTCTTTTTTTCTCAGGCGGCGACCTACCGCCCTGTTCTGTGCTTAATATACAAAAATTTCTCTGACAAAGCAAGTGAAATTTCGAAAAGGCTCTAAAAACGCAAAAATCCTCCGTGGGGGAGGCGTCCCCCTTTACTTGCTAAAGTCAAAGAATGCTACGGGATCCGTTCCGAAGATTTCTCCAAGTTTTATCGCCATCTTGCGGGATACCGCCCGGCGTCCGTTTTCCATGGCGCAGAGGTTCTGGACCTGAATTCCGAGTTTTTCCGCAAGGGTGACCTGCGACCAGTTGCGCAAATCGCGGTTCGCGACAATCATTTCGCCGGGAGTGGAATCCAGATTCTTGAACCAGTAGGACTCCTCGAAGGGAATAGAATCTTCGTTTTTGCAGACCGCCACGTTTTCGGGCTTGTAGGTATCCTTTAAAAACCTGACAAGCGGAGCAGGGATGTGCTTCGCACGGATTTCAATACGGGGCTTTTTCACGACTGCCAACATAGAATTGAAAATAATCAATTTTTGATTATCCGTCAATAGAGTTGAACATTAACAAACAAAAAAAAGCCGACTTTTGATATATGAAATCCCAATTTCGATTGGGGATATAACAAAAGTCGGCTTTTTCTAGTCGAACTTGGCTTGTAGTCGGAAATCCGCTACCGGTGCCTGTCAAGTGATAATATACAAAATTAGCGGAAGTAAAACAATATTTGGGGAGGAACTCAGTTTGATGCGCCATTCGGAGTCTTAGGGGCAGAGCCCTTAGGAGTAGGGGTGGGGAGCAACGAAGTGCGAGCCAGGGGGAGGCATCCCCCTTTAATTGTCAAACGTCTTCGTAATGTCCTTTGCACGAAAGGATGTCAATGTAGTCGTCCCAGGCTTTGTCTGACCAAATTTTCTTCATCAGTCATCTACCTCAATAAGTTCGTGTTCAACACCCTTCCCGGCGTTGAGCTGTTCGATGCCTTTCTTGAGGGCTTCGATGTCGCTTGCGTTGTAGCGGGGGGAGGGCTCGCGAACTTCAAAGGGGATGCGGCGCTCGTTGATGACATTTTTCACGAACATGTAAATGGCGGCAGAAGTGGACAGCCCCACATTGCTGCAGAACTTGTCAAAGCTTTCTTTGTCTTTGCTGTCGATGCGTGCGGATATCGTTGCTTGTGCCATATAATGCTCCTTTTTTACAATATAAATATACATTTATCAACTGCAAAACGCTATTTTTTTTAAGAATTTTACTGTATTTTTGATAAAAACTCTGCATTTTGCATAAAACTGCATTGACTCTTTGACACTAAAAAAAACGGCCTCGTGAGCAAGCGACCCAGTTCAAAGCGATGTGACAATGATACCTGTTATCGCCAAGTTTTGAGTAATGCCAGAAAAGTGGTTGTATGGGTCCAGAAACCTTTAGCGATTGCAGTAGAGCCTTCAGCTTGTTCTGCACCGCTCTAGGCATTGTTTTCGCCGAATAATCCGCTTTTTTTGGTTATGAAAAGGGCGTTGTTCAAGTTTCAAATTTCATTTATTATTATAAATTTAGACTGAAATGCATGACTTTACGGAAAAACACGTCGTTTTGAGCCTACGTCTTGGGTTGAGGCTGTTTAACGGGGCTGTCTTTCTTTATGGCTTTTACTTTTTTAGCGAAGTCCTTAATATAGTGGAACTGTTCCATTCTCACTGGTTTCTTCCCATTGCAGCCCTTGCATGCATGTCTTTCTTCTTTTTTTCAGCCTGCTCTATTTATGTTGTGACGAAGGATGGAATCCGGTGGCAGTTAATGTTTGGACCTGCGCTAAGTCCATCGAACAAACGCGAATTTACGCCATGGAATTACGAAATTCTTCAAGTCCGCGCCATATTTCCTTTCTATTATATGTATGCATTCCTACGCCAAGACAATCCTTACCCTTATGGGGGAGATATTGATCTCAGTCCAAAAAATTTACCCTATGGACGGTCTATACCATTCTATTTCTGCAGAAACTTTTTAGACCTCATTATTTTCATAGACGAAAACATCATGTGTGATAAAGTGAACCCTAAATCCAGAGCACGGTTCCGGGAACTCGCCGACAAATACCGCCGATTGAAAAACAATCATCCGGCAATATACTGGATTTTGAATAATGTCTGATTTGTGAGAAAAGGGGAGGAGATTGTGCGGGATTACTTCCCGGACGAGACGATCACCTTCGCGGTCTTCAAGATCTTGTTCTTGAGTTTGTAACCCTTCTGGAACACGGTCACCACGTGGCCTTCGGGCACGGTCTCGCTGGGCTGCTGCATCAGGGCTTCGTGGCAGTTCGGGTCGAATTCGGCACCGGTCGGGTCAATCTGTTCGAGGCCAGCGTCGGTGAGAATCTTGGCGAACTGGTTGTAGATCATCTGCATACCTTTCTCGAAGGCTTCCAGGTCCTTGGCTTTGTTTTCGCTCGCGAAGGCGCGCTCGAAGTTGTCCTGAACTTCGGAGAGTTTTTCCAGGAGCTTGCCGTTAGCGGTCTCGATGAGTTCAAGCTGTTCCTTGGCGCTGCGACGGCGGAAGTTGTCGAATTCGGCCATCAGGCGCAGGTTGCGGTCGTTGGCGGCAGCAAGTTCGGCCTTGAGCACGTCCTCGGCAGATTCTGTAGATTCGGGAGCCTGGTCAGCAGCTTGTTCCGCGGCGTCGGCGGGTTGTTCGGTGGCAGCTTCGGCCTGGGCTTCGTCAGCCTTGTTCGCCTCGGCTTCCATCTTCATCGCGTCTTCGGCGGCCTTGAGCACGTCCTGTTCGAATTTTGCCTTTTCTTCTGCGGTCGGTTCCTGTTCGTTTTTATCTTCAGCCATTTCAAATTGCCTTATATATAATCGCCCGAAAAAATGCCGGGCATCTGTTTTACATTTTCGACCCAAATTTAGCAAAAAATATGCCAAAGGTAAAGTAGGGGATTAGGGCAGGTGCACGCTCAAAAAAGTTTTATTTTGAAACGTTGCTGCCTCGGGGCGTATAAATATCGAAGATTAGCTCGTCTTATACGTTTTGTCGAAAGAGCGGATTTTAGGAAAGCATATAAATCTTTGAAAAAAGGACTCCTTATACGCCCCTCTCAGCAATAAACAGCAAGAGAAAAAAGAAATATGGTTTCAACTCGCTCTGAAAATACGTTTACAGCATAAAAAACGCGTTAAAAAGCTCTTGAGGGGCATATAAACATCAAGGAATGAATCTTCTTATACGCCCCAGCAAAAAAATACAATTTAAAAAAGCATATAAATCTTCGAAAAAAGGACTCCTTATACGCCCAGTGATTGATAATTACAAGTTCCTGCAACTATAGACACGATCAGGTCTTGCCAATACAACGATAAATTTTATCAGCAAAACTTTATAACTTTTTAATTTTCAACGACTTACAATATTTATCAAGGATAATGGTGCAGTTGGATTATGTTTAACCGTTCTTCAGCAAGAGCGGGAACAGCCAAAAGAAACTATAATGAAAACCTCCGATTCTTTTCCGTTTGTTTAGTTTACATAATCCGCATTATCGGCAATCATCAATAGAAAGAAATTTAATGGAAAATAGAAATTACTGCATAAAATGGCTTTTTCAAAGACAAAAATCACTGCAAAACGCCACTTTTGGCCCCAATGCCCTTTTGGAGCCAAGGCAAACCAACTATTTTATTATATTGTTCATGGATAGAAAGATGAAAATCAAGAAAAATATCGGACTAGGGAGTTTTGCCATGCGTCGGTCGGGAATCGCGGCCTTTTTGTTGATGGCGCTTTTGGGTATCCTGGTGCTGGCGGGTTGCTCCGCCACTAGGAAAATTGCCGCGGCCGACATCCTTTCCAAGACAAAGCTGGAATTCGAGGCGCTCTCGCTGGACTCGGTCAACATCAACAAGGACCTTTTCCCGGAGAAAGGGCTCGCTTCGGGATTCCTGCCGAACCCCCAGGTCGTGACGATGCTCCAGAATTTCGCCCGTGGGATTATTGAGAAGGAACTCGGGACGGCAAGCCTCGACATAGCGCTTTCGGCGACGAACGAGAGCAAGGACACGTTGTGGATCCGTTCGTTCAACGCGAACATAACGCTCGACACGATTATCACGCTGCCGGTCACGCTCAAGGATTCCAGCCAGCTCAATCCGGGCAAGAACTCGCTGTCGGTCAAGACGCAGTTCCCGTTGGACAGGCGTATTTTCAAGCTGCCCGACGTCCGGCATTTTAAGATTGTGGGTGTCATCGAGGTCGCTTTGGACTCTGACGGAGCCACCGTCCCGCTAGATTTTAATATCGAACGCGACATTTCGGACGAAGAAATGCGCAACATCATGGAAACCGTAAGGACTTCCATCATCAACGGAATCGTGAACGATTGGGTAGGTGCTATTCTGCCCGAAGGTAACTAACATGAACAGAATTTTTGTACCGCAAAATTTCAATCCTGACAACGTTTCGCTCGTCACTTCCCTATTCCAGTCCCTCCTCACCGCCGAGGTCGAGCCCTCGCCTGCCGCGCTGCGCAACTGGATTTTCAAGTGGAGCGAACTGGAATCGGTGCTGGCCGAAGTTTCCAGCCGCCGCTACGTGGCAATGACGCTGAACACCCAGGACGAGGCTGCCGCCAAGGCCTACGGAGATTTTGTAGAAAATATCGAGCCCATTTCGAACGAATACAACGACAAACTGAACAAGAAGCTCGTCGCCCACCCCAGTTTCAACGACCTGAAGGGCGAATTCGGCATCTGGTTCAAGAGCGTCCAGGTCTCGTTGGACTTGTTCGACCCGAGAAATATTCCCCTTTCGACCGAAGAAACCAAGGCCATCCAGGACTACCAGAAGATTACCGGCGGCATGAGCGTCGAGTTCGACGGCAGTGTCAAGACGCTCCAGCAAGTCGGTGCTTACCTCGAAAGGACGGATCGTGACTTGCGCGAAAAGGCCTGGCGCACCGTCTGGGAACGCCGCCTCCAAGACAAGAAGCCACTTGACGATGCCTTCGACAAGTTGTTCCAAATCCGCAACAAGATTGCCAAGAATGCGCACTGCAAGGATTACATTGATTATATATTCCTTGCCAAGCGTCGTTTTGACTACACTCCGGACGACTGCAAGGATTTCCATGAGAGTGTTGAAAAGCTTGTTCTCCCCCTCCAGCGCGAAATGTACAAGCGTCGCGCCCAGAAAATGGGCCTCGAGAAGCTGCGCCCGTGGGACTTGGACGTTGATCCGCTGAACCGTCCGCCGCTGACTCCGTACAAGACCGGCGAGGAACTTATCGAGAAGGTTGACCAGATTTTCGAGGGAGTTCACCCGCAGGCGGGCAAGTGGGCCCGCGAGATGCAGATGAAGAAGCTTATCGACCCGGATTCCAGGCTCGGCAAGGCTCCGGGCGGTTACCAGATCGGTTTCGACGAGAGCCGCCTCCCCTTCATCTTCATGAACTCGGCCGCCACAGACCGCGACATCTACACGCTCCTGCACGAATCCGGCCACTCGTTCCACCAGTTCGCGCTTGCAAACCAGCCGATTTTCCCGTACCGCGATGTGCCGGCGGAATTTGCCGAGGTGGCGAGCATGAGTATGGAACTCATCGGTATGTCGAACCTCAAGCCATTCTACGGCGATGACAATGAATCCATCCAGCGCAGCGTTTTGGGCGAACTGGCCGACGTCGTCTGGCTTTTCCCGTGGGTGGCGAGCATCGACAGTTTCCAGCACAGGCTTTACGAATATCCCGAACATACGGCAGAAGACCGCAGCGACATCTGGGACGAAATCATGTCCCGTTACGACGCGGGCGTGGACTACTCCGGGCTTGAGGCCGTCCGCCGGAACCTCTGGCAGAAGCAGCTTCACCTGTTCGAGTGCCCGTTCTACTATATAGAATATGGTATCGCGCAGCTGGGCGCCCTGCAGGTCTGGGCGAATTTCAAGAAAGAAGGCCCTGCCGCTATCGACAAGCTTTTCAAGGCCGAAAGCCTCGGCTACAGCGTATCTATTCCCGAAATGTTCAATACAGCGGGCATCAAGTTCGACTTCACCCCGAAGACCATCGAGCCGCTTGTGCAGACGGTCTGGGATGAAATTAGCAAGATGTAAGTGTGAGGCCGAGGTTCGAGGCGCGATGCCTGAGGCTTGTGGCAAAATTTTTTGTTTTTTTCGCAAAAAATATGCAAAATAACGGCCAAATCGCTTGACAAATCAAAAGGAATAAATTATATTTGGCTCCACATCCTAAGGAGGGATGGCCGAGTGGTTGAAGGCGCACGCTTGGAAAGCGTGTTTACTTTACGGTAACGAGGGTTCGAATCCCTCTCCCTCTTCTAAAACTTTTTCCAGAGGTCCAAATGCCTGATCAGAGAGTTTACCTGGACGACATCTATTCCAATGAACAATGTCAGGGCTCTGTATTCCGTGCTGTCGTCATGATGGCGCACGAGGCTCGCTTCATCAACAAGCAAGCAGGACAGGGATTCATTCAGCTCACCAAGAAGCCGACCACGATTGCCATGTACAAGTTCAAGGAAGGCAAGCTCTCGATGACTGAAAAGACCTCCAACGACGCTCCCGCCGAATCTGCCAATGCCGCAGCTTTCGCCCCGGAAGCCGAAGCCTCCTCTCCCATCACGGAAATCTCTCCGGACGTGAGTGCCCAGGCTGACGACGCCTTTGGCATGTAATCTAACCGGAAAGGCAAAAAGAAATTCGACCGCTCAAACGAGCGGTCTTTTTTATACGCAAAAATACATAAGTCTTTATTTTTCAATGAGTTACGATATTTAGCGAACAATATGAAAAAAGGGTGTTATGTAGGCGAAATTCGCTATTTGCGGAACAAGATGCGGTGCGTTTCGCGGTTCCTGCCGAGCGATTGCTTGCCAACGGAACGGCCCTTGAGGTCGTAAATTCTTGCCGGAGCGAGGTCAACCTTCATTTCCCGGATTCGGGCAATCGAGGTTTTTGACGAGTCTCCGGTTTTGGAAGAATCCGCAACTTTGGCGGTGTCAGCAGGCTTTGTCGAGTCAGCCACCTTGGAGGTATCAGGTGTCTTGGTTGTATCTGCAACTTTTGTCGTATCCGTCGTCTTTGAAGAATCTTTAGTCTTGGTTGTGTCGGTGGTCTTCGTCGTGTCCGGAGTCTTGGAGGTATCTGGCGTAGAGGCATCCTCCTCGATTTGCCAGATGAAGTCATCGGAATTCTTTTTCGGGTTCTGCACCACGGAATTGTCGACGGCCTGCAGGTAATGGCCGCTCTTGGCGTTTTTGAGGTAAAGGGCGTTCGGGGTGTTCACATTCGCACCTTCGAACACGTACCTCTGGTGACCACCGCCGTTGTAGCCGTAGGTCGATGCCTTCACACCCGCCGCGGTCGACTCGTTCGGAATGTCCACCACGCGGTTCCCGAGCTTGATGTAATAGGTGACCGGATTGTCGCCCACGGAGAAAATCTTCACGAAGGTCTCTTCCTTGGAGCAGTCCATCAGTTCAAGCGCATTGTCGGAGGTAATCCCCATGCACTTGGAGTTGGCGAGGGATTTGATCCTCCCCTGCTTATAGAACGCCTCCTTGAATAGCTGCTGGTGGATAAAATCGACGAGCTGCACATGGATGATCAGGTCCTTCTCGGACTTGACTTCGCTGGCCTGGTTCAACCCGTACGGCCAGATATGCTGCCTGTCGCAATGGAGCTCGTCACTCGACTTGCCGCTCAGTTCACGGAGCTTAGCCTGGACCTTGTCGTTCCTGAAAACGCCATCTTGGCATGCATCCCAGTATTCCTGGGTCGTGCCGATGCCCATCGTATGCCCCATCTCGTGCATGGCCGTCGGGACCACCATGTAACTGCGGTTTTCGCCAAAACGCAGGTCGCCGTTGCTGCTCGCCTCGGCCGTGGGCACTCCCGGCGAGTAATACACGTTGATGAACTTGGAGAGGTTCGAATATGTATTGTACAGCTTGACCGCCGAATCCATGACGGTAGTGATGCGCCTGTAGGCATCCTCTTCGTCGGCGGTCGGGTTTGCGGACTTATGGAGTGTGTACGTGACGCCGCCCTCCGCAAAAGCGAAAGAGGAGAGTGCCAAAGAGAACAAAGCGGCAATCTTTACCATAGAAAAAAACGACTTCATAAGACCTCGGGACCTTTCAATCTCAAATCTATATTCTGGCAGGCGAAAACGCATGTAAAACGTCGGCAAAAAAAGGAACTGCAAAAAGATGCGAGAAAAAACACCAAAGGACGTATAAGACTCGGCAAAACAAGCATCTTATACGCCCCGCATGAAATCCTGTTTTGCCACAGGGCGTATAAGGCTGGCATTTTTCCATAATTTATACGCCCCAAATCGTTTACAAAGACTCTTTAACAGTCCAAAATTAATGTCAATGGCATCATAATTGAAAAAAAATTGCTAAAAATTCACCAAAGGGCGTATAAGAGTCGGCGAAACAAACATCTTATACGCCCCGCATGAAATCCTGTTTTGCCACAGGGCGTATAAGGCTGGCATTTTTCCAAAATTTATACGCCCCGTAACCTTGAAAGTCGCTTTTTCCACTAGATATTCCTTTCTTTCCGTATTATATTGGAAATTGCATAACATATTGAAAAATAAGGAGTTACGTAAAATAGGCTCTCCAATGGGGGCACTTGGCTTGCTTTGCTGCGGACACAAGAGTATATTATTTAACGCATGCAGTACGGAAACCTCAAGATAAGCAAGGTTTACTGGTCGACAAAGGAAGTATCCCAAAAGACCGGTATCCCGGACTATACCCTGCGATATTGGGAGAGTGTCATTCCGTCTCTCCACGTCCCACGGAACAGGGCCGGGAAAAGGGCGTGGCGAAAACACGATATCGAGATGGTCGAGGCAATCCAGGCAATGCTCAAGGAATCGCCAGAAGGGGTCTCGCAAATTTCAAAAGCCGACGTTGCAAAGCGGGTCGCCACCAAGGCACCCATCAAAGTTGAAACGGCACCCCCTCTCCCGCCGCACAATCCCGACCCGGAAGTTCTCCGGAAACTCCGCGAAGAGGTCTTGCTTGCGATGTCGAAGCTGCGCAAGTGAGCGCGCCCCCGCCACCCCATTCCACGTTGATATTTTTTCGTTCCCGTGTTTCCAAACGGAAGCGAATTTGCTAAATTTAGCCGCGTAACTTTAAACCGGCGGCCTAGGTCGCCAATCACTCAAGAGGTAAATCAAATGGCAGTTTCTTACAAGGAACTCGGCCTGGTGAACACCAGGGAAATGTTTGCAAAGGCTGTTAAGGGTGGCTACGCTATCCCGGCTTTCAACTTCAACACCATGGAACAGATGCAGGCTATCGTGCAGGCTGCTGTGAAGCAGAAGTCTCCGGTGATCATGCAGGTCTCTAAGGGTGCTCGTAACTACGCAAACGGCACCATCCTCCGCTACATGGCCCAGGGTGCTGTTGAATACGCCAAGGAACTCGGCTGCGCCAATCCGCAGATCGTGCTCCACCTCGACCACGGTGACTCTTTCGAACTCTGCAAGGACTGCA
>JAEERM010000012.1 GCA_016285835.1 Fibrobacter sp.
GGTGTCCCCAGAATTCGCGCCCGCAACCAGGCTCCTGGCAAATCTTGAGTTTGATGCGCTTTTTCTTTTTGTATTTGGGTAATTGCATAGAATCTCCGATTTTCAACATAAAATTTAGTAAAAAATGGGGGAGGGGGCAAAAGCCCGCGTTTTTTTTGCGTGGGGAATGGGGGATTGTTGTTTTTTTTGATGTGGGGTGGACAAAAATGGCGGGAAAAACGTCTATAGGGGTATGAGCGATTCTGTTTTCTCGGTTTTCCTTATTGTCTGGTTATGGTTGCGGCGGAGTGCCGCTTTCTTTGCGCTGTGCGCCGTTTTTTCTGGTTGCATGTATGCTGAGGAGGGTTCCGACCGAACCGGCTTGCGTGTGAGCTTCCTCGACGTGGGGCAGGGCTTGGCCGTGTTGCTAGAAGAGGATGGGCGCTACGCGCTGTACGACACGGGGCCGGACTCGGCCGGTCTCGTGGACACGCTTGCGGCGCGTGGCGTCCGTGAACTGGAGTGGGTTCTGGTGAGCCACGCTCACCGGGACCACGGTGGCGGCTTTATGGAGTTTGCCCGTGCGGTCGAGTCGGGGGCGCTCCGGGTGGGGCGGCTGTACGTTGGGCCCGATACCTATGCGGGGATTGTTCGTGATAGCGTGCTCCGGCTGGCGTCACGGTTCAAGTTGCCTGTGGATACTGTTGTTCGCGGGAGTGTGCTTGGGATGCGCGGGTTAGGTAGTGCGGACGGGGGCTCCGGTGCCGCCTCGCCCGGTGCGCGGCTTGACGTGTTATGGCCGCCCAAGGGCGAACCGCTCGCCGAGAACGCGGCGAGTGTGGTCGTGCTCCTGGAGTATGGTGGTTACGGTGTGTTGCTAACGGCAGATTTGGATTCTGCCGGCGAGCGGAGGTTGCTGGAGTATTCGCCCTCGCTCCGTGCAGATGTTTTGCAGGTGCCGCATCACGGGTCGGCGGGGAGCAGCACCATCGGGTTCCTGTCGCAGGTGGCTCCGCGGTATGCCGTGGTGAGCGTCGGTGCGAAAAATGCCTACGGGCACCCGGCCGCACCGGTGATGCGCAAGCTCTTTTATGTCGTGGGGGATTCCTCGGCGGTGTACCGCACTGACCAGGACGGTAGCGTGACCTTTGAACTGTTGGAGGGCGTCGGCGTTGTCCCGGTCAATAGCCGGGATTGACGGCTCAAGCCCCGTTTAGCCGTCGGTGAGGCCGATGCGTGCCTGGAAATGGCACTGGGTCATGTCGTCGGCGTTCATGCCAAATACGTAGGCGTGGTGGTTTGTGTTCTTGAACCTCACGATGTTTACCTTTGCATCTAGCGGGACCTGCGCGATGTAGTTCATTTGTATGGAACGCACCCGGCGATTCTTGATTTCGTCTTTGTCAAGCGCGTCCATCACCCAGTCTACGTAGCGGCAGTGGTTCACGTGGTTGTTCATGTCGAGGTCGCTGTAGTGCGCCTGTTCCTGGTGGACGATTTTCGGATCTATCTCCGGGTTCAGGATGTCCATCATCTCGGGGAGGGCGTCTTTCCCGGGGTGCAGCGGTATGGGGAACGGGCTGTTCGCCGGGTTCTCGGACTTGCCGGTCTTGAGGTTCACCAGCAGCCACGAAGAAGTCGCCTGCGCGATGGAGTTGCCTTGTGAATCCATGATAGAGTAGTCCTTGAGGCAGACTTTGTCTTTATAGAATTCCTTGGCCCAGGTGGAAATGGTGAGCTTCTCGCCCCAGACGGGCGTGTGCAAAATGCGAACCTTCATGCGCGTGATGACGGTGGTGTACCCGGCCCTCATCATCTTCCAGAGACCGAACCCGTTCCTTTCGGCATCGGCGATGGCGGTTTCTTCCATAAAGAGAAATAGGTTCGAAAGCTTAAGGCGGCTATGGTGGTCGCAGTCTGAAAACCGGACCTCGAAACTTTTAGTCGTAATTCCTTGTTCCATTTTATCCCATAATCATTTAACGTTACGATAATAATGTATAATTTTAAATCATGGAAGATTTTCAGTTTCGCCCTAGTTTCCTTCAATTGCCGGCCTTGCACTCCTATAACGGCGAAGTGTATTTGCCGGGCTCCAAGAGCATCACGAACCGGGTCCTTTTGATTTCGGCTTTGGCCGAGGGAAACACCCGTCTGCATAACTTGCTCAAGAGCGACGATACCCGCTACATGGGCGATGCCCTTTGCAAGCTGGGGGGCAACATTGTCTTTACCGACGATTTTTCCAAGGCGTATGTCGTGGGCAGCGGTGCCCCGATAAACATTGCGCCACAAGTGCAGGACTTGTTCCTTGGCAATGCAGGCACGGCCATGCGCTCCCTGTGTGCCGCGTTGACGCTTGGAGAGGGGAGCGTCTTGCTCCATGGCGAAGAACGCATGAAGGAACGCCCCATTCGCGACTTGGTCGATGCGCTCAGGTCTATCGGCGCCGATATCTCTTACGAAGAAAGCGAAGGCTACCCGCCAGTGCGAATTCACGCGCATGGTTTGAAGGGCGGTGATGTCAGTGTCCGCGGTAATATTTCGAGCCAGTACTTGACCGCACTCCTCATTTGCGCCCCGTACTGCGAAACCCCGTTGCACATTCACGTGGATGGCGAACTCATTTCGGCCCCGTACATTTTGCTCACGCTCGACGTGATGCGCCGATTCGGCATCGATGTGAAACATGACGGCCTGACCGATTTTTATGTGCCCAAGGGCGTGTACCGTTCTCCCGGCGATTATTATGTGGAAGGTGACGCCAGTTCGGCGAGCTATCCGCTTGCCGCCGCCGCCATTGCAAAAGGCAAGGTGCGCGTGCTCGGCGTGGGCCGCGACAGTATCCAGGGGGATGTCGGTTTCACGGATGTCCTCCGCAAGATGGGCGCGAAGGTTGAACTCGGCCCCGACTGGATTGAATGTGATGGCTCCGGTTGCGAACTTCACGGGATGGAACTGGACTTGAACGATATTCCGGATGCCGCCATGACGGTTGCCGTGCTTGCGCTTTTTGCGAAAGGTGCCACGAACATTCGCGGCATTGCGAGTTGGCGCGTGAAGGAGACGGACCGCATTGCCGCCATTGCGGCGGAACTGCGCAAAGTGGGTGCCGAGGTCCGCGAGACTTCCGACAGCATCTTGATTACGCCACCGCAACAGTTGCAACCGGCGACTATCGAAACGTACAACGATCACCGCATGGCGATGTGCTTCAGCCTAGTCGCTCTGGGTGGAGTCCCTATCAAGATTATGGACCCCGCTTGCGTGAACAAGACTTATCCCAGCTATTTTGACGATTTCCTGAGATTGGCGAAGTGAAGCGGATTGTAGAGAGAACGCGCGTCTTTTTCGGGGTATGCCTTGCTGTCCTCTTCTTGTCGGCAGAAGCTTTTTCGGCGATAGACATTTCCGAATTCCAGGCCTATGTGGATTCTGTGGTTCCCGGGGCGAGGTACGGGCTTTCGGTGCGCTCCGTGCGGAGCGGCAATGAGATTGCAAACATCCGCGGCACCGAGAAGTTTACCCCGGCGAGTACGCTCAAGACGCTTACCACGGCGGCAGCGCTGCATTTCTTGCCGTTGGACTATGCTCCCAAGACGGTCATGAGGCTGAACGGCAGCGTGAAGGGGAAGACGTTCTCCGGTGCGCTCGGAATCCGTGGCGAAGGTGACCCGAACATTTCTGGGCGCTACTTTGCTGACCCGTTCCACATGCTTTATGCCATGGTGGATTCGTTGCGGGCTATGGGGATTGACACCATCAGGGGTCGCCTCGATTTGGATACGTCGTATTACAAGGGCCCGTGGAAGGCAGAACACTGGCGCAAGAATTTTTACGATGCTTGGTATGGCGCCGAAATCGCTCCGCTCGGCTTCAACGACAACTGCGTGGTGGTGCGTGTCAAGCCGGGTGCAAAACCGGGCGATGTCGGCATTGTCTCGGTTGTTCCCGATGTGGGCTACGTCGTCATCAATAACAGGCTCACGACTGCGAAAGGCAAACGCCGCAAGTGGACTTACGCGATGGACCCGGTCAAACCCGAAATCACGATTGGTGGTGAAATTGGCGTGGGCGTGGATTCCGCGCAGATGGTGCTGCCTGTACGCAACCCAGTGGGGTTCTTCCGTGCGGCATTTATGCACGCATTGGCCGACGAGGGCATCGTGTTCGTCGAAGACCAGGCCATACCTTCGGGCATTGCAATCAAGAACTTCACGTATTCTTCGGCACCGCTCCTGAGCTTGCTCGACGAAATCAACCAGCGCAGCCAGAATCTGCATGCCGAGACGATTTTCAGGAACATGGGTGCGCAAGTTTTAGGTGAAGGCAGCGTTGACGCTGGCCGTGCCGCCGAACGCCGGTTCCTTATCGAGATGGGAATCAGTCCCGACGATTTCGAGGTATGGGATGGTTGCGGACTTTCTCCCAAGAACAAGCTCAAGCCCTCGACGGAGACAAAACTCCTGCGTGCCATGGCACGCCATTCGAAGGGCCGCTACTACATCAACAGTTTTGCCGGGCCCCGCGTGGGCACGGGCGGCAAGCGCATGCTCGAACTGGAGTACCCGTGGCTCACCCGTTTCAAGACCGGGTTTATTGCCGAGGCGCACGCCTTGGTGGGTTACGTGTTCCCGATGGATGGCGACACGCTCGCGGTTGCCATGTACCTGAACGAGACGGGCGGCAACACCGATGCTGCCAGCAAGGCCGTGCTCGACTCGCTCTGGATTCGCATTGTCAAGGCGACGAGCGACAATTACGCCTCCCTGATGGAGATGAAACAGATGTGGCTGGATGCGCAAAATGTGCGCGGGCTTTTTGAACGACTGGACCATTTTTCCAGGCTCCTCATGGGCAGGCCCTACAGCTTTGGCCCCATGGGTGAAAGCTACCTGGATTCTATCGAGAACAAACCTCTTGTCTACCTCGATTCCGTGGACTGCGTGACTTTTGTGGAACACGTGCTTGCGCTTGCCACCGCCCCGGACGAAGATTCCTTGTTTTCGCAACTCCAGCGTATCCGTTATAAAGACGGCAAAATCGGTTTTACGACCCGCAAACATTACATGATGATGGATTGGGTGGGCGAAGGAAAGTTTGCTAGGGTGTTGCCCATGCCTGGTGATACCTCCATTGTCCGCAAGATGCCCAAGAACGAATTCTTTGCATCCAAGAGGCTCAAGTATTTGGTGGATGGCAAACCCGCCGCCGACCCGATGATGGACTTGCGTTACCTGCCGTACTCCAAGGCCTTGGATTGGTCAAGAAAGGCGTATAAAGGGCCCATGATGGTTGCTGGCATTGCGTTCGTTGGCAAGTCCGAAAAAATAGACGTAACCCACACAGGTTTTATCATCTTGCGCCCCGGCGATAAGCCCCGGTTGCGCCATGCCTCGATGGTTCGGAAGAAGGTCGTGGAGCAGCCTCTCCAGGAATATCTCATATCCCGCAAGGGCAAACTTCCGGGAATCACGCTTTTCGAATTTGTACAGCCTTAGGGTGTTGTTCAGGAATAGAAGACGGGCGATTCCCCGTCTTTTTTTTGCGTTTTTTGCGCAAAAAAACGGGGTAAAAAATCGTAAGAAAAAAAACGAAAATAGGGGAGCAAAAGAAAACTTTATTTTATTGACATTGGCGAAGCAGATAATCTATTTTAGGTGCGTTGTTGGGGGAAGAGTTATTTTTGGGGGAATACAAATGGAAATGGAATACATCAAGTTGTTCTGCATTGCTGGCCTTGCGGTCCTTGCATTCGCTTATGTTTGCTGGAAAACAAAGTTTCACCAGGAAAAACCTTTTGTTGGGTACAGGAAAGAAAAAAGCATGGAATCTTTCGAAACCTGGTTGCAAGAACACCATAAAAGTGCTACCCACCACTCCTAGCGATTCTACATTTACCGGGGAAAATGTATATTTCCGGTAGGTGAGATATCATAGGAGGCCTGTTATGAAATTCAAACTTTTCGCAACCGCATTTGCGGTATCTTTCGCACTGACTGCTTGCGATAGCGGTTCGTCGTCGTCTGATGCAAACGAAGCCGTATTCGACAACTCCAATCCTGGGCAGGAACAGCTCGCTACCGAAGTAGAAAAGGATTCTAGTTCGAGTGAAAAAGTTGCTGATAAAGGCAAAACTTCCACAGACACTACGGAAGAGGTGAAAATAGTTAAAACAGCCGATGCCTCCAACATTAATATTAATGGAGAAGGATTATCTGCGGAACAGATTCAGATTCTCAGGGCTCTCGAAACGAAAATGGGGAATTTGGACGAAGGTGGGAGTGCAACTCCTGTATCCAATGGAGAATGTGAAAATGGTGAAGTGCAGACGGGTGTCTGCATGGGCCAGAATGTGCAATGGACATGCCTTTATGGAGATTGGATCCCGACTGCGGGCTTTGACAAGGTGATTGAAGCGATTCCTTCCGAAGATTTGAATGATGCTCTTGCGGGATCGGGCTTGACCAAGGAAGATTTGTTGGCAATGCTGAATATGTTATCAAATATGGATGCGTCCAAGAGCAATGCAGATGTAGTTTGTGAAGGCGATTTGACGGATAACTTCTGGAAAATGAACATGACTGGAAGTTTTGCCGGAATAAATTTCCTCATGAAAGGCGATGTGACCTTTGAAGGGGATTCGATGATTACGAACAGCGTCATGGAAATGGACTACGGCAGTGAATCCCTTTGTGAATCTTATTTGAACACGGATGATGACGAAGACGACGAAGATGATCTTGATAAGGAACTTTATGGAGATGTCGTCAAATCAGAGAGCAAATGCAACGGAAGCCGCTTGGTTCAGGTGGAAAAATTGGTCAAGAAAGGCGTGACGGATGCATCTCGAAAGTCGGTCTATGATGAGATGATTGGCCCGTGCAAGGACTATCGCGACGGAAAAATCTCATTTGAAGAATTGATGGTTGACTAGAAAAAATCTAGTGAATATCCATCTTCGAAAATAGATTCAGCACGGCAACGCCGGAAACAATTAGAATGAGCCCTACAATGGCTCCCAAATCGGGCATCTGCTTGAAAAAGAAGATGCCACTTATTGTAATGAGAGCAATGCCGAGTGCCGACCAGGTGGCGTAAGCAATGCCGATGGGGATGGTGCGCAAGCAAAGACTCAGCAGGTAGAGCGACGCCACGTAGCAGACGAGCGAGGCGATGGAAGGGATGAGTTTGGTGAACTGCTCCGACATCTTGAGGAGCGTGGTACCGGCCGCTTCTGCGACAATGGCGAGGATAAGAAATACATAGTTGAGCATGAAGAGAATATACAAATTAATTTTTGGAATATGAATCGATTCCGGTGAAATTGTTGATTTTGCAGGGGCTATGTCTTTTTTGTGTGCGGAAAAATCTATTTTTTTGAAACGATGAAACTTGTTTGTGTTATAGCTTTTTTGCTTTTGACCGGTTGTGCGTGCAACGATCCGCGCGGTTGCCATGTGATTGATGGAGTCGGGAATACGCCGGATGACCGTCGCATGGTGAAAGAAGGGCGAGATGTCCAGACATACCAAAATACAAGGATGCCGGACCCATCTGCAGAAAACACAGTGAACCGTTCAGATGGGGTTTCGCTGCGAGTGTATAATCCAAGCGATACAATACATATCGACGACAAAATTGACTGGACGAAAGTGGAGTAAATAGTTATGCCGAGTTCTGAAAAATTTCGTGACCACGTTTTGCAGCAGTTCAAGGGCGAACTGCGCGTGACCACCCGCAAGATGATGGGGGAGTACATTCTGTATGCCGACGGGAAAATTTTCGGCGGGATTTACGATGACCGCTTGCTGGTAAAGCCCGTGGCTGCGGCTCTCACGATGTTGCCGGGCGCAAAGAAGCAGCTGCCCTATGAAGGCGCGAAGCCCATGCTCCGCGTGACAAACGTGCAGATAGAAGATAACGATTTTCTGGTTCGCCTGCTTGACGCAATGTTGCCGGAGCTGCCTGCTCCGAAGAAGAAATAGAAACGAAGTATGCTTGATAAAATTTGGTTATAACCAAGTTTATTATATTCTGGATGAATGAAAATTATTAGAGTGACAAAGGAATGTGAACGGGCCGGTGCGTACTACGTGCGTATCCAGGCGATGATGCGCAAACACCAGATTCCGCTCGATGCCGAAATAGATTCGCACGACGGCGAGAACTGCCATTACATTCTTGCGCTGGACGATATTTACCCTGTTGCCACCTGCCGCTGGTTTGAAGTTCACGAGGGAGTGGCCGAAATCGGGCGTGTCGTGGTGTTGCCGGAATACCGAGGCCAGCACTTGGGCCAGGCCGTTGTCGCCGAGGCCGAAAAGTGGATGCGAGAAGCAGGATACCGCAAGGCGGTCGTATCAAGTCGCGTTGGTGTCGAGGACTTCTACAAAAAGCTAGGGTATAGTTTTAACGAAAACGGCACACCGCACCATGACACGTTCCAGTGCGTGTACATGGAAAAGGTCTTTGATTTGTAGGATGCGGAAGTTATGCCGGGCTCTGAAAAGATTTGTGACTATGCCTTATTGCGGCTGATTTTGATATGCGTGAGCATGTTTGTTTTCCCAGCGTGGGCAGACTCTGCGGATAAGGATTCTTCTCTTGGATGGGGAGAAATTATTAACGAGGTGCTTTCATGTAAAGACGACGATTATGAATGTAAAAAGCGCGAAGGTGAAATTCACAAGCGCGAAAATGAGGAAAATGCGCTTCGCGTTAAAGAAATTCGGAGAACTTGGCGCGAGAAGAATCGAGCATACAAGACGGGCTACTTGGGAATTGCCTTGACCATGCCTTTTTTAGCTGAAGAAAAAGAGGTCACGAGCGGTGCGGAACTTGTTTGGGGGTTTGTTTCTCGGCTTGGGGAACTTTTTATGTCGCTGGGTGGTGGCGCAAATTTATCGGCGGCACTTGTTGATGCGAACATTTTTTACAGGCCGCCTATCGACATGAACGGCATCTGGAAAATCGCTCCCGAAGTAGGAGTCGGTGTAACGTCTTATGAACCGTTTGATAGCGATGATGACATCCAGCCGTTATATCACTATTCGTTGGGGGGCCGTTACGAACATACCCTGCAAGATCGCAGGAATATTATTGAAGACGAAGATGTGCTAATCAACGGGGTGAGCACCGGGTGTGCCGTGTGGATGAACTATGCGGACTTCGCTGGAGTCAAGTGCGATGTCCGATTCGGGTTGTATTTGTAAGGACCATTTTCCCGCCGATGTTCTTACGAAAAATAGTTCTTGACTCACGTTTCAAGGATTTTATGTCTTTTTCCTGTTCGTCTTTCCTAACCACCAATCACTGTTTACTATTTAGGCACGAGGCTCGGGGCACGAGCGATGAGTTTTCAGATGATTAGTAAGCAGTAAAAAAGTCAAATTCGGAGATTACCACTTCCTACTTCCTACTGTCTACTTCCTACTATCTCACACCTCAAAGCGAGCTTGCGAGCGCCCTCATACCTCAGAGCGAAGCGACCTCACTCCTCATAGCTCCTAACCACTGTCTACTGCCTACTGTCTACTTCCTACTAACTCCACAATTCCCGCTGCGGTCAGCAATTCCGGCAGTACGATTTGCCTTGTGGCATCCCCTTCGGGGTAGATTGCGTAGGCGGGCACTCCTGATTTTTGCATGCTTTGTAGCAATGCGTTCACTTCGGGGGTCTCGCGTGTCCAGTCGGCTTTGACAAGGGCGACGTTCAGGCTGTCCATGGCGCGGCGGAAACTTTCGCCGCTCAGCACGGCGGCTTCGTTCGCCTTGCAGGTGAGGCACCAGTCGGCGGTCACGTCGATGAACACGGTGCGCTTCGCTTTCGCAAATTCTTCAATCAGTTCAGGGGTGTATCGGAACCATCCGTCTTCGGTCATTTGTTCCTGGAGGCGCGCGTTGAATTTTTCGCTAGCCGCCCGTTCGTATTCGGGGGCGACAATCCCGAACCATATCGAGAACAGCGCAATGACGGCGAGGGCGATGCCAGCGACTTCGCGGGTGAACGCGGTTACCGGTGGTGCAAACTTGCCGAGCAGCACGCTGCAAGCGACGCTCATGACGGCGATGATGGCGAATATCCCGACGCCGGAGAGCCCGGCTTGTTCATTCACAATCCAGAAGAGCCAGGCGACGCTCGCGAGCAGCAAGACTCCCATGACCTTTTGCAGGCGGACCATCCAGGCGCCTGGCTTGGGGAAGACCTTGAGAACCTTGGGGAAGGCGCTCACCAAAATATAGGGGAGGGCAAGCCCGAGCCCGGCGGCGGTAAAGAAGAGGAACAATACCGGGGTGCTCTGAGCGAAGGCGAATCCCATAGCTGTGCCGAGGAAGGGCGCAGAACACGGGGTGCTCAAGAGGACAAGCAGGGCGCCGGTAAAGAAGGCCCCGGCGAGCCCGTGCTTGTGCCCGGCGGCATCCATCTTGGTAGTGGCGTTCCACGGGAGCCATATCTCGAACACGCCGAAGAAACTCATGGCGAATGCGGTCAGAATGACGGTCATGAAGGCGATGAAGCCTGCGCTCTGGAACTGCATGCCCCAGCCGGCGGACCCGCCGCCGGCTTTGACGGCGGCGACGACGGCGGCGAGGACCCAGAAGCTTGCGAGGATGCCCGCCGTCGTGGCTCCTCCCAAGGCGAGGAGCCGTCCGCGGCTTTCGCCCGCCTGCTTGATGAGGCTGAAGAGTTTGAGCGAGAGCACCGGCAACACGCACGGCATCAGGTTCAAGATGATTCCGCCGATAAAGGCGAACAGGAGCAGCGCGAGGATTCCGGCAGGGGCGCCTTCTTGCGGTACCGTCCCTATCTCATTTTCGTTTTTTTTTAAGGAACTGCCCTGGCGGCTGTTCAACCCGAGTTCGCCCATCTTGATTGTCTTTTTCGCGGGCGCAAGGCAAATGGAATTGTCGCAGGCCTGGTAGTGGAAGGTCACGTTGGTGGTGAGCGTGTCGTAATCGGCTTCGACGCTGTCTACGGGGAGGACGACTTTGAACTCGCCTTTGAACACGAGGTTTTCAAGGTCGAGCGCCTCGCTGTATTCCTTGATAGGTTCGGGCCACTTGGGCTCGCCGAAGTGTACGCCTAACGCTGCGATTTCGATGGAAGAGGGCTTGAGGAATTCGTCAGCGGCGATGCTCGCGTTCACGTGCCAGTTGTCGGGGATGGTAATCCAAACCGTGACGCTGGACCCCTTTTGCAATTTGCCTGCGGAGTAGTTCATGGACATGTCCGGAGGGGGCATATTGTTCATGTTGAATTCTTCAGCATGGCAAATGTTAAATAAAAAAAGGCAAATGGCCAAAAGATTCCAAATAAGCAATTTTGGCTTGCGTAAAAATATATTATTCGTCAAAATCATAGTTTTTTTCATATATTTTGCACATGGGATGTGAGCGCATTAGAAAATATAAAAATTTGCTAATCGCATTTGATATATGGACTACGAATCAGGGCGGTTCCAAAATTTTTAGTTCCCAAAGAATAACGTCAACCTGATAGCGACGGAAAAAGAACTTTGAACAAATGTGTGACGCATTTGTGGGTTTCTTCTCGTTTTTGAGGAACTGAGGTCGGAAAAGGCCCTCTTCATTAGGGGAAAAGGAATGGCATTGTCTCTAGTGCAAAAGGTAAGAGAGGAGTGTTATAGGATTTGTAAAACGAAAAATGAAGCCGACGATCTTTGTCAGATGACTCTCTATAGGCTGATCAAGAACGTCCGCAATATCGAGAGTCCTGAATCCCTCATGGCTTATGTGCATAGTGTGTTGATGAATACCTACATAGAGCAGAAACGTCGCCGGGGCAGGGAAACTCCCTTTTCGCACCTGATGGAAAAACCGGGTGTCTACAATGCCGACCTTGATGAGAATGTCGTTTCGAACTATGTACTCGGGGTCGAAGATGTTAGCAAAAGCTGCATAAAACGGTTGTCTAACGTTCTTTCTCCGTTGGAAAAACAGATTCTGGAGCTTACATCTCTCCAAGGGTTTGTTTCTAGGGAGGTTTGCTCTGCGCTCGGGCTTACACCCAACAAGGTCGCGAAGGCCAAGACGAAGGCCAAGGAAAAAATGAGGGCGGCTGCGAAGATTTCGGATATACCGCCGTCTTGGATGAACTAGGCCGGATAGCCCATGTATGTGGACCTTTTTTGGGGGATGTGTTTTTTTGCAGGTGCAAAATTTCGTAATTTTGTTTTGTGAAGTTTTTAGCGTATCTTATCTTGCTCCTGGCGTTGGCGATGCCCTCGTTTTCGGCCGATGTATGGCGAAATTACGGTAGCCCCTATCCGGTGCGTTCAGGCCTCACCTATGGTGAAGGGGTCTTGTTGGCTACGGCATCGGGCATTCGGTTCCTCTCTCCGGATGCTGATTACCTCTTTTCCTCGGTAGACGGATTGGAGACATCGTCGTTCTATGCGTTGACTCTAAGCAAAGCGGGTATTTTTGCAGTATCCGAATATGGCTTGATTGCCGGATGGAATATCGAAAAGGAATATTGGAATGTGATCAATCGCTCCTATGTCTCGAATGGAGTGCGCCTTATTCAGGACATGGTTGTAGGATACAAGACCTTCCTTGTTCTTGCGTTCGAAGACCGTCTTGCTTTTTTTGATATCAAGAAACGTCGTTCTATCTTGACGATCAACAAGGTTGGCAAGAATTCTTTGCTGTCGACTCCGGTCCAGGCGCTGAGTGTCCATAAGGATACTCTCTATGTTTCTGTGGGGACGACGCTCTACAAACGCTACATCGATTGGGACAACATTGAACAGGATATCCGCCTTGTCGATCCTGAATCATGGAGTGTTGAACGCGAAGGAGAAATTATCCGAACAATTGCTTGGAAGGGGAATGCCTTGAAAACCTTCTCGGTGAGAGGTCAATGGGAATGGGACGATGACGGCAAGTTGACCACTACGGCGCAGGATTCGTCTGAAATCATGGTGAAGGGAGTTCCCGTGACAGATAAGCTCTTTTACCAAGATGGCTTAAGCAATGTCTTTTGGATTGGACTGACCAAGTCTTATGCGTACTTGGTTGGTGAATATTTTGTCTCTAGGTACGACCTAAAAAAGAAGACGGCTACGGACTTTTCCCCCATCAGCAATTTTACGTTGAATGGGACTTATGAAGTGCGCCCGAAGGCGGGTGGTGGCATCATCGCGGCTTCTCTTGATGGGGTAATATCCCATACGGTGGACCATGTCTGGCAGTACAGGGCGATTGTGGACGAAGGTCATATGAATGGTTCGGGATCTCTGTCCAACAGGATGAAGGTCCTTTCGTTCCTTCCGCCCGACAATGTTTTTTACCACATATGGGGTACCGGGTTCTTCCTCTTCTCTGAATTCGGCCATAAACTGATCAGTAGTTCTGCCAAGGATAAGAATCGATGCTACCACGGGTATGATAGAAAACATGAGGATTACATTGTAACTGCAGGTTCTACCATTGCACCGGATTCGTCGGGATTCCTGACGACGGCATCGACCGTTGGAGGCTTTGACTTGATTTATGTGACGAAAGACGGTGAGTTTAGTTGCGCGAACCATGTGGGAAAAACTGACTTTTCCGGGCCTATTATCGCGACGCCGATAGAGGGCTCTTCGGACTGGCTTGTAATGGTGGCTGGCCGTAAAGTGGCTTCTTATGAATCTGAAGGTGCTTTGGAAGTCTTTCGCATTGCAGACCCTTCGAAGCGGGGCGGACGCCTAGAAATTGTTAGCGAAAAAGTTATCCCCTCGACTTTTAAGGACTCTCCTGTTGATATGGCCTACGACAAAAAGGGGGGCTACCTTTGGATGGTGACAAAGGATCAGATTGCATATTGGGACATGGGGGATGCCGACAAGGATACGATCAAGGCTCCGCAAGTCGTGAAGGGGGTTATTGGAGCGGAATACACGTCTCTGGAATTTGACGTGCAAGGAAATCTTTGGATTGGTACGATTGGTCAAGGGGTGTACCGCCTGACTCGCAAGGGGGTTACGCAGGATACGCTCACGGCAAAGCAGTTTACCGTCAAGAACGGGTTGCTTTCTAACGAAGTCCTTGATATCGCCATTGACCCTGTTTTGGGCGAAGCCTGGTTCTCGCACGAGACGGGCATTACCATGTATGGTCGGAGTGACTTGCGAGACGTTTCGGATGAATCAACGGATTCTGTCAAGCACGATATTATCGCATATCCGAATCCGTTCCGTTTGGGAGAACATCGTTGCATCACTATTGACAATATTGGTGAAAATGCGGTTGTTTCTATCTATAATCGTGCTGGTCATTTAGTGCGGTCTTTTAACGAAAGCGAAACGAAGGGTGGCTCCGTGGATTGGAACGGGCTTTCCAAAAGAGGCAATATTGCCGCACCGGGTGTTTACTGGTATGTTGTCAAGAACTCTTCTGGGAAAAAGAAGGGCAAGTTTATCCTCATTCATTGATAATGGATTCTATGGCCACGATTACAACCCTTTCCGGCGAAACGTACACTCCGGAACTTCCGGGGCGCCTATTGCATATTGTCCACGATATTCGTGAGGCGGGCGGGCGCGCATTCTTGGTCGGGGGCTGGGTCCGGGATGCCCTTTTAGGGCGGGATTGCCGGGACTACGACATCGAGGTCTACGATATCGGCCAAGAAGAGCTGGTGCCGATTCTCAAGAAGTATGGCCGGACGAACTTGGTGGGGAAGGCCTTCGGGGTGATTCACCTTGCGATGAAGGGCGAATCGCTTGATTTTTCGTTCCCGCGGACCGAAAGCAAGGTGGGTTACGGCCACCGCGGTTTCGTGGTGCATACCGACGAGAAGCTTTCTTTTAAAGAGGCGGCGCTCCGTCGCGATTTTACTATCAACGCGATGGGCATGGAACTGCCCGATTTGACTCTTTGCGACCCCTATGGCGGCATCGACGACTTGAAGGCGCATGTGCTGCGCCATGTGGGCCCCGCTTTTGTCGAGGATTCGCTGCGCATATTGCGCGGGGTACAGTTTGCGAGCCGTTTCGAGTGCTCGCTTGCACCCGAGACGGTCGATTTATGCAGGACGCTTTCGCTGGCCGACCTTTCGGTGGAGCGCCTTTTCGAGGAGTTCAAGAAATGGCTGTTGAAGCCGGGTAAGCCCTCGATGGGCCTGAAAGCTTTCCTGGATATTGGCTTGGACGGTTTTTTCCCTGAAATTGTACCTTTTGCCGGATCTTGGGACGTGCTCGGATGCTTGCTAGATAACATGGTGGCTATCCGTGAGTCGGTTTTGCAGGAGAATCCCTCCGCATTGGATGGGGATGCGTGTGCGGAATGGGCTTTTGCTGCATTGCTTTCGGGGAATGCGCTTGCCTGCGTCGCTCCGGAGAGCGTGAAATCGGTTGCCGAAAAGTTCCTTATGCGTATCACGAACGAAACGCATCTGCTGAAAAAGGTTCCCGAAATCCTCGCTTGCTACGGTAGGCTCGACTTTGAAAATGTGCCCCCTGCACCGGAACTCCGGCGCCTCTCTGTTCGCCTGGGCGGGCTCAAGTTGCTTTGCCTGCTTGTGCAGGCGACTCCTGAAATTATGCTCAAAAAAAGCGGTTTTGCTGCCGAATTGGCCGCTGCTGCCCGCGAAATCGGTGTGTACGATGATGCCCCTCAGCCCTACTTGACCGGAAAAATGCTCATGGACATGGGTGTAAAACCAGGAAAGGAGATGGGGGTCATTATCAAGCGGAGCTTTGAGTTGCAACTGGATGGCGAAATCAAAAATATTTCGGATGCGCTTGCCTGGGCGAAAGAAATTAACTTATCTTTATCGACATGAAGTACTCGGCCCTTTTCTTGCTTTGCCTTGCGACAGGCGTTGCGTTTGCCGCACCGAAAACCGTGGCTCCGGAACCTGCTCCCGAAGAACTGAAGGACACCCGTGACGGGAAAGTCTACAAGACTGTCCGGATTGGAGACCAGGTCTGGATGGCGGAAAACCTGAACTACGCTACGCCGCAATCGTTCTGTTACGACGACCGATTTACCCTGTGCAAGACAAACGGGCGCCTGTACACTTGGCTTGGCGCGATGAATATTCCCGACAAGTTCAAGTCCGAACGCTATTCGTCCAAGCTCAAGAAAAATCACCAGGGCATTTGCCCCGCGGGCTGGCATGTGCCGACAAACGCAGAATGGCAATCCTTGGCCAAGGCGGTCGAAGCCGTCCAGGATACTTGCAACGAAGCCGATGTCTGTGCATGGAAAAATGTAGGCAAGGCGCTCAAGGCCGCTTCCGGCTGGGAAACCGAGGACGGGGATACCACCCCCAACGGCGAAAACACATCGGGCTTTGCCGCCATCCCGAGCGGTAGCCGCGACATGATCAGCAATTACGAGGGACTGGGCACGGCGGCGAGATTCTGGAGCGCCGAAGAAGGAATTGGCAACACCTACGATGCCTACCACTGGACGCTGACTGAAGACATGCTGTATTTCGATGCCGGCTACAAGAACGAAGGCGGCTCCGTCCGCTGCGTCAAGAACAACTGATTCTTGGGGTGGGGCTATATGAAAAAGAAACTCCTTATTTTGTGTGGCCTGTTTGCGCTTTGGGCTTGTTCAGATGACAAGAGCAATGATGGACCTTCGGCTGGGCCGTCATTTTGGGAAGCTTTGCATAGTGAGAATATTGAAGAGAACTCGGATGAGCCTAATCGGGAAGAACGTGATGAGGACTCCGACCAAGAAGAACAAAATGAGGTTTCCGGTTCGGAAGAATGGGATGAGCCTTCCTCCAGTTCGAAAAAAAAGAATGCAGTGCGCAGTTCGTCTTCTGCCGACAAGAGTCCAGAGTCTTCTGAATATTCGGAAATTAATATAGAGCCCGTGTCATCCTCCAGCAATTCAAGTGCGAGCGCCACGCTATCTTCAAGTTCCTATAAGAATTGCTGCGCTGATGTTTCTCCTATTTCTGCTCCCGCCCTATTTACTGATTTGTGGTATGGGGATCTCTATGCTGTGAATACGGATGTTTATGCGGGGGAAAAGTGGAAAAATAGAGATGTAGGTTTATGGTTTACGGATACGGATTCCATAGACGGTGGAGAGTCAAGAATTATTTGGCCGGAACTTCCCGGAACGGCATACGATGAAGCTTCCCTAGATCCAATAATTGATTATTGCTATGGCTTGTGTGGCGAGTTCCAATTGGACGGGAGTGCTCTTTATGATCCGTTTGTAGTAATTGGTTTTTTCCTGGTGGGGCTTGACTCTAACGGAAAGGATATTGCTGTTGATGTTTCGAATTGGGAAGGTATTTGTATCCAGTATACAGCGAGTGTTGCTCCTGCGATATTGCTGGATCTTGGAGACTCGGTCAATAAGACATTAGAATATGATGTGCCTATGGTTCGGTTGCCCAAGAGCAGTTTCGGAACAAACAGATGTTACTTATGGAGCGACTTTGAGCAAGAAGAATGGGGCCAAGGAGGCCGTATTACGGGTGAACAAGCGTCCACACAGTTAGTCAAGATTATATTCAGGATGCAAGAAAAAGATGGATCGAAGGGCTATTTCAATATTACGTCGCTTGGGACTGCGAAGGCATATAAGTTATAAGTAATTGGTGTAGGGCGCTTTATTTCCAGCGGAACATGCCGGTGATACCTGCGGGTACGCAGAAGACAATCATCGGGATTTGAATGAGTTCCACCGGCAAGAAGGCGAACATGCGCCGCTTGGAATGTAACTTCCACGAGGCGATGCTCAAAAAGACGAAGTCCACGACAATCTTGGGCAAGATGCTGAATACGCACCACTGCCACGGGAAATCCAGGAAAAGTACGCACCACGGGCTCACGAACATCCAGATGTAGTATGTGTAGATGAGCGTGAGAAGCAGGACATAGGCCTTGCTCTCGTAGTTCGTGCCGTTGCTGCTCCAGCGGGCGCGCTGGTTGAAGAGTTGCTTCCACGTGTGCACGGGAGCGGTCTCGATAACGGCGTCCTTGTCGAGGTTGTAGCACACCTTGGTGCCCGGGACCTTCATCATCTTATGGATGAGCATGTCGTCGTCGCCGCTCGAGAGGTTGATGAGGTCGCCGAAACCTCCGACCTGGAAGAATAGGTCCTTCTTGTAGGCAAGGCAGGCGGCGGATGCGACAATCGGGTGCCCGAGGCTGAACCCGGCGGCTTCCATCGCGGTATAGCCGAGTGTTTCGAGCTTTTGGTAAAGGTGGGGCATGGAACGGGTGCCGTTGTTCTGCTTGGGCCCCTGCACGATGCTGACCCCGTCCACGAAACGGCCTGCCATCGCGGTAATCCAGCTCTTGCGCGGGATGCAGTCGGCATCCATCGTCAGGAGCACTTCGTTTTTGGCAATCTTGAATGCGCTTTCGAGGGCGCGCTTCTTGGGGCTTGCAATTTGCGGCAGGTCGGCCGGGAGGCTGAGTACGCGGAAGCGCGGGTGCGTGGCGGCAAATTTCTCGAGAATCTCGCGGGTGCTGTCGGTCGAACGGTCGTCGACGCAAATGACTTCCCATTCACCGGTGTAGTCCTGCTCGGCGAGGGCTTCCAAGGTGCGCTGTGCGAATTCCTCTTCGTTCCTCATCGGCACCACGACCGAGACGCTCGGGGTTGCCTTGGGGCCCTTGTAACGGTGCGTGCGGACAAGCCCTATTATGAAGAATAGGAACAGGAGCGCATAGAGCGCGGTAAGGCTTGCGATGATGGTTCCACCCATAAGCCGAAATATAGTAAACAGGCACGAGCTGTGAGCAATGAGTCTTTGAGAGACTAGAGAATAGAGACTAGCGGCTAGTGAAAAGAATCACGCACTTCGTGCGTCAATATAAGACGGCGAAACCGTGACATTTTTCCCTAGTCTCTAGATCCTAGATTCTAACCCCTAATCATATCCTACTTACCTCGCACCTCACACCTCAAAGGGAGCGTTAGCGACCGACCTCACACCTCAAAGGCACGAGCAATGAGCAGTGAGCCATGAGCGATGAGCGGTGAGGCTTCGAGAGACTAGAGAATAGAGGCTAGTGAAAAGAATCACGCACTTCGTGCGTCAATATAAGACGGCGAAGCCGTGATATTTCTCCCTAGCCCCTAGATCCTAGTCTCTAGATTCTCTGATCGAGATTGCTTCGGGGCTACGCCCCTCGCAATGACAAGTTTTCCTTAACCACCAACCACAGTTTACTAACCACTATCTACCTCACACCTCAAAGCGACCGAAGGTCGCGACCTCATAGCTCAAAGGCACGAAGTGCCGCCCTCACCGCCTCTAATTACTATCTTTACCGCATGCTTCATCCTTCCGCATTTGTCCACCCCCTAGCGAAAGTCCACGAGTCCGCCTCGGTCGGGCCCTGGTGCCTGGTGGACGAAGGTGCCGAAATCGGCCCGGGAGTTATACTCGAGAGCCGCGTGCATGTGTATGGCGGGGTCTCCATTGCCGCTAACACCCACGTGTACGACGGAGCCGTTCTCGGAGCTCCCCCGCAAGACCTCAAGTATGCCGGGGAACCCACTTGCCTTGAAATTGGGGAAAACTGTATTATTCGCGAATATTGTACGCTCAATCGTGGTACGGTTCAGGGGGGCGGTTGCACCCGCATTGCCGATGGAGTGCTGATTATGGCGTATGCCCACGTGGGCCACGATTGCGAAATAGGGACTCATGCGGTCATATCCAACGGTTGCCAGCTCGGGGGGCATGTGCGCATTGGCGAATATGCGACGCTTGGTGGCGTGACCGGGGTGCAGCAGCGCAACCAGGTCGGTGCCTACGCCTTTGTGGGCGGGACGCTCAAGGTGGACCGCGATGTGCCGCCGGCCAGCAGGGCTTTCGGCATTCCGCCTAAATGGGGTGGCTTGAACCTCCATGCCCTTCGTTTACATGTAAACGAATTTCCGCCTTCCCGTATCGACGCCCTTTCCCGCGCTTTCCACGAATTGTACCGGAGCAGTCGCCCGATTGCCGAGGTTGTCGAAGAATTGAAAAAAGGCCCAGAACCCTTGTTCCAGACCTTTTTCGACGATCATTGGTCCGGGACGCTTATACGCCCCTGATTTTTAGTGACAATCCCTAGTTAATCAACGATTTCGGGAATCCCGAATACCATGTGCTATTTTGGCGATCGTATGCCTCGAACCCGCCGACTTTGGTGAATCCCCAATAGTGGTACGACATCCCGTATTTCTTTGCGGCTTCCACGGTTTCCTTGGCCCACTGGGCCTTTGCCGATGCAGATGGGAGTGGCTGGTCGGCTTCGCAGACGTATCTGTTTTTTGTTGCTTGGTTCGTTCCGCCCGAAATCCCGAATTCCCCCATGTTCATGGGAATGTAATCCGTGCCGTTCACATCGGGGTAGAGTTCTTTGGCCGTGGCCGTATATCCTTTGAAGTCGCTATCGGCCTTGTTCGAATAGGCCGCATCACCTATACAGCTATAACTGTGGCCTTGGTGGCTGAATGTGTAAGGCTCATAATAGTGCCCACTGAAGATGATGTTTCCGTCTTGCGGGAGTTTGAGTGCAGTAATTTGGGCGAATTTCGCATAACCGCTGGACTCAAACATAATGGTCTTTTTCGGAGCGGCCGCGCGGATGGCCTGGTATGCACCGAGGAGTACGTCGTTGAGCGTTTCTGTGCTTGTAATGGTCGGCTCGTTGAAAATGTCAAACGCAATCATGGAATCGGGGAATGTGTTGAATTCTGTGGCGATTTGACGCCAAAGCTCGATGAAATGCGTCTTTTCGGCCTGGAAAAGGGCTACGGAATCGCCTTTTTTGCGTTGGGCTCCCCCCGCAAGGGCGTTCAATTCGACGTAGTGATGGAAATCGAGAAGCACAACCAGCCCTTCGTTGATGGCTAGCGTGACGTCTTCCTTGACGCCTGCGAGACGATCCGGGTCAACGGTATGAGTCTCGTAATTGGAATTTTTCTGCCAACGCACAGGAAGGCGGATGGAATTGAAACCGGCTTCCTTGATTATCTTGAAGTCTTCATCTTTGATAGGGTTGCCCCAACCACCATCATCCTTGCCGTCGGAATCCCAGGAGTTGCCGAGGTTGATTCCTTTGCCGAGTCTCTTGTTCATGGCGCGTCCGGCAGAATAGTCGACAGGAATGGCGGTGACCTTCGATTCGTCGTTATTGTCCGTCGGAGCCACTGGAGGAGCACTGCTGTCGTCGCATGCAACGAGGGCACCTGACATGCCCAAAATAGCAGAAATCGCAAAAAGCAAAAGTAAACTTTTTTTCATGGTACATCCTCCATTAGGGCTCTTTGTAAAAATACTTAAATTAAAAAGGTTACGGGGAAAAATCCCCAAAATAAAGTGTTTACGTAAGTAACCATGATTTGGGCCTCAAAAATCAGCCTTTAAGCGCGTCTTGCTTCTGTAAATCCGTCACATTTTTCTGCTATACAAATTCAATTGGTCAAAAAACAAGCTATATTGTAGCCAATCCGAATATGGAGACTTGTACCTATATGAATGGAAATTTGAAAAAAGCCGTCTGGACAGGTGCCCTCGCCGCACTGGTCCTCGCCTCTTCTTCTTTTGCAGGTTACGGGTTCAGTGATTATCGCGACCGTGACCAGTCCCGCTTCGTGAAGAAGCCTGCGAAGCCGTTCCGCCCCGATAAGGAAGTTGTCACGGTTGTTATGCGTGAAGCTATTCCGCGTGGTGGTGGATATACCTATCAGTATCCCCGTGAAAACCCCGAGCCGGTTCTTACGGACAAGTATGCCATGGAAGGCGCTCTTTCCATGGAAATCGAACTTATTGCAAGTGACTATTCCGGTGTGGCTATTTGTATCGCCGGTTCCGTGGACTTGACCCCGTACCTCGAAGAGGGTGTCCTTGAATTCTGGATCAAGGGTGCAAAGGGCGGCGAGAACGCCTTGTTTGTGCTGGTGGACGATGGTGTGAAGAGCGGTGGCGAATCCCTGCAGGTCAAGCTCCGCTCCAAGAGTCTTGGCGAGATTACCACGGAATGGAAGCATTTCAGCATTCCGCTGAAGCTCTTCGGTAATACGGGTGTCTACTGGGATGCCAAGAACACGCGCGAAGTGATGCTCCCGTTCGCCTGGGACAAGTTCAAGGGTTTCCGTCTCGAAGTCCGCAAGGATGAAAACGAATCCTTCAAGGTCTGGATAGACGATATCGTAATCAAGAAGCACGGCAAGCCGTACGAAGGCCCGGCTTACTATCCGTTCCGCAACGAGATTTAAGAGGATTTTATGCGCAAATCAGTATCTAGTATCTTACTCGTTTCTTGCCTCGGCGCGGCGTGGGCGCTTCCTCCGCAGTTGCAGCTCGATTCCCTTCATGCGGCTTTGGACACGATGTCCAACAACATGGAATCTACGTTGCTCGGCAAGGACGACCTGCCGCTCGCAGTTTCCGGCTACATGGCTTTCCGCCTGAAAAATTTCCAGTACTCCGAACCGAGCCCCTGGGTCAAGGACGACCGTGCCAGGACGGCCGTGGATGCTACGCTCAATGTGAACGTGGTCGCCATGCCGAACTCCTACATCACCTTGTTCACGAACCTGTCGTTCCCGTTCGACATGACGGGTACGCACACGAACAATCTGGCGAAGAACCCGACGAACGCACCGTCTAACGACGAACGTGTCCTCTACGACCACTCGACGGACTACTATTCCTCTACGCTTAACGAAGAATTCAACGTGGGCGTGGATATCCGCGCTGGCGTCTTCGGTGCCTACGTTACGGCAGGCGGTGTCATTTGGGCAAACGCCTCCCCGCTGACCATGTGGGAACGCGAAACCATGGCCCGTTTCTCCTGGCAGTACGAACTTTACGAAGACGAAAAGACTGTCAGTACGTATTACAAGGAAAAGTCTTTCAAGCCGGTTAAGGAAGGTGGCCGCGCATTCTGGACCAACCGCTCGTTCGGTGGAGTCTTTGGCAATGTGTACCAGATGCCTGCGAACATGAAGGCCCAGTTCCTCGTGTCCCAGCCGATGGATGCCGACATGGCGACCCGTGACGGTCTGCGTATGTACGGTGGCCAGCCGGGCGAACTTGAAATGATTGGTTCTTACGACTTGCGCGCAAGCGTCTATCATGGTCGTGTCGCCAAGGAAAAGATTGCGGACAATCTTACCGTGGGCGTCAACTATTTGGGCGTCCTCTATGACGATGGGACTATTTACGAACCGGAATTCCGCCGTCAATGGTTTGTTTCCGAATATGGTGTCCCGGTGCTTCTCAACAACCATGTCGGTTCTATTGATTTGAAGGGTAACGTTACTCCGAAGCTCTTCTTGATGACCGATGTTGCCTTGAACATGGTGGACTCTTCGATTTTCTACCAGTCCGGGCAGATAAAGGGTTATAGCGGAACGGATAGGACTACTGGTTTCTCGGCAGACGGAAACAAGGACAAGTGGGGCAAGCCTGAGATGGGCGTTTATGTGAAGGCTCAGAGCAAGCATATCGAAGGTTGGCCGATTACTCTCGAGGCTGCCTACTTTAGCCAGCATTTCTATTCTCCGTATGCTATTACGAACCCCTCCCGTTTCCCGGGATGGCGCAAGGACGAGGCTTACCTGAATGGCGGTTCGCTCCGTTATTCTCCCAACTTGGCCGGTGTCAACCTCAAATTGGAACCGACGTTCAATCGCGGTTACTTTGACTTGCAATATGGCCAGCATCGTCAGATTAAAAAAGGAAACGACGTTGTCGTATTCAACTACCGCTTGAATGGCCGCAACATGTGGGAGAGCTCGAACTCCTGGACCAAGCACAAACCTCTGTTTATTGCTGACTCCGGTAACTATAGCGGTCCTGCTTACGTAAACCGCGTGGGCGCCTCGATGAATGCCGATGATGGTGTCAAGCAGTATCGCCAGCGCGGTGGCCTGTACGGCGGAACTTGGGAACTTTGGGAATCCTTTGCTGCCTACGACGATGCCGAACAGATTCAAGAAGAAACTGTTCCCATGCATGCCAAGTGGGAATCCTACTTCTCCTTCATGGGCGGTTACGACATCGGCCACTGGTTCGGTACCGACCGCAATATCATGATGACCGCTTTGCTCGCCCTTTCGGGTGTATCGAATTCCTTTGCTCCGCTCGCCGTGAACGAAAAGACCTTCGACATGTTGCTGTGGTCTTTCTACGGTCAGTTTGAACCGACCATCGCCATTACAACCAAGTTCCACATGGTGGGTATCCTTGGCCTCGAAACATTCCGTTCCGACAAGGCCTACATGGCAGAAGTGGCCTCCTCTTTGATTGAGGACAAGCACCCTTACTCGTCTGAAGTGAATCAGTATCTGTACAAGAAGGCTCCTATCAACTATAGGGAAACTGCCGTGGGTCTTGGTTTCGACTGGGACTTCGCCGACCGCGTCGGCTTGCACGTCCGCTACAAGTACATGACCCATTCCGACGAGACTGTTTCTATAAACGACTGGCATTCCCATTACATTTCCGCCGAAACAAAGGCGTGGTTCTAACGGAGGGTGCTAAAGATGAATATGAAAATGAAAAGAACATTGTTCATTCTCCTTGCTGCTTCGGTTGCGGCTTTGGCTAACCCGGTCAATGAGAACAAGGATTTGCTGGAAAGCAAAGCCGATTCGATAAATGCCAAGCGCGGATTTGAAATTGGCGGTGCCATCCGAGCTGTTGCACAGCGTTCTTCGTTCGATACGAAACAGGATCCGTCTGGCTCGATTCGACAGCCGACGGAGGAACGTAACGAGTTCGTCACGGCCGACATCGATTTCCGCTTCCGCCCCTACGAGGAAGTCCGAGCCAACGTGATGCTCCGCCTTGGTGGCGGTATGCAGGAATACTTTGCATCCGCAGCCAAAACGCTGACTGTCGCCTGGATCAATGTCGAAGGAAATGTCGGCAATTCGTTCTATTGGATTGTGGGTGATTTCCGCCAGCAATATTCTCCGCTGACACTCTTCTTGCCGGGCATCGACATCATGTACGAACCGACGGTGTTCGCCCGCAAGCGCCACATGGCGCAGAAGGAACAGCTGATCGAAGGCAACCAGCGTAATTTGCAGGGTGCCAACATCCAGTTCCGCACTAGCTTGGGCGATGCTGTCGGAGAAATGAGAGCCGAGGCGCTCTTCGCTCGCGTTAACCGCACCTCCGTTCTGGACTTCAGCGGTGCCGAGGGCAATATCTTGCCGAACGGCTTGTTCGCCGGTTCAACCCAGGCGTCCAATATGGACAAGTGGTTGGCCGCAGGTAACCTCGAACTCCTCCCGCTCAACAAGAATCTCTATGTTGGTGTAACGCCAATGTACATCTTCGACAACAAGAATACTTACGCGCACAATGCTTACAGGCATCCTGTTGACGAAGATAATAACTACCAGCTTGGCAAACCTTATGAACGAGGCGATGTCAACCCGTTTGACACTTCTGCCCAGAACACGATTGTTGCAAGCGGTCGCCTTGGTGCAGATGTTGCCGGACTTCTCGGATCCAAGACTCTTGTGGCCGACCTCGTAGGCGAAGGAGCCATGTCGATGAACAAGATCGACAAGGCCAAGGATGACAAGATCAAGGAAGAAACCGAAAAGGGTATGGCTATCCTTGCAACGGCGAATGTTGGTTACAAGGTCGAGAACAAATTTGGTGCAGTTCTCACTGTGGACTTCATCCGCAACGATAGCGCCTGGTTCAACAACCTTGCCCAGTCTTCCAGTTTCTTTGCCCAGAGAATCTTGAACTCCGATGTGGATTACGACCAGGTCCGCTTTGGCGTGAATGCCCCGCTGTACAGCACCTTTGATGCCCTCTACAACTTCTCCCCGAAATTCGCACCTGTGGCAACGTCCTTGGGTACGGACGACCAGAATACGAAACTCGGCCAGACGGAAAGCTACAACATAGCTCCCTATAACAAGAACTCCTGGACGACGAACGTATATACGCTTGCTCAGTTGCGCTTGCTTGAATCGTTTGCCGATCCGAACATCCAGCTTTCTCTCCCGAACGGTCTTGCCACGGCGAACCGCATGGGTGCCCGCGCAGTCTTGACGGGTAACTGGAAGGACCTTGCCGAACTCCAGGGTATGTTTAGCACCTTCAACCAGGTCAAGGCTATCAAGGCTGATAACCTCAAGGCTGCCAAGTATATGGAATATGGTGGCGGCGCCAAGTGGGACATCTTCAAGACAATCGGTTTCCAGCGTCCGCTTGAAATTTCTGGATCCTACAAACATTCCGAACGTTCCGTCGATTATGATCCTGCTCTTATGGGTGTCGGTGGCACTGCGGAATTCAAGAGCAACTTCATCAATGCCGGGCTCTACCTGCAGTACTTGCCGCGCTTGGGCTTCACTGCCGGTTTCCAGATGATTACTTCGGAAATCAACGATCAGCAGGCGCAGATGGATGCTGACTGGGCTTATCCCAATGTCAGCAGGAAGAAAAACCCGATTATGAAGGGTGATCAGAAACAGTGGATGGTCGGCTTGGACTACGCCATGGAAGAACATGCCTGGCTCTCGGTCAATGTAGGCCAGGTTAGGGTCAAGAACGAGTACAACTTGACTCTGGGCGGAACTCCGGGAACCTACAAGGTGGATAATGGGGTTTATTCCTACAAGGACTCCAAGGATCTGTCTATGAATTTGCCGGCGTATTACTATGTCGAGGAATCTGCAACTCCGACAAAGTTTGAGCATGAATTCACCCAGATGATTTTTGAAGCTTCCATTAATGTGGAATTTTAATGGGAGGTAGTTAAGATGAACTTCAATATGAAAATCAAAACAATCGCGCTGGTTTCCTCCTTCTTTTTCGCAGCCGGTTCTGCTATGGCTGCGGATCAGGATTCCATTGTCTCCCAACAGAAATCCTTGCTCGAAACATTGGATTCGCTGAACGATGCCGTTCTGGGCTTGAGGGTTAATGGTACCGCAAAATCCGGTGGCCTTACTTCCATAGCGAAATCTGACAATTTTGCCAAGGAATCTGCAACGCAAGAAAACCAGGCATATACTGACGTAGACCTTAAATTCGGAGCGAACCCAAGTGCCGAAACGCATGTCGATGTCCGCATGCGCTTGCATAAGGATTGGCAGAGTGCTTACGACGTGAACAATAACCCGGTTATTGGTCACTGGTTCTCGTACGATGGACTTATCCTCAATAAGCACCTGAATTTCAATCTCGGTTACATGCGTGTCGGTTACACTCCGCTCACCATCAGCACCCCGCAGCCGGACTTGTTGCAGGAACCGGAAATCCTCGCTTCCCACAGGGTCGAAGCTTTAGCTCGCCGTAACCTGGATACGACGGATCGGCGCCTGTTGCACGGCTTGAACGCCGAATACAACAGTGGCAAGATTGGCGTAGTGGACAATGTCTTTATGCAGATTACCGGGGCTCGCTTGCGTAACGTTGCCAAGAAGACCGACCAGGTGTTCTTCGATTTCGACTTTTCCGACCGTTATCTCCTTGCATCCCGTCTCGGGCTTGAAATTATGGGCTTCCGCCTCGGGGGCGATTTCTACAATGTTTCGGACCGCAAGTTGAGTCGTCGTTCGCATATGATTTTGGCGTCGGACACGGTATACTATGAGTATAACCGCGTCATTTCCGCCGAACTTGGATTTGCGAGCAAACCGCTGATGCCGTCGCTCCCATTGGAATTCGGTTTCAACGGTGAATTTGCCATGTCCAACTGGGATATGGATCGTGATTACATGAAAAAGGAAAAGGTGGAGAGCTATCTTTTGAATGTGGGGCACGATCCCAAGGTGCCGGCAGATTCCTTCGTCTATTATAAGAAGGGTGAGGTTGATTCAAGTTTCAACTTTTCTGAAAAGGTTGCCGATGACAAGGGCAAGAGCTTCTATGTGGAACCCTTCGTTCGCGGAGATGTTGCCAATGTCGAATACGATGTGAAGGTTCGCTACTTGCAAACGGATGAAAAATTCTGGTCCGAGATGGCGGCGACTCCGTCTTACCGTGGCAATGCAATTGTGCTGAATTCGAATGCGTTGTATTCGAGCGCGACCGACAGCATGATTGTTGCTAACTTCGGTTCCTCCAGCTTGGAAAACCTCTATTTCAATGTCTACAATGCGGTGACCTTGAATGCGACGAACCTCATGACTTCGAAATCCAAAAACGCCCTTTCCAAGAAGGACGAAAGTGATTTCCTCTATTCCCGCCTTTACAACAACTATAAGGATGGGCATTTCTACCGCAATGGTTATTCGGCTGCTATCCTGAAGCGCTCCGAGATCGAGTCGGACATGTTCGCTCTCGATCCGACAATCAGTCTCGCTATGCCTTATGGTGATGTGACCCCCGATCGCAAGGGTGTCAAGGCATCCCTCGCCGTGAACTGGAACGATATTGTCATGTTCGATGCCCGCTTCGACATGCTGACCCAAGGCAAGAGCGTCAAGAGCGTGGATGTCGATGACAATACGGGTGCTATCAATGTCGTTACCGAAGAAAACAAGTTCAAGCGCTACGCTGCCGGTTTAGGTTTCGATATTGGGCAGCTCCTGGCTTTGGACCGCAAACTCCTCATTCAGGGGTCCTACGACCATTCCGAGGAAAGCGCAAGCCTGAAGCGCAAGGCAGACCGCATTATGGGCGGTGTCACCTTGAACGTGTGGGGCCCGATCTCTCTCTTGGGTAGCATGCAGATGTTCAACAAGGAATTCGGGAAGACTGGCTTTGTCATTGCCGACGGCCTTGCTACTATAACCAAGAGCAAGGAAATGCTCACTCTCGAAGGTTTCCGTCTGAGAATCGCTCCTGCCTCCTACCTGGATTTGCAGGGTGGGTACTTGAAGAACGATGTTACCTATAAATCTATGGATGAGGCCGGCGCTATGAAAGAGTCTACGCTTTCTGTAGGCAAGATGGTCGCTTCCGCCGACATAACGGTTAATTTCTAAGGAGTCTTGAAAATGAAAAAAATGTACCAAGGCTTGATGATTATTGCAATGGCGGCTCTTGTGGGTTGTTCTTCCATGGAAGTCAACGATGTAGATGCCGTGGCTGAGAACTATCCCAGCGATTTCGATGGTTCTGTCTATTTGCAACTTCACCCGGTGTTGCTGACAATGCAGATTCAGGATTACGTTGCAGATAGAAATGCGAAACTCAAGGCATCCATGGATGCCGATGCCTACAAAGCTCTGGTAGCGGAAGATTCGCTTGCCTTTGTTCAGGATACGGCATCCTTGCGTAGGTTTTATACCAGTTCGCGATATGCAGACTTCCCCCAAGAAAAATGGGACTCCCTTTGGATTGAAAAACAGGATACGAATGTCATAGAAATCAAGGAACCCGTGATTACGAAAGTCACCTTGGATTCCCTGGACTCGGCGGGTACTGCGTATGCCCAGTTGCCCATCTATGTCGATAGCCTTGTTTTTGATACGGCCGGCATGATTCAAACTGTTTTTGGTAAGCTGGACACAACTGAAGAGGCCGAGGCCATAGAGGTTGAAATCGACAAAATTACGGTAAAGGTTAATTCCAAATCGATCAAGAGAGATACCGTAACTAGGGATTCAATCGAAATAACCCCGGTACCTCCTGGCATTGATAAATCGGTAACCCGTTATACTTTGCCCTACAACATTTACGGGGTGGATAAAGATATCGATACGTTGAATGTCATTATTCCGGATGCCGAGGCCGCTGCTCTTCAGTTTGTCGCTTATGGTCAAAGTCATGGCTGGGCCTATCGCCGCTGCCATGAGAGCGAAAAGGGCAATGAGGAAGCCGGCGAGGTTACTTATCCTACAAAGAAATTGTACTGCGATGACAACGGTGTGATCCGTGAAATTAAGTAGGCGAGGTATTTATATGAATCTGAAAGTAGTTGCTTTGGCGTTAGCTTTGGGATGTGCCGTTTCGGCACAGGCTGCCGCCGACAAAGTAGTCGGATACTTCCCGTATTGGAGCCAGTATTCCCAGTTCTACCCGAAGGACATTCGTTACAACACCGTGACGCACGTCCATTATGTGTCCCTGATGCCGGGCGAAGACGGCTCGCTTGCTTTCGTTGACGAGAACGATGTTGCGAATTTCAAGGATTTGGTCAAGTTCACAAAGGAAAATGGCGTGAAGTTGGTCGTTTCTGTCGGTGGTGCCGAAGCCGAGGGCAACCTGAAGGCTATCGCCTCTTCCGAGGAACTTCTCCCGACATTCGTTTCCAATGTCAAGAGCTGGCTCGATAAAAACGGCGGCGACGGTGTCGAACTGGATTGGCAAAACATCACCGCCGAGGATGCCGAGGACTATTCCAAGCTGGTCAATGCACTGGTGAGCGAGATGCCCGGCATGATTGTCGCCTCGTCCATGTACCCGTATATGGCCCAGGAAGCCTATTCCGCCGAGACGATGAACAAGCTCTCCTACATCGACGTGTTCATGCCCGACCAGATGACGGAAGAATCTTCCGAGCTCGTCCCGAACCAGGGTGCCACCAAGATTCACGAAATGCTTTCCATGGTGAGCGACATGGGTATAGAGAAGGACAAGCTTCTCCCCGTGATTTACCTGTATGGCAAGTCTTTTGTCGGCGCTACGGGTTATGGTTCTTCCCACCAGGGTTTCGGTAGCGGTAACGAAGGTTACCTCGGCTATAACGAACTGATGGGCAAGTTTGATGAACCCGACTACAAGGTCACTTTTGACGAAGATTCCAAGTCCGAATTGGCTGTGAGCGCTTCCGAAGCGATTGTGTTCATGGGGATCCCCTCCGTGAAGGCTGTTGCCGAAGATGTCAAGAGCGAAGGCTTCAGCGGTGTGGCTGTGTACGAACTCGACCAAGACCATCACGAACCGATTGTTTCGCTTCTTGTGACCATTGGCCTGCAACTTCGCCCGAACGTCAACTACAAGGCTACCAAGAAAAAGTAATTCGTTCGGCTTAAGTAAAGCATTTAATAGAGAAATCCGTCCTGTGGGACGGATTTCTTTGTTTAGGAGAGAATTTTTTGCCTGCAAAGGCCTTGCGGTATGGTTTTAGGCTATATGGATTCATAAACAAAGCCTCACCAGTCGGTGAGGCTTTGTGAAACTTCCGATTTGCCGGTCTAGCGCTTGTTCCAGCGGAGTTTTGTCGCTTGGCTACCTTGGCGTACGATTGCGACGTAGGAGCCGTTGGAAAGGCCCTTTAACTGCACGGAATGGGTCCCGGTGGTGTAGCGTTCCGATTGGCTCAGTACGCGGTTGCCGATGGCATCATAGACTTCCAGCTTGACCATTCCGGCTTTCTCTGTACTGAACGAGAGCGTGTTTCCGTTTATCTGGGCGCTGAGGCCGCGAGCGATTGTGATAGAGGGGCGAATGGCGTCATCTTCTATTACCTCTTCCTCTTGCTGCTGGTCCTTGTTCAAGAATGCCTGGTGCTCGGCCAGGTTGACTGCCTTGCTGGCATCGCCGATGGTAACGACTATGGAGACTTCCTTTGCCTGGTATAATTCTGTTTCTTCGACTGTGGCCGTGATGGTGACAATCGCATTCTGGTCTCCTGCGACTAGGGTGGACCCGTCGCGTGTCAGGTATTTCGATGTCGGTTCACCGTCGAACGTGTAGGTGATTTTTGTCCCCTTCATTGTCGTATCGAGGACAATCTCTTCCACTTTTCCCCCGAGAGGGATAGTCACGTTCTTGAAATCGGGCGTTATTCTGTTGTAACCCTTGGTATAGGAGAAAATAATAGTGTCCTGCATTGCCCTGTATCCGGTCACGGCGGGTGCCGTTGCGACAATCTTTGCATCGCCGAAACTATTCATCTGGAACATCCATACCTTGTTGTTGTACAAGTCTCCTGCGCAGGATGCTATCTTGCATACCACATTTTTGACTTCAATGATTTCCGGGTTTAAGGATTTGAGCGTGAATGTAGCTCCTTCGATAGTTTTATTGCTTTCTGTCAGCGCGTATTCTTTTTTACCATCTTCGTCATAGTCTTTTAATTGGGTAGAAGTTTTTTCGTTCCAACAGTCGCTGTTGTAGGCGCATCCTCCATTGGAGAAGTTGCGAATCGTCTGCCCGGCAACCTGGTCGACGTTTACGACCGATTCGGACCCGTCGTTGCCGGTGAGGATTGCGAAACCGTAGTCATGGATATCAAGTGTCGAACCGGAAACAGATACGACCGCCTCGTTGCTGGAGGTATAGGTGCAACCCGATTTAAGTGCGTCGGTGACTTGCGTTACAGTCTGTTTGACATAGACGCTCTTGAATGCGCAGCTACCAGTGTTCTTGCCCTTGACTAGAGAATCGGCCCAGTTGCGCCCGTTCTTGGTGAGGTATTCCTTAACAATGTTCCCGGAAGTTGTGTATGTAGCCGACGAAAGAAGACCGTAGTTGTTGAGCGGTTGTTTTCCTTCGAACATGGCCGATTTTTCGCTCTTGTTGTCCGTGGCGCTTGTCAGCTGGCGGAAACTCCAGTTGCAGTTGGGAATCATCTTCTGGTCCATGTAGCTGGTCCATTCGTTTGTGGCGCTGGTATTCGGGTTCCCGTCACCGTCTGCATTGGTTGTGCCCCATTCGCTGATGAACACTGGGTACCCTGCATTCAGGGCCTGGTCAATCCTGCCGCTGTAAGAGCCTTTGGAATGTGTTGCTGCGTAAAAGTGCAATACGTAGGCGATGTTTGTTGAATTCACGGGGTCCGATGCACCGTTCTGCGGATTTTGCGACCAGGTCGGCGTGCCTACGAGAATCAGATTCTGCGTGTTGTTGCGAATGACGGGGCAGATGGTGTTGGCGTAGCTTTTGACCGCGCCCCAGTTGCCGCCGTTTCCGTCAACAGGTTCGTTGAAGATTTCGTAGATGACGTTCGGCACGTCTTTGTACTTTTTGGAAACCGTTTCGAAAAATGTCTTTGCGAGGGATGTTTCCTTGTGGGCGCGGTGGCTATGCCAGTCGATAATGATGTAGACATCGCTCTCGATGGCGGCCGCAACCATGTTGTCGATCAAATTGAGACTGTTGTCCGGGGCACCTTTGTACGAACTTTCACTTGTCAACTCGTTTGTAGTGCCACCGTCGCTATCGTAGTATTGGACGCCGAGCGCGAAACGGAATACATCAATCTTGAGGTTTTCGGCGGCCCAGGCGATAACGTTCTTGTTGTAGTAGGGTTTCCCTGTGCCATCGGCCCAAAACAGGCTTACTCCGCGGAGCATCACCTGTTGATTGTTCTTTTCGCCGATAATCTTGTTTCCACTGGTGTGGAGAGCTCCGTAATAAGATACGGGGCCGACGCGTTTGGGAGTGCAGTCGACTGCTGCCGCGAATGTGGGGGCAGTGACAAACATCGCCAGACATAAGAGTAATTTTTTCATTTTCATAGTTTCGTTCCTGTTTTGCTATTTCAAAATAATGCTACCTGGACCCAATCGCATACACTATATTAGAAAAAAAATGGTTACGGTCGTAAACGCGTTTCGTTGAATTTCCCGTAACACCTACCATGAAAATAAATTCGTGCGTCCATTTCGGCGATAGGGTAGACTCATAAAATATGTTATTTTTGTAATATAGTGATTTCCCGCACATAGTCGTTTGGAAGGTGATTTCCTTTTTATGCAAAAAAAAGTGTTCCAAATTACAAATCAGCCTAAAAATGCTTCAGATTGTAAATATTTGCTAAAAAAACGGATTTTTCGTGCTTTTTTTATTTAAATAGAATATATTAGCGCCAAAACTAGCCTCCGATAGGAGCAAACCCCTTAACAAAGAGAGAGAATTATGAATAAGAAAATTCTATGCACAACTGCAATGGCCATTGCCGCAACGTCTGCATCTGCATGGCTTTGGGATGGTCTCACGGAAAAGGTCCCTGTAGGTATGGACAATGATACCAAGACTGGTGGCTATTGGTTCGACTATGGTGACGGCGACAATGGTGGTCAATCCGCTTTCCAATATGACGTTGAGAAGGGTCCTGAAAAATCCATGGGTCCGATTATTGACGAATGTCAGGGTATGTGCGGTTCCTTCACTCTTGCACAGGGTACGTTGACTTATCCTCCGTTCCTTGGCATCGGCTTCAACATCGTCGGTGAAACAAGTGCAGAAGACCCCACTCCGGCCGCGGGTGATGCTACCGATTGGAAAGGTATCTGTATCGCCTATTCGTGCGATGCGGCTCCCTCGCTCGAATTGGGCCTCGGTGATGCCGTAGACAAGTCTCTCGGTTACGACGTTCCGGTAAAGCAGTTGGCCAAGGCCTCTGATGCTGCAACGGGTAAAGTCGTGAATATCCCATGGGAAGAATTCGCCCAGCAAGGTTGGGACGATGAGAAGGTCATCGCCACGGCAGATGCTATTAAGCAGTTGGTCGCTATCAAGTTCAAGATTCAGGCTAACGATATGACGGGTAGGTTCCGTATTTCCCAGATTGGTTCTCTTGAGAGCAATTGTCAGTATGTTGCTCCAGACCCGCAACCGGTGGATCCGGATACGAACCCGGGCGATGATGCCGTCAAGGGTGTCCGTTCTGTTTCCGGTGTGAAGGCCATGGTTTCGGGCCGTACGCTCTCCTTCTCTGGCATTACTTCCGATGCCTCTGTTGAGCTTATCAGCCTCCAGGGCCGCGTTGTCAAGAAGGGCATGATCAAGGGCGCCTCTTCGCTCGATCTTTCCTCTGTTGACGCCGGTGTCTACATGGTCCGCGTTTCGGGCAAGTCTGTTGACTATAGCAACAAGATTGTCCTGAAGTAATTATCAAGGATTGAAAGGGGGAGTCGCCGGTGCGGCTCCCTTTTTTTTGTTCTTTTCGGCAAATACATTTATCGGGGTGCGTTGGGTCACGCGAGATGGCGTTTTTCTGTTACAATGTGTCAGAAAAAGCTTTATAAATGTATATTATGAAGAAAATGAGGTCTTGTATGTCCGCTAAGAAATTCATGTTCTCGTTGCTCTGCGCTTCCCTTTTGGGAATGGTCGCCTGTGGTGACGATAAGTCCGATTCCGCTGATACCAATCCCGTTGTTCCTCCGTCTCCGACTTCTTCGGCGGATCCTGTGGATTTGTCAGGGCAGTCTTCTGGCGTTGAACCTGTTTCATCTTCGCCTTCGCCTGCCACGGCGTCTTCGCCTACGCCAACCTCGTCGACAGAGGTCACGCCGCCTCCGCAATCCGGCGATTATGCGACATTGGCGACATCGGCCAATGTGAGTATTCCTGCTGCATGGTACGATAGTTGGAAGGCCAACCATTATTCAACGCTCGAAAAGGATGCCACCTATTATCCGTCGCTCTCAAGCGATTTCGAAGAGATTTTTAAGGGGGATTTCCTCCCGGCAGGCCGTGTCGTATGGCAATCGTCCACTCAATATACGAAATGCAAAGTTGCCGATGCTACGAATAACCGTATGAAGAACCGAGCTTGCACGGTGTCGGAAGGTATAGGGTACGGCATGCTCCTTTCGTATTTCAATAACGATTCCGATGCGTTCACTCGCCTTTGGAACTACAACCGCGCATACAGGGATTACAGTGGCTCCGGCAATCTTATGCCGTGGATTGTACCCAGTTTCTCTTACGTTATTATTGACAAGGGTAGCGCAACAGATGCCGACTTGGATATAGCGACAGCGCTAATCCTGATGTACTACAAGACAAAACTTGAACCCTACAAGACGGATGCACTGGCCATTATCAATGACATTTGGACGTATGAAATCGAGCCAAATTCCAAACAGATTCTTTCTGGCAATACGGCCATGTGGAACGGTAAGGGCAATATTGAAATCACGTACAACTTAAGTTATTTCTCTCCGGTGGCGCTTCGCCTGTTTGCGCTGGTAGATACGGCCCACGACTGGAATGGCGTCTTGGATGCGATGTACACCTACATGGCTAAGGTGCAGGATGGCGGTACTGGTGTGTTCCCGGATTGGAGCAATGCTGCCGGTGTTGCTGTCAAACCACCTAACAATTCTGCAGATGCCACTTATTTCCGTTTCTACAACGAAAGCGTACGTATTCCGTGGCGCATCGCTTGGGACTACTACTGGTTCCAGGATTCCCGTGCGGCGACTGTGTTGAACAAGCTGAACAAGTTCATTGTGGATAAGTCCTCTGGCGACGTGAAAAGCACTGCCTTGGCTACGAATTATTCCTGGAACTTGAGCGTGGGTGCCGACAAGACGCAGACCTCCGTGATGGGGATGTGGCTCGCTGCTTGGTGTGCGACCGGTATTGCCGGCAATTCGACTTGGTTGAATGCCTGCACGACCGAACTCAATACCAAGAAGTTAAGCAATACTACGGCTAGTTACTTCAACGACATTCTTATGGTGATGTACAGCCAGTTGTTGAACGGCCAGTTCGTGAAACCGTTCTAGTTTTTAGAGTATAATTCACAATGTTTTTTGGCCGTTGGGGTTTTCCGGCGGCCTTTTTGTATATTCTAGGCATATGGAAAGTGATTCTTTAATCGAAAATGACGCTACGGTAGATTCCTCTGCGCCAGAACAGGTGCTCCCGTCACCGGAGCAGCTGGGTATTTCGGTTTCATCAAGCCCTGTGCCCGAATTGACCGTGGGCGACACGTTCGATTACCAGGTAACGGTGAGCTGGAGCGTGCAGGGGAGTTCCCTGCTCGTGGTTCCCGTGAGTTCTGCGACGGCCAAGGGCTTGGCCCAACTCGGCATGTCGCAGGAATCGGCGCGGTCCGTAAAGGACGGCGCCGAGATAGCCTCGATTACGTTCACCTATAAACTGATGGCGCAGGACACGGGCAACCTGAATATCCCTGCGCTCCGTTTCGAGATTCCCACGGCACTGGGGTCTTCGATTGACTTGCGCAGTGAATCCGTGCCCGTGCGCGTGGAGTCGCCTTTTAACCCCCTGCCGTTGGCAGTGGGCGCGGCAGTCGCTGTTTGTGTGCTTTTGGCCGGCCTGTGGCGCACTCGGCGTCGCGCGGCGGCACGGGCCGCAGAGGCGGCGAAAAGTGCGGCCGAGCGCTCTCTCCGCGAACGTATGGACGTGCTGAAACAGCGTGTGAACGTCGCCGACAGCCGCGAGTGGCTCTTGGAATTGGAAAGTGCCTGCAAGGAATACGCTCAGGAAAAACTAGGCCTTGCCGCAGCCGACGTGAACCTGGAGTCCTTAATGAAGGATGGCAAGCTCGAAGGCTGGGAAATCCTAGTGGAAGAGTTCGCACACGCTCGCTACGGCGGCGGCCAGCGCGACGGATTCCAGAACCTCGAAACATGGAAAGCCGCCATACGGCTCATGGGAATAAAAGAAGAATAAGAAATGCAACAAAAAGGCCGCGACTTAAGTCGCGGCCTTTTCTAAAGCCAGAATCCTTCTCTCATACCTCAAAGGGAGCGAAGCGACCGACCTCACGCCTCATGGCTCAGAAGTAAGCTCTGCTTACTTCTGGTGTGCCTTGAACCACTTGATGAGCCCGTTGGTGGAGCTGTCGTGATTCAGTTCGGCGTCGGCCTTGGCGAGTTCCGGAAGAATCTTCTTCGCGAGCTGCTTGCCGAGTTCAACACCCCACTGGTCGTAGCTGTTGATGTTCCAGATGACGCCCTGGACGAAGATCTTGTGTTCGTACATGGCGATGAGGGCGCCGAGCGTTTCCGGAGAAACGTAGTCCATCATGATGGAGTTGGTCGGCTTGTTGCCTTCGAACACCTTGTGCGGGGCGAGGAATGCGATTTCTTCTTCGCTCTTGCCGTCCTTGCGGAGTTCTTCCTGGGCCTGGGCGAGCGTCTTGCCGTTCATCAAGGCTTCGGGCTGGGCAAAGAAGTTGGAGAGCAGCTTCTGGTGGTGATCGCCAATCTTGTTGTGGCTGTTGGCCGGGGCGATGAAGTCGCACGGAATCATCTTGGTGCCCTGGTGGATGAGCTGGTAGAAGGCGTGCTGGCCGTTCGTACCCGGTTCGCCCCAGAGGATCGGACCCGTCTGGTAGTTCACTCGCTTGCTTTCGCGGTCGACGGTCTTGCCGTTGGATTCCATGTCGGCCTGCTGGAAGTAGGCGGCCAGGCGGTGCAGGTACTGGTCATACGGGAGCATCGCGTAGCTGGAAGCGCCGAAGAAGTTGTTGTACCACACGCCGATGAGGGCGAGGATAACAGGCATGTTCTTGTCGGCCGGAGCGGTCTTGAAGTGCTGATCCATCTCGTAGGCGCCCTGGTGGAGCTTCATGTAGTTTTCGAAGCCGATGCGGAGAGCGATGGAGAGGCCGATGGCAGACCACAGAGAGTAGCGGCCGCCGACCCAGTTCCAGAATTCGAACATGTTGGCAGTGTCGATACCGAAAGCGGCAACGGCTTCGGTGTTGGTGGAGAGAGCCACGAAGTGCTTGGCGATGGACTTCTCGTCGTCATTGAAAGCCTTGAGCACGGCAGCCTTGGCCGTTTCGGCGTTGGTCATGGTTTCAAGAGTGGTGAAGGTCTTGGAAGCAACGATGAAGAGCGTTTCTTCGATGTTCACCTTCTTGAGGGTTTCGGCCATGTGGGTGCCGTCGATATTAGAAACAAAGTAAACTTCCGGGGAAGTCTCGCCGGCGATCGGCTTGTCGGCATACGGCTTCAAAGCTTCGGTGACCATCACCGGACCGAGGTCGGAGCCGCCGATACCGATGTTCACCACGTACTTGATGGACTTGCCGGTGTGGCCCTTCCACTTGCCGCTGCGGACGAGGTGGGTGAAGTCTTCCATGTGCTTGAGGACCGCGCGGACTTCGGGCATAACGTCCTTGCCGTCGACGCAAATCGGGTCATTACCCTTGTAGCGGAGAGCGGTGTGGAGCACGGCGCGCTTTTCGGTGGTGTTAATCTTTTCGCCGCCGAAGAACTTCGCACGCATGTCTTCGAAACCGGAGAACTTCAGGAGGTCCTGGAGCTTGGCCATGGTCTCGTCCGTGATGATGTTCTTGGAGTAGTCCAGGAAGAGGCCACAGGCTTCCAGGCTGAACTTCTCGGCACGGGCCGGGTCCTTAGCGAAGAGTTCCTTCATGTGCCAGGTCTTGGCGACTTCGGCATGGGCCTCGAGGGCCTTCCATTCCGTAGAATCTGTCAATTTCGACATAGATTAATCCTTTCCGCAAGCGCGGGTATTTGTTGCGGTGCTAAATTTAGAAAAAGTAGAAGCGAGGAAGTAGGAAGTAGGAAGGATAAAAACTCTAAAAAGCAAAGAAATACGTTTTAAGTGCTTTTGGTGAAATTTCATCATGAAGTGTCAATCAATAATAAAAAGTGATTGAAATGTGATAAATTGTCTATTTGTCTTTATGAATTGCAAGTGCTATATTAGGGGCGCAAAATAAAAAACTGAAACAGGAGATAAACAATGTCTAGAATTAGAGAAGCAATCGTACTTGCCATGGGCATACTTGGACTCGGGGCGTTTCTTTATTGCGCCATGATGCACACGAAGGACCGCGACCGTGTGGTTTCGGTCAAGGGGCTTTCCGAACGAGAGGTTAAAGCGGATTTCGTCATCTGGCCTATCGTGTACAAAGAAGTCGGTAACGACCTTGCCGCCATTCACGATGCAGTGCAAGTGAAAAATGCCGCTATCGAGAAATTCTTGCGCGAAAACGGGGTGGAAGACTCTGAAATCAGCCGCTCGGCTCCAGACATCGTAGATTCGCAGGGCGAATACTATGGCAATGAATCTCGCCCGTTCCGCTATGTGGCGACCATGGTGACTACGGTTGCGTCCAAGAATGTGGACCATATTCGTGCGGTCATGGAAAAACAGGGGGAATTGCTCAAGCAGGGTGTGGCATCTTACGGCAGTGATTACCGCTATAGCAAAATATACAGCTTCAACGGCCTCAACGACATCAAGCCCGAAATGATTGACGAGGCGAACAAGAGCGCCCGTGCCGCCGCCCAGAAATTCGCATCGGATTCCGATAGCAAACTTGGGAAGATCAAGACCGCGACGCAGGGGCAGTTCTCCATCGCAGACCGCGACGAAAATACGCCGTATATCAAGAAAGTCCGCGTCGTAACCAGCGTCCAGTATTTCTTGGAGGACTAGCGATGAGGCACGAGGTTCGAGCCATGAGCCATGAGGTCGTGCTTCGCACTCTGAGGAATGAGGTATAGTTTCTGTAGTTTTACTTCTCATTGCTTACTGCTCAAAAGGGTTTTTGCTTCGATTCATATCTATAAAGTGGTTAGTGTTAAAGTACCATAGCCTCCTAACCACCAACCACTAACCACTGCCTACTGTCTACTTCCTACTTCCTACTTTTTTTTATACATTTAAACCATGGACACTTCTATTCTTGACAAGGCGATTGTTTTTGCGGTGAAGGCGCACCAAGGGGCTGAACGCAAGGGGAAGGGCTTCCCGTATATCGTTCACCCGATGGAGGCCGTCTCGATTGCCGCCACCATGACAAACGACCAGGAACTCCTGGCCGCGGCGGCATTGCACGACACTGTCGAAGATACGGCGGTGACGCTCAAGGATGTCGAGCGCGAGTTTGGCAAGCGCATTGCAGAACTGGTCGAGGCTCAGTCCGATATCGTATTCGAGGGTAAAAGCCGCGAAGATAGCTGGAGGCTGCGCAAGGAAGAAGCGATTGAACGTTTGACTTTGGCAACGAACGAAGTGAAAATCGTGGCCCTTGCAGACAAGTTGAGCAATATCCGCGCCATCTATCGCGATTACCAGGCGATAGGCGACAAGGTGTGGGATTTGTTCTGCGTCAAGGATGCTGCATCGCACGAGTGGCATTTCCGCGGGCTGGCCCGTGCACTCGGTAGCCTGAAGGCCACTTTCGCCTACAAAGAATTCGTCGAGACCATTGACAAGGTCTTTTAAGGCGACACGTTGAAACGCTCCGAAAAAAATGCCCGTACTCTCGTGACGCACGAGTTCCCGGCGGTTTTTGACCGCCATTCCCGTGTGTTGCTGTTGGGCTCGATTCCCTCGCCCAAGTCCCGCGAGGTCGGTTTTTATTACGGGCATCCGCAAAACCGCTTTTGGAAGGTGCTTGCGCAGGTCCTTGGCGAGGCAGTTCCCGAAACCATTCCGCAGAAAAAGGCGATGCTCAAGAAGCACCATGTGGCGTTGTGGGATGTTTTGGAAAGCTGTACAATCGTGGGGGCGAGCGACACGAGCATCGAAGATGCGGTCCCCAACCGGATTGGCGAATTGGTGAAGTCTTCCCAGGTGACGCGCATTTTCTGCACCGGAGCGACCGCCTATAAACTGTACCAAAAATTCTGCGCGAAGGATGTCGGAATCGATGCTGTCAAGCTCCCTTCGACATCGCCTGCAAATTGTGCGGTCCCCTTCGATAAGTTGGTGGATGCGTATAAAATAATTTTACCGGACGGGTAAGCGTCCGGTAAATTCAGGTTTGCTGGAAACTTGCTTTAGGGCTGCGGAGGTGGCGGGTTGCCCTGCGGGCCGGGCCGTCCGTTTTTCTTGAGTTCCTTGAACTGTTTCATCTGTTCTTTGCGAAACTGGTTGAACTTGTCGAGCTGTTCCTTCGAGAGAATTTTCGAAAGGGCGGCAACTCCGTTGATGCGGTGTTCAAGGAGAGCCTTGTCGGCATCCAGCACTTGTGCCTTAGCGGTTTCGATGGCGGCCTGGTCTCCGCTTTCGAGCGCCAGTCCCAGTGCCTTTTCGGCGGCGTGCTTGTTTTCGCGCAGTTCCTTGAAGATGGAGTCTCCTTTGGCGCGGTTCGCATCGAGGGCGGCCTTCTGTTCCGGCGTCACTTCCAGCATGGAGTCGATGGCGGTGGGATCCATCTTGTGCTTGAATTTAGGTCCCTTGAAATCGCTGTGATGGCCGGGGCCTTTGAATGCTCCTGGGTGGTGCGGACTGCCGGGGGGCGGCATCATGCCCTGGCGCGGGCACGGGCCTTCCATTTTTTTGCAGCAGGTCATTTCGCTCTTGTTACAGCACATGCTGCATTTGCCGCAGAAGTTCCCTAGGAAGAACCCCAAGGCCAAGGCAAGCACGGCAAGGCTTGCGGTGAAGAGTTTTGCTCCTTTCATATTTTTACTCCTTTATTAAATAGCTGAAGCCGACCGTTTCTTCGAGCGTTTCGAACTCGTCGCTTGCCGAGTTACCCAAGTTGGAATACCAGCTCAGGACTTCGGAGGGCGCGGAATCGCTGATAGATACGTATTCGGTGGATTGAATTTCTTCGTTGTTTATGTTATCTGTAAATGCGGGGAGAATTGCCGTGAGGGCAACGAGGGCAATGCTTGCGGCAATCGGGATGGCGCTGTACCAGCTCTTGATGCTGATGATTTTGCCCTTTGCGGGTGCTGCGCTTGATTCTGCGTCCAGACGGGCGCAGACCTTGGCCCAGGAATCTTCCCTGGGGGTAAGCCTTTCGAGCTTCGAGAAGTCGATTTTGTCAGCCATGATTCTTACGCTCCTTCAAATAGTCCCTCACTAAATGCCTTGCGCGGCTGAGCCGTGCCTTGACAGTGCCTTCGGGCATCTTGTAAATCGAGGCGAGATCCTTCACGTCGAGGTCCTCGGCATCTTTGAGCCAGAGCATACTGCGCGTTTCTGCCGGCAGCTGTGCGAGGCCCTTTTCCAGAAGTTCGGTGTCGAAGTCCCCGTTTTGCAGGTCCCCTTTGCCAATAACTTCCTCGACAATGACGTTCAGCCTTTCTTCCTCGAGCTCGCGGTGGCGCTTTTTTGTGCGCAACTTCATGAGGCAGGCGTTGACCGTGAGGCGGTAGAGCCAGGTCCCGAGAGCTGAATCCCCCCGGAAACCTTGAACTGCCTTGGGTACCTGCACGAACACGTCCATGAGGATGTCTTCGGCCTGGTCGCGGTCCTTCAGCATGCGGAAGGCGAGGTTCAGCACGTTCGAACTGTGCCCCTGCCAGAGCAGGGAGAGCGCTTCGCGGCTGCCGTCCTTGAGATGTTGAAGAATCACTTTCTCGTCCATAGTACCCTTTTGATGCATACCAAAGAGCATCGGTTGCATACAGGAAAGATAAAAAAGGTGCTGGATTATCCCCAACCACCAATCCCTAAGCACTAACCACCAACCACTAACCACTAATTACTATATTCCCCTTGGATGTTCAAAATCTTCTGGGATAAGTTGAAAGAGGCTTTTGCCTCGGTTTTGCCCGTCACGCTGATTGTGCTTGCGGTGTCGTTTACCCCTCTTGTCTCTTTTTCGCTCAAACAGCTGATTGTTTTTGCCATTTGCGCCGTTTTTTTGGTGGGGGGCATCGGGCTTTTTAACCTGGGGGCCGACCTTGCCATGACCCCGATGGGCGAACATGTGGGTTCCGGCCTTGCCAAGTCGCGCAGGTTGATGCTGCTCGTTTCGGTGTGCTTTGTGATGGGCGTGCTTATTACGGTGGCGGAACCAGATCTCTCGGTGCTTGCGGAACAGGTGAAAAATGCCGTGGAACCGACGCTTTTGATTGCCACAATCGGTATCGGAGTCGGGATATTCCTGGTGATATCTATCGTGAAGATTGTCTTCAAGAAGGACCTCTCGACCATTATCATTTTCTTCTACCTTGCATTGTTCATGTTCGGCATGCTCATGGTGACCTTTGGCAAGGATATGTTCGTGCCGCTCGCGTTCGATTCTGGTGGCGTGACGACCGGGCCTATCACGGTGCCCTTCATTATGGCGCTCGGCGTGGGTGTGGCTGGCGCTATTGGCGGCAAGAATGCGAACGAAAACAGTTTCGGTTTGATTGCGCTTTGCTCTGTTGGCCCGATTATTGCGCTCATGGGGCTTGTGATTCTTTCGAAAGGGGACCTGACTTACCAACTTTCGGAATCGGCGTATTCTATCGAAGCCTCTTTGGGGGAAAATTTCGGGCCCACGATTTTCGGTGTCGTGAAAGAAGTTTCGGTTGCGCTCGGGTTGATTGTGATATTCTTTATGCTGCTCCAGATTTCCATCCTCAGAGTTTCCAAGACTAAACTGGCGCAGATGTCCTTCGGCATTGTCTACACTTTTGTTGGCCTCGTCGTCTTTTTGACGGCGGTTGCGGTAGGGTTCATGCCTATCGGTTTTGAATTGGGCAAGCAGTTGGGCAACATGCCGCGCGCTCTCGTGGTGGCGGGATTTGTCCTTGGCATGGTGGTGGTACTTGCGGAGCCCGCGGTTCACGTGCTCAACAAGCAGGTCGAGGATATTACGGGTGGGCTTGTGACCAAGCGGTCGATGCTGATTGCGCTTTCTGTGGGTGTGGGTATTTCGATTGGGCTTTCGATGATTCGCATCATTGTCGGGTTCCCCATTATTTATTACCTGATTCCCGGCTACTTCATTTCGCTTGGGCTTTCGTTCTTTGTTCCCAAACTCTATACGGCTATCGCTTTTGACTCCGGTGGAGTCGCGAGCGGGCCCTTGACTTCGAGCTTTATTTTGCCACTCGCCATTGGCGCCTGCGCTGATTTGCGCGACGGGGGCGATTCGGTATTGAATTATGCGTTCGGGATTGTCGCCATGGTGGCGATGACCCCCCTTATAACCATCCAGGTGCTGGGATTCAGGGCGACATTCTCCAGGGCGCTCCGTAACCGCATGATGATGCGACGCATCCAGGATGCCGACGACGAGCAGATTATTGACTTTATGTAGAGGCAGCCATGGTGGGTAAACAAAGTGCACTGAAGATTTCAGAAAAACTTGCCGCGAAGGTCCCTTACCGGAGACGCCGGCAGGAATCCGAACGCAACCGGGTTTCTGTGAACAGGCTGAAAATCCTCGTGACTATCGTAGGGCGTGCAAAGGCGGACTTCTACGTAGATTTCATTCAATCTTTTGGAGCGAATGTGCAGATGGTGCTGTTCGGCAAGGGCACGGCTCCCCAGGAATTCTTGAACGCTATGGGTCTTACAGATTCCGACCGCGCTATTATTTTGAGCATCATCGGGGAAGATAGCCTCCGCAATGCGCTGGACGGTTTGGAAGACCGTTTCAATACGATTCACGGCGGCAAGGGCATTGCCTACACCATTCCCATGTCGAGTATCATCGGAAAATCCATTTTCAATTTCTTGAGCGACAACCGTTCGCAGATTCGGAGGGACTCAGTATGAACAAGCACGAGGTCATCCTTTGTATAGTCAACACCGGGTTTTCCGAAGTCGTGATGGCGGCCGCTAAAGACGCCGGTGCACGCGGCGGAACGATTTTGAATGCTCGCGGAACGGCGAATAAGGAAGCCGAATCGTTTTTCAAGATTGCCATCCAGCCCGAAAAGGAAATCGTGATGATTCTGGTAGATGCGAAAATCAAAGATGCCGTGCTGCATGCGCTCTATCAGAAGGCTGGGCTTGATACCATGGGCCAGGGAATTGCATTTTCGCTCCCGGTAGACGATGTTGTGGGGCTTACCCCGTGGAAGGCGGAAATCAAGGCTGCCGAAGCCGCTGCCGAGAAGGCTGCCAAGGCAGTTGACGCCGCTGTTGAAAAAGCAGAAAAAAAATGATTTTATATATTTAATCTTGACAATATGAACAAGGTTGTCCAAGATTTATAGACGTTCAAAAAAAGGGTGGGCTATGAAACAAAATAAAATTGCTTCAAGGATACTGTTTCTAGGAGTCTTGCTGGCATGCTTGCAAATGGCATGGGCCGAAGATCTCCGTTACTTCTTTTTTGCGCCCCCTAATACGGAATCGTGGTCAAACGCCGTGCCGATGGTTAGTGAGGATGGTGGAGAGACCGGGGAAGCGATGACGCCTGTCAAGGGCATAGAGGGACTGTTCGTGTACGTCTATGATTATGCAAAAGCCCCGATCCCTGAAGAGGTTGTAGTCTATCGTGATGACGATACAGAGCGTAAAGAAATGATAGGTATGTATGGCGTTGAAGGAATGGGACCTTCTCCGGATCCTATAGAGATGGAATTGTTGATGGAGTTTACTCTCACGGACTCGATTTTTATGGTGACGGATGCGTCTGCAAATCTTGAAACGCACTCATTTGGTGGCTTCGTGACTACTATGGCGGAATTTCAAGAACTTATAAAAAATCCAGAGAAGTACTCCATTACTGTGAATGCTAAAGTGAGCGTCGTGTACAGTAATGCAAAAGATGCCAAGGGCAATGTTTATGAGGCTCCTGAAGAAGTGTTCTGTATTCCGGGAAAACAATATTATGTGCCGATTTATGTTTCCGTTGTGCGTAAGTCTGATTCTGGTTCGCTTATGGTTTATCCAGAAGAGGCTGCGGGAGAGGAGTATTTAATTTTCATAGGTGATAACCTTCGTGTTGGCCATATGAACGCATCGGGAGAATTTGTCCCAATAAAAAAAACAGATGTTCAAAAGGTGGGTCCTTCTGGAGTTGACACCTTGTATGCAGAACTCTATATGTACGCTCTTTATGATGATCAAATACGTACGGTACAGGTTGATGGTAGTCATAATGGATTGGGTATAAAGTTGGTTGGCCCAGAGATAAAATTTGTTTCGTCAAAGGAGCCGAGGGCCTCTATTGTGACCGGGCCTGATACGGATAATCTGTCTACTGTTCACAAAACCGTTAATTTGAATGTTGCTGTGTTTAAACCGGATGGAAAGGGAGGCAAGGAGATTTGTAAAGAATGCGAAATTTCCCCTCTTGTTATCGGGGGAGAGACAAGTAAGGGGCTTGATGCGACGGAGGAAGAATTCACATTTAAAGATGGTTATACCACAATTACGGTCTATTCAACTAAAGAATATTTGCCATCGGATAAAAAACCTGCTTATTTTGAGGTCTGCTACTATGGTGAATGTGTGGGGTACACTCCGCTGTATTTCACTGCGTCTAAAGAAAAACCGGCGTATAAACCAGATTATTCATTGCGGCAGGGCTTGAACATTTATCAGGTGGGAAAATCCACTCTCGCCATCTCGACAGAAAATTTGCATGGAGTCAGTTATGCGGTGATGGATTTGCAGGGACGCTTGATTGGAAAGGGCTTGATTCGTTCGAATGAGACTTTGGTGTCGGGAATACCGAGTGGTCCGTGTGTTATCAAGGTCGGCTCTGAAATCCGTAAAGTCAATGTGCGTTGATCCTGGAGGGAATAGCTCCGTATGACTCCTGCCGAACTTGTCAAGCGACTCCTTGCCGAACAGGACCTGAAATACAGGGACTTTCATGCGTCGCTGTTGCCGAACATCGACAAGAAAAAGATTATCGGCGTGCGCGTGCCCACGATGCGGAAAATCGCGAAGGAGTTTGCCGCAAATACCTTGCCGAAGGATATCGCGAGTTTTTTGGACAAACTTCCGCACAAGTATTTCGAGGAGAATCAGGTCCATCTCTTTGTGGTGGAACGCATCAAGGATTTTGACGAGTGCTTGCGCCGTATCGAGCAGTTCTTGCCCTACATCGACAACTGGGCCGTTTGCGACGGCAAGTCTCCGAAGACGCTGCTCAAGGACGAGACTCGTTTTTTGACCCGCATCAAGGCCTGGCTCAAGTCGCGCGAACCTTACACGGTGCGTTTCGGCGTGAACATGCTCATGAACTTTTTCCTGGACGAACGTTTTGACAAGAAGCACCTGGAAATGATTGCCGCGGTGGACGAGAACCTGTTTGACGATTCCGATACTGGTGCTGCCAGGTCTTCGATAAATGCGGCGCGCCCTACGGACCGCTACTACGTGCAGATGGTCATCGCCTGGTATTTTGCGACGGCGCTTGCCAAGCAGTGGGATGCGGCATTCCCCTACATCAAGGGTCGCAAGCTTTCACCATGGATTCATGCGAAGTCTATCCAGAAGGCCTGCGAAAGCTACCGCATCATCGACGAGCAGAAGGCGATCCTGCGTTCGTTGAAGTAAAGCCTGCTTGTTTTATGCATTTGGCGGGGCTTCCCCGTTTTTCTATATTTGGCCCCATTATGATGTTTGCGGATTTACCCCTTGCTAACCCTTTGCAGCGCGCCATTCGTGCAGTCGGCTACGAAACACCCACCCCGATCCAGGAAAAGTCCATCCCGAGCCTTTTGGAAGGCCGTGACTTGCTGGGGATTGCCCAGACGGGAACGGGGAAGACGGCCGCGTTCGCGCTCCCCATTTTGCAGCGGCTGCTGGAGTCGGGCAATTTCCGCGCTCCCAAGACGTGCCGCGTGCTGGTGCTGCTCCCGACCCGCGAACTCGCCATCCAGGTGGAGGAATGTTTTAGGCAGTATGCGCAGTTTACGGCGATTTCAACGGCTTGCATTTTTGGCGGCGTGAACGATGCTTCGCAAAAGAGGAACCTTATCCGTGGCGTCGATGTGCTTGTCGCGACTCCGGGACGCCTGCTCGATTTGATTGGTCAAAAGGCGGTGAGCCTCAAGAAGCTGGAAGTCTTTGTGCTGGACGAGGCCGACCGTATGCTCGACATGGGCTTTATCCACGACATCCGCAAGGTGGTGGCGCTCTTGCCGCAGAACAGGCAGAACCTGTTTTTCAGTGCGACCATGCCCGACAGCATTCTGGATTTGGCGAAGTCGATTCTCCATGCAAATCCTGTGCGCGTCGAGGTCGCTCCGCAGAGTACGCCCATCGAGCGCATCCACCAGGAACTTTACCGCATTGACAAGCGCCGCAAGGGAGCGCTTCTCAAGGAACTGCTCGCTGGCCACCCCGAGATGCAGAAGGTGCTCGTTTTCTGCCGTACAAAACACGGTGCCGACAAGATTGTCCGCGTGCTCGAAAAGGCGGGCGTGAAGTGCTCAGCCATTCACGGCAACAAGAGCCAGAACCGCCGCCAGGAAGCGCTCGGGAAGTTCAAGAAAGAGGAAATCCGCGTGCTGGTGGCGACAGACATTGCCGCCCGAGGCATCGACGTGGACGACGTGAGCCACGTGTTCAATTACGATTTGCCCAACGAGCCGGAAACGTTCGTTCACCGCATCGGGCGGACGGCGCGCGCGGGCAAGGACGGGGTCGCCATCGCGTTCTGCGCTCCCGACGAGGAGCAGGACTTGCGTGCCATCGAAAAGCTGACCCGCGTGCGCATCCCCGAAGGGGATAAGTCTGTCTTCGACAGACTCCCGCCCCCGCAAAAGGAGACTCCCGAAAGCGAATTCCGCAATGCGCGAGGCAGGATGCCTCGCGACAAGGCCCGCCGCGAAAATTCCGGGAATGCCCAGGGGAAAAAGCAGGGCGGCGAAAAGAAGGTGCAGAGCCCCCAGAACCCCCCAAAGTTCCAAAATGCGCAGAAACCTGTCGTGAAACAGGCCCCTGACGCAAAAAATATACCGCAACCCGCGAAGCCGGGAGACTCGCAGCCGGCCCCCTTCAAGAAGAAGCACCGTCGCAACCGTCCGGGCTCCCGCGCCCGCCGGCGCATGCGTGCTTCCGGTGATGCGGGGTGAGTAAAATGTTAATAAGTCGTGAAAAAGGCCCAAAAAGGGGTTTCAGTGCATCCTAACCCCTTGATTTATACAGGCTTTTTACTAAATTTGAGTTCCAAAAATTCGCTTTTTTATAAAGGTTAAGACAATGAAAAGAACATTCCAGCCTCACAATCGTAAGCGTGTCAACAAGCATGGTT
>JAEERM010000187.1 GCA_016285835.1 Fibrobacter sp.
CAGAAAAGGAAATGTTGGAGAACCTTGATTTAAAAGGGTATTATGATTTAGATTGGGAAATCACCTACGACTCGAATTACGTTCGGCTTCATCATTCCGGTTCCACCAAAGTCTACATTTCCGGCTTTTGCACCGAAAAACAGTTGAAACTGATTAAAGAACGGCAAAAGAAAAATTAAGTTCTTTCTTAAAGCATTGGTGTTGCGTTTTTTTATAGCAATATAGGCGCTACAAATGCCGTAAATACGCCGGCGACACCGATGGATAGGCTGCTCATGGCTCCCTGGATTTCGCCCATGGTCATTGCGGTGGATGTGCCAAGTGCGTGACTCGCTGTCCCGATGCCGACACCTTGCGCTACGGGATCTTTTATACGGCAGTACTTGCAGACGATTGGTGCCGTGACGGCTCCGGTGATTCCCGTGACGGTGATGGCGATGATGGTGATGCTCGGGATGCCGCCGATTTGTTCGGAAACGACGGAGCCCATCGGGATGGTGATGGACTTGGGAACGATGGAGAGCATCAGGGTTTCGCTCAAATGAAAGAGCTTGCTTGTCGCAATGACGCAGAGAATGCTCGTGAGGCTACCGACGCAGATTCCGGTGAGGATGGGAAACCAGTGCTTTTTAAGATGTTGAATTTGTTTGTAAAGCGGTACGGCAAGCACGACGGTGACGGGGCCGAGGAAAAACGAGATGTAGTCGCCGCCGACTTTGTACGTGTCGTAGCTGATGCCTGTCGCGCAGAGAAATCCGATGATGAGGACGTTTGCAATCAATAGCGGGTTGACCAGCGTGTGGCTGAATTTCTTGTGGATGGCCACTCCACATTCAAAAGCGATGAGAGTTAGGAGTATGCCGAAAAGTGGTGTAGACATGGCGGATTCTCCTTACCTTGTTTTCTCTTGTGGTTTGCGCTTTCGCGAGAGAATCTGTACAGTCCAGCCGGTGGCGGCCATTGTGACGACGGTGAGCGCGATGCAAAGGATGAGCAGGAGCGGCCACTGGCTCATGACTTCGTCGCCTGCGACCATGATGCCGATACTTGGCGGCAAGAAGAAAAAGGGGAGCCTTTTGAGGAAGAAATCGCTGGTTTCCTTGATGTGGTCGACCTTGATGACTTTGAAGCAGAGCAACAGCAGCAAGATGAGCATCCCGAGGATATTCCCGGGAATGGGGATTCCTACATACCGATGCAGAAGGTCGCCTGCGAGGCAGATTCCCAATATGACAATCAATTGAACGAGAATGGGCATGGCGCAAATTTAGCAATTATCCGTTTGGAGCCGTGCATTTCCTATATTTCGTTTCATGAAGATTGTTTTTATGGGTACGCCGGATTTTGCGGCACATTTCTTGGAGCATCTTGTTGCATCCGATAACGAAGTTCTTGCTGTTGTGACTCAGCCGGATAGGCCGGCCGGTCGTGGGCGCGTGTTGACAGCCCCTCCTGTGAAGGTGGCCGCCCAGAATCACGGGCTGCCGGTGTTGCAGCCGCTGGACTTGCATTCCCCGGAATTTGAGGCGGATCTCCGCAAGTTCGATGCCGACCTTTTTGTCGTTGTCGCTTATTCCATCTTGCCGAAGAACATTCTCGGCGTGGCGCGCTTTGGCGCTGTGAACGTACATGGCAGCCTGCTCCCGAAGTATCGCGGTGCGGCTCCTGTCCAAAGGGCTATTGCCGATGGGCTTGCCGAAACGGGCGTGACGGTTTTCCGCCTAGACGAGAAGATGGACCATGGCCCGATACTTGCGCAGCGTACGGTGGTTATCGACCATCAGGATACGACGGCGTCTTTGCTCGAAAAAATGGTTGCTCCCGGCTGCGAAGCTTTGGACGATGCGATTGCCCAATTGAATAATGGCTGCGAAAAGGATTTGACGCAGGACCATGCGCAGGCTTCCGGTGCTCCGAAAATCAAGAAGGAAGAAGGCCTGATTGATTTCTCGTTGCCGGCAAAGGTGATTCACAATCGCATCCGTGCGTTCAATCCGTGGCCGGGTGGTTACGGCAAACTCGGTGGACGCATGGTGTACCTCCGCAAGACCGACACTCCTGAAAACGGCCCGAAACTTGCTCCGGGAGAAGTCGGATTTGACGGTAAACGTTTCTTTGTAGGGACTGGCGACGGTGTGCTCGAAGTGCTTGAAATCCAGGCCGAGGGCAAAAAGCCGATGCCCGTTGCCGACTTCATGCGTGGAATCCAGAAGCGCGAGGGGCTTGCATTTTGCTGACGGAACGTGAAGAGGCTTATCGAGTCCTGTTGCTTTGGCAGAAGGACGGCGCGTTTATCAAGGAAAGCGGGCTTTCCCCGTTTGCCATGGAGATTGCGCTCGGCGTGTGCCGTAGGCACTTGTATCTGGAATATTTTATCAAGACGCTGACTAAGAGGATGCCTGCGCTCGAGGTGAAGATTGTCCTCGAGATGGGGCTGTTCCAGCTTTTCTTCATGGAAGTGCCCGACTATGCGGCCATCAACTCGAGTGTCGAACTTGCCCGTTCCGCTAACCTCGGGAATGGTGCTGC
>JAEERM010000188.1 GCA_016285835.1 Fibrobacter sp.
GCGAGTACATTCGGGTTCGCAAGGAGCAATGCGGCTGCTTTTGCCGCGTCGATGGCGGAACCGCCCCCGATGCCGATGATGTAATCGGCGCCGAATTCGCGTGCCTGCTGTGCGGCGTTCCCCACGGTGTCGGTTGACGGATTTTCTTCGACCTGGTCAAAAACTTGGTACGGAACGTGGCCTGCATCCAGAACAGCGATGACATCGTTCAAGGAACCGTTCTTCTTGGCAGAAGTTTTGCCCGTCATAATGAACGCATGTTTTCCAATCGCAAGCAGATTTTGCGCGTGGTTCTTCACGCAGTCTTTTTCAACGTAGATATCCGTAGGCACGTAGAAACGCATAGAAAGATCCTTTTCTTCTCGGCTTATAAGGGCCAGATAAGTCTTGTTTTGAATATACATTATTTCGTGGATTTGCATTTGCCTGTATGAAGAAAATGTAAAAGCGATTCTTGCTCTTTTCATCCTGTGTAAAGCGCTTTTGTAAAAGCTTTTTTTGAGCTACTTTGTCTGATGCGGAGTGCGATGAACGTTTTTATATTTCGTCTTGTAAACCCCTATATGAAGTTCGGCTTCAGGAGGCTTGAGATGATTTGTTTGAACGACTATCTGTTCTCTGGAAACACGGTGCTGAAGATTCTGCACCAGTACTCGAACGACCTCAGGAACAGCGCGAAAGGAACGCGCAACAGCATTGACCTCGCGCACTCGAACTTTCTGATACAGATTATTGAATTGCTCGAGCACAACGACTTCTTGACCTCGCAGTCTCAACGGATAAAAGAATTCTACAAGTTCATGACAAAGGAGTATCCTTTCCTTGCGTTCACGTTCAAGGGACGCATCAAGTCGTTGATCCGTGCCGAAGAAAAGTTCAACGGGTATATCCTTGAATTTATCTACAACTACTACAAGAAGAATGGAACGTTCCCGTCCGAAGCCGAAATCAAGAGCAAACTGAATTTCCGCGACCTGATTGCCTACCGCATCGTCATCTCGATGCCGGTTTGCCATATCAGAAAAGGCGAAGACCGCAGCGAAGTCGAACGGAAATACCTCTACGAAATCGCCAATGCCTTGCCCGAATTCCTCGAAGAGCGGGGCTTCACGGCAGAAGTTTCCAAACACTTGAGTGACAGCGGACATTCCGACCTGCTCAAGGATGCTGTCAGGCCGTATTACCATGACTCGGTGGCGACGCCCAGGAGCTCGGGCTACCAGTCGTTACATATAACATTTTATGATAATCTCGCGCGCTGCTACACGGAAGTCCAGTTGCGCACAAAGGACATGGACGACTTTGCCGAAATCGGCGAAGCGAACCACTTTGGCTACGAAAAGTCGCAAGAAGAACGTCGCTCCAAGCACGACCAGATCCCGAGCGGCGAGTGCGTCTACTTTGACGAGGCTTACGAACGCTTGGTAAAATTGCAGGAACTTGAACTCGCGAAAATCGACGTGAATATGTTCAAGGCCATCAACAATCACCTAATCAACGATGGCTGCGGGCTGTTCAGAGGCCGGCAAATCTTGCCGTTCGAACACCTGTCACGGTTCCAAAATGATTTGATTGATTGAGTGTTCTTTTGGCTTGTTGGGTACGTGCCTCGGAAAATTGACGGACTAGAACCTGCGCACTACAAGGATTTCGAAGGCCGCTACGTATTTTTGTTCTAGGTGTTCGCCAAACGCGATGGCAGAATACCCGCTTTTAAGAACGATGTTCCAGGCCCATTTTTCCCCGATGTAGCCAAAAGCGGTCTTTATGTCCGATTCGGGTAACAGCAGGTTGCCGTTGTCAGCATGCTCGCGACCGTACGCGATGCCTACAACGCCCCAGAGGTTCCAGAAATACCCGTTGCTGAAAACGAAGGTGTAGGTGTACCCGACGTCACCCCAGATGGAGGTGATGTCGCGCTTGTCGTTTTCGTAGCCGAGCACTCCGTCGTTGTCTTCGGCAATGTTTCGCTGCAGGCGCCCGCCGATAATCAAACTCCCGGCTGATTTCTTTTGACGCCTGTCCAAAAAGTAGGCGCTCCTGGGTGCAAAAATTTCTTTCGCAGTCGCCATCCAGAGCATCGAGAAATACATGTCCGCAAACCAGAGGTCTATGAATTCCTGCTCCTTTTCGCCGTCGCGCTCGACTTCCGCGGTAAAGCCGCTGTAAAAGCGGAGCTTTGCCGTAAGCCACCAGTTCCCGGGGAAAAAGTCGAGCCCCGTCTCGAAAGCCTGGGTGTCCGATTTCTCTTTTGAAGTGGTAAAAGGAAGGCTGTATTTGAAATCGGCGGACACGTCCCACGAAATTCCGAATGTGGTAAACAGGCTGTCGTAACCGAAGCCGAGGCCCACATCGACCGGACGGTTCGAATTGAGTATCGAATTGTTGTAGGCGGAATTCCAGATAGCCACGAAATTGTAATCGCACAAGAAACGCAGCGAGAACCGTTCACGGAACTTGGAAACCGAAGGCTCGTCGCTGTCTTGTGCTTCGGCAAAGGCAAACCCTGCGAACACCAGGGC
>JAEERM010000189.1 GCA_016285835.1 Fibrobacter sp.
TCGTCAAGAGTTCGCGGGTATTCAGGTCAAGCCCCTTGCGGGTGTAGTAATCGCCAAAGCAGTTGCTCGCCAAGAAGTAATTGATAGTCGGCATACCGCTCTTGCCGTTCTTCGCCATGTCGCGGAAACTCTGGCCGAACAGCGTTCCCTGCGCGTCGGCGCCCGCCTCCAGGCGGGACTGCGCCGTCACCGTCGCACGGTTTTCGTCCACCTTCACGTTCTTCGCCTTGAACACGCTGCGGGCAATTTCCACCGCATCCACTGTCCGCGGGAACCCGGTGTAGGGGGCGCACTGGTAAATCGCCTCAAGAATCTCTTCGGGAGTAAGCCCCTGCGCAAGCGCCGTCGCCACTTCTTCTTGCAAAAGAGCGCCCGACTGCTGCGTCACAAGCGACACCAGGCGAATCAACTCCACCTCGCGCTTTTCCACAAGCGGGGTCGCCGCCGGAACCTCGTTCTGCGTGAAGTTGTCCATCACGGCACGCAGTTCCTTGTCCTGCGAAAGCGCCTTCGTCTCGCCCTGCGGGCAGCAGTCACATGCGGCAAGCACCGCACCCATACCAAGCATCGTCATAATCGTCCCTAGTTTCATGGTTTATTCCTTTTCTATCTACGCCTTTAATATAAATAAATGCGCAAATCCCGCAAAATACCATTTTTTCATGCTCAGTATGCGTGAAACGCATAGTGAAAAATCGTTTCAACCATCATCCACCCCAAATACGTCTGTATGTCATAAGAGAAGCATAAAAAACGTTTTTTTTCAAAAATTACTTGATTTTCTCCAGTTAATATATTATTTTTATAGTTATTGGAGGAAATCGTGATAAGAACCGTATCAGAAATTCTTTCAGAACTTGGTCAAAATTACAGGCAGCCCCAAATGAAGTTGCGTCAAATGACCCTGCGCGGCGAAATAACGCAAGTTATCCGCGGGCTGTACGAGACCGACAAGAACACCCCGGGCGAAGCCCTTGCAGGGGCGATTTACGGTCCATCGTATCTTTCCTTCGATTATGCCCTTTCAAGGCACGGGCTCATTCCCGAAGCCGTGCATCTCTTTACTTCCGCATCGTTCAAGAAGAACAAGACCAAACTGTACAAGACGCCCTTCGGCGAGTTTTCGTATTCCGATGTCCCGCCCGACGTCTTTCCGCACGGAGTCAACATCGAAAACGCAGAAGACAGGCCCTGCGCAATGGCCACCTGCGAAAAGGCCCTTTGCGACAAGCTCTACAAGGAGCACCCGATTGCCAGCAAGCGCGCTATGGAAACGTTCCTGTTCGAAAACTTGCGCATCGAAGTCGGTGATTTTCGGAACCTGGATTTCGATTTCATCGAAAAAGTTGCCCCCTTGTACAGAAAGAAGAATCTACAAATTCTATCCAAGATGAGGTAGGCATGGCTCACGTACTTGATTCAATGCTTGCGAAATATAATTGCAAAAACGTTTCGGACTACAGGAACGCCCTCAAGGAAATCTCGCAGGAAGTCGCCCTGTGCGGACTTTCACGTGGAGGGTTCTTCGACAAGGCAGCCTTCTATGGCGGCACAGCGCTCCGCATATTCTATGGGCTGGACCGTTTTTCGGAGGACCTAGACTTTTCGTTGATTAAGCCAGACGAAGGTTTCGAGCTTTCACGTTATTTTGGCGTGCTTGAAGAAGAACTCTACTCTGTCGGCCTAGAGATGTCGGTCGAAGCGAAAAGCAAGCCGCACGGATCTCCGGTGCAGTCGGCCTTTCTCAAGGGCAACACGCTCAAGCACTTGCTTAAAATTGTTCCCGCAAAGCACTCTCCCTTGCCCGTTCCCGGGAACGAAATCCTGAAAATCAAATTCGAGGTGGACACGAATCCGCCAGAGTCAGCCACCTACGAAAGCAAGTATCGGCTGCTGCCATCGCCTTTCATGGTCCGACTCTACGACAGGCCCTCGCTTTTTGCGGGCAAACTCCACGCGTTACTTTGTCGCGGATGGAAAAGCAGGGTCAAGGGTCGCGATTTCTACGACTTTGTATGGTATATCTCGCAGAACACGGGCGTAAACTTGCCGCACCTGCAAAAGAGAATGGAACAGACCGGGCACTGGAAAAGTGCGGACACCTTGACTTTTGATGGACTCAAGGATCTACTAAAGGAACGTTTCCACTCCGTCGATTTCGAGGAGGCGAAAAGGGATGTCCGCCCGTTCATTGCCGACAGCGACAAACTGAATCTCTGGAGCGAGAACTTTTTCTGCGCCATCACCGAAGAATGGAAACAATAAGCCAGTTCCGCCCATAAGGCGCAATCAGCCTACTTCACCCACTTGTCGACTTCTTTCTGGGGGTATATAAAAAATTTTCACTTTGTCATTTTATGACACGCTAAAAATATATTTTTGCTCTTGCATGGTCAAAAGGCTTCATTTTCCTCAAATAAGCCAATTGACTCAAGTTTCACCACTTGCACCAGCACGAGGAAAAATGTATATTGACTATAGTTCAATTCAACAATGGAGGTCATCATGGCACTAGCAA
>JAEERM010000103.1 GCA_016285835.1 Fibrobacter sp.
ACCGGCTTGTCGGCACCGTGACGACGTTCGATGTTCATCATCATGGTGATAGGAATGCCACCGGCAGTCCACTTTTCGATGCCCTTCGTGAGGTCACGGACAGAGCTCATGTAGCCGTTCATCTTGTTGAAGGCGAGCACAGCGGCGGTGAAACCGAGGCTGTAGCAGTAGTCGGCGTCGAAGTTCGACGGAGCGGCGCAGCGGCCTTCGTAACCGAAGAAGTGGTTGAGAGCAGAGAACTTGCCCTTGAAGTTCTTGCGGCTCTTGAGTTCCTTCTTCACCATTTCGATGATGAGCTTTTCGGTTTCGATGAGGGAAACCTGCACGTTGCCATGGCTGTCGCGGTCGAGCATCAGCTGGGCCTGCACAAAGGCCGGGAGGCTCTTGAGGACTTCGGCAGAAGCCTTGGAAACCCACTGGCAGAGCTTTTCGACCTTGGCAGCGGTGTCGAGGCCTTCGACTTCCTTTTCGTGGTGGGCGAGGGCTTCGGAAAGTTCAGAGATGAGCACACCGACATCCGGGATGAATTCGAGGAGGCCTTCCGGAATGAGGGCCACGCCGAAGTTCTTGCCGGCAGCAGCACGGGCAGCAACGACGTCTGCAACGTCCTTGATAACCTGCTTCAGCTTCATCTTCTTGGCCTTGACTTCTTCAGAAATCAAGCAGATGTTCGGGTGGGTCTGGAGAGCGGCTTCGAGAGCGATGTGGGAAGCGCTGCGGCCCATGAGCTTGATGAAGTGCCAGTACTTCTGGGCGGAGTTGGCATCGCGCATAATGTTGCCGATGAGTTCGGAATAGGTCTTCACGGCGGTGTCGAAACCGAAGGAGGTTTCGATGTATTCGTTCTTGAGGTCGCCGTCGATGGTCTTCGGGCAGCCGCAAACCACGCAGCTGGCGCCGTTGGCCTGGAAGTATTCACCGAGAACAGCAGCGTTCGTGTTGGAGTCGTCACCACCGATGATCACGATAGCGTCGAGCTTCTGTGCCTTGGCGACGGCCATGCACTTCTTGAACTGTTCTTCGGTTTCGAGCTTGGTACGGCCGGACTGGATGATGTCGAATCCGCCAGTGTTGCGGTAAGCGTCCATGATCTTTTCGTTGATCACGATGAACTTGCCGTTCTCGAGGCCGGACGGGCCACCGAGGAAGCCGAGGAGCTTGCTCTTGGGGCTGATGCTCTTGATACCGTCGAAGATACCCGCAATCACGTTGTGTCCACCAGGAGCCTGGCCGCCGGAGAGCACCACGCCCACGTTGAGGGCCTTACCAGCAGCAGCCTTGGTAGCCTTCTTCATGGAAATGTACGGTGCACCGTAGGTGTTCGGGAACAGAGCCTTGATCTTGGCCTGGTCACGGACGGATTCGGTGGGCTTGCCCTTTACGAGAGCAACTTTGAGAGCGCCGTCGCGGAGAGCGGCGGGGAGTTTCGGCTTGTAGGCCTTGCGGGCCTTGCCGAGGACGGACAGATTGTCAGCCATTGTTTCTTCCTTTTGAAGTTTGCCCGATGAATGCGGGCCGGGTTAAAAAATTACAGGTGTAAATATAATAAAAGGAAAATGCTTCGCCAATACGGAAACATAAAATCTATATTTTGGATGAATAATAAAATAAAGGTCTGGATTATGAACAAAAACATTCTTGCGTTGGCTTGTTTAGGGGCTGTTTTTTTTGCTCTTTCTGCCTGCGGTAGCAGCGATAGCGATGCCGAAGATATCAATGGTGGAGATGGCGGCCAGTCGGGACGTTCTGGTGGCAAGGGTGAATTTTTCGAGATGGGCCAGATGGTTGATCCGCGCGACGGAAAGACTTACAAGACCGTAAAAATCGGCACCCAGGTTTGGATGGCGGAAGACCTGATTTTTTATGACGTGCTCGGTATGCCTGAACTGACTAGAGCGTCTTCTTTGCCGAGTAGTTATTCTTCCATGATCAGTTCGCTTCAGTCGCTCCAGCAATCTTTGAATCTTCCCGTAACGAGTACTCCTACATACGTAGACGTGCCCGTGGTTAGCGATTCATCCACCGACATATACACTTATGATGTTGCGATGAGATTCGGCTACTATAGCGATACCTCTTATAACGACGGTATTTGCCCGCCGGGTTGGCATTTGCCGGTCATGGCTGAATTCGATGTCTTGAAGTCCAATGTGATGCTGATGTGTGATTCGGCCACTCATTGCTCAAAGCTTGATGATGCTTGGAAGGATGCGAAAACTTATTGGACGAGTAATCCGGCGAACGGCGTCCGCCTCGAAACGGGTCGTGGTTATACTTACAGGTCTAATTCCGATGAAGCCGTCACATATACAGTAAATATCGATGACTATTCATCCTTTGCCGCTAATTTTTCTAGTAAATCGGCCCGACTGTCTGTTCGCTGTGTGCAGGGGGCCGTTGAGGATTCCGTTGAGGCTCTTGAAACTTTTATGACCACTCGGGAAAAAAATGTTGAAGCCAAGCGCGTTGCCGATTCCATACAGGCGCATATTCGGTTGGGGGCTAAAGCTTACTTTAATCCGGACTTGAAGTATGAAGAATTCGTTGATCCCCGCGATAGTGCGACGTATGGTTACCTCAAAATAGGAAACTATGTTTGGATGGCCGAAAATATGCGGTATTACATTAAGAGTGAGCGCTTCGCTACATACGTTTGTGATGGTTACTTGGGTTGCGAAGCTCGTACCTACAAAGATTCGGTCGCCTATTATGCGACTGGAGTGACGTATGCTGCATCCCAGTTAGACCTCGCGTGCCCTACGGGTTGGCATGTTTCTACTAAAGAGGAATGGGAGGACTTGTTAGCCTCTGCCGACAATACCGGTAGTTTTCTTGCTACAGATGGCCAATGGCCCGATGCGGACATGAGATATGGTGTTCCTAATATTGTTAATAATTCGACAGGCTTTACTGCGATGGCGACAAATAATTCTACCGATAATATTAGGTCCAGTTACACTTATTTTTGGACTAGTTCGGATTCCATGTCAGTATCTATAAAGATTGATACCATTTATGCTCCTGTGGATACATTGGCTGCAGTAGATTCGGTTGCCGTCCCAGATTCAATTCCTTCGGATACGGTTGCTTCGGATTCAATTCCTTTGGATTCGATTCCCGCGGATACGGCTGCTTTGGATTCAATTCCCTCAGATTCGATGTCTGTGGATACCAATTTGGTTGAACCGGAACCCGAAAGGGCTTTTGTTTTGGATACCACGCGCACCGAAAAGCAATTCCAGATATACGTTATGTATGACTGGATGGATAATGGTTTTGAATTTAGTAACACAGCCCAGGGAAGTGGCAGCTATTACGTTCGGTGCGTCAAAAACCACTAAAAAAGGCTTTTTGGGGTGGAACGACAGTATGCAAAATGCGTTCATTTAGCTGTTTTTTTAGTTACAAGTTCCTGCTAATGTGGTCAAAATTCTAAATTTGGCTGCGTTCGGTAGGAATGGGAATGGACCAAAATTGTTTTTTATCAATCGTATGTGGGGTTGTCGGGGGCGTTATCGTCCTTGTCACGGCTGTCGTGATTGAGTTGGTCCGTTCCGATTTGAGCGCCAGGCGCGAACACATGAAATACCTGACGCAAATTCGTGCAGCGATTCTCAATGCCGATTTCTTTGTCAGTAACGGTCTCAACGACAAGATTCTTTCCCCGAATGCCGAAATCGACGTGAACATGTTCGGCGTATTTGTGAACAAAATAGAAATGCTCCTCTACGACAAGTACCTGTTTTTCCGCAAGGACGAAATCGAGGTTATCGAAAAAATCAAGGAATATATGTTTGACTACATGATAAATGCCCTGCAATGTACCGCACTTGCGAGCAAAATTCATGCATTTGAACTGCGCCCCCTCGAAATTCGCAAGATGACCGAACTTGTCCAGCAGCAGAAGACGTTCATCACTAACTGTTCCAACGACAGGGTGGAGTGGAACAATCTCATGACAAAATTCGATGTCGAGATGAATAAGCGCTTTATAAAGGCCTAGTGGTCCGGTTGCGCCTTTTTCTTTTTTATATTGTCGCAAAGAAGGAAGGAAAATGCGCAAAATCCTTTTCGTTTGTCTATTGTTGTGCGCGAATTTGTTCGCAGGTTATCGGGGCTCTGTACTGGGTTCCGAACGTACACGTAATTTGCGTCAACTGGACTATGCTCCGATGCTTTTTGTGTATCATGCACAAACGGTGGAATCGGGGCGCCATTTCTTTACCTACCCGCAGCGCGATACGTCTTTCCGTAGCCATTTTGACGAGGCGGAGCGAACCTCTCTCGTCCACATCTCGGATTCCCTTGGAACTGGGGCTGACGCCCACACCTTTGCCATTGCGGCATCGCCTGTTTTGGGGTTAGATTACCGTAGCAGCGAAACCCTGGGCGACACCATCTGGCCCGCCTTCGACGGTGGACTTTTCTTGCGCGGCTATGCCGATTCCCTGGATTTCGACCTCGATGCGAGAATCTATTCCGAAGCTCATTCGGCAGACCGGCCTCAAAGTTTTGACCACGAAGTATTCGATGTCCAAAATGAGGATCGTGGCGGCCTCAATTACGTGAGTTTCGCCCGTTATCGGGCTCACATGGGGCTCAATTACTCTTTTGCGCGGTTGCAACTGGCCCGCGATGTGCTGCATTTTGGGCCCGGCTACTACAACAACCTCGCCTTGAACCAGTTCGCGTTGCCATATAATATGCTCTCGCTCGACCTCACGTTCGGCCCGCTTCGCGTTTTCAGCGCGTATGCCGATTTGCGGGTCAATTCCTGGAGTTACAGCAGGGATAACCTGAACGACCGGAACCTTTATGCCCACCGCTATGAACTAGCCCTTGGGGCCCTTTCGTTGGGGGTGAGCGAAATCCAGATACTCTATAACGAGAACAAGCCTTGGCTCTTTGTCCCTGTCGTGCCCCTATTTATAGAGAAGGGCAACTACACCGAACGCGTGAACAACGGGGCAATCGCCTTTGATGCGAATTATCAGATTTTCGGCTTTGCTCGCGTGTACGGCGAATTTTTCCTGGACGATATGGAATCGCCGTATGCGGTGTATGAGAACAAGTACAGCAACAACCGCTGGGCGGCGATGGCCGGTATTCAAGTCGCGCACGATTTCTATTTGGGTAAACGCCGAATCGAGGCCGGAACCATAGCCGAATTTTCCCGCGTAGAACCGTTCACCTACTGTCATTACGACACGGCCCAGGCGCAAATGGCCCATCTTGGACTGCCGGTAGGCAACCCGAATGGCCCGAACTCCCTGGCGGTTGACTGGACGTTGTATGCGAGGCTGGGTCTAGAATCGCCCGGTCGGGAAATCTTTGCAGGAGTCCACAACAAGTGGCTTTGGAAAGGGAACGACATCGGGAGCAGTATCGACGATCCGTACAAGACGGTCGAAAAACGATTTATTCACGGAGCTCCGCTAGCTTACACCATTGCTCCGTCGGTCAGTTTTCATGGACAACATGTGGCTTATTTGGCCGAATTTACGTTCGTAGACGAAAAATCGGCCTATTTGCGCGTTGCTTTTATGTGGTAGTGTGTTAATTTCTTTGATGTTTTCTATTTTGTACGTGAATTTTTTTTTTTTTGAGCGATAAAAGGCTTTTCGTATGGCAAAGATAAAGGAAACTTTGAACAACTTCAGACTCCGCAAGCGGATTCTGGCTGTTGCCGATGCTTTTATCGTCGTCGTTGCCGGCTTGATTGTAAACTATCCGTTGCCGCTATTTGCCAACCGTATCGGACGTCCTGACCTCTTCGTTGTCTTTGTGACGACATCCATCTGCTGTTTTGGGAGCCTACTCTTCTTTGGCGCTTACAACAGGATGTGGCGCTACTTTAGCACAAAAGATTATTTCTGCTGCATTTATGGCGTAGTAACAGGCATTGTCATCGCAAACCTTTTCGTATTCGTTATCAAAGGGGATTGCCCCTGGGAATTCGCCATATTGCATGCGACGGTGGCGACTGTCGGTATTTGCATGTTCCGCTACATCTTCAAGCGCGCGTTCGTGAGCCTTGTGGCGACTGGGGCCAAGGAGGCGGAAAACAAGCGCACCATGATTATCGGTGCAGGCAATGCGGCCAAGATGCTGCTTGACGAAATTGCCAACAATAAAGAAGATGCAAAAGAGGGCCATGTCAGTACGGATGCCTACAAAATCGAGCCCGTATGCCTTATCGACGATGATCGGCAGAAACTGGGAACCAAGGTGAATGGTGTCGTTGTCGCCGGTTCGACGAACGATATCCCGAAAATTGCTCAACTGGAACGAATCGACCAGATTATTTTTTCCATCCCGAGTTGCCCTCCCAAAGACCGGCAGGTGATTCTCGACATTTGCGGCAAGACCGGTTTGCCGGTGAAGGTGCTCCCGTTTATCGGGTCTTTGCTCGAAGCCCCGTCGGATGACGGCTCGACGCATTTCATGAGCCAAATCCGCGACATCAAGGTCGAAGACCTTCTGGGGCGTGAATCCGTCAAGTTCGACAACAAGGAAATCCGGGAATTTATCGAGGGCAAGGTTTGCATGGTTACCGGCGGTGGCGGAAGCATCGGCTCCGAACTCGTGCGCCAGATTGCCAAGTACTCCCCAAAGCAAATTATCATCGTCGATATTTACGAGAACAATGCCTACGAAATCCAGCAAGAACTTGTCATGGATTACGGGGATTCTCTGAACCTGGTCACGCTCATCGCAAGCGTCCGTGACTTCTTCAGAATGAACAAGATTCTCAAGCAGTACAAGCCCAACGTGATATTCCACGCGGCAGCACACAAGCACGTGCCCCTCATGGAATCGAGCCCGATGGAAGCAATCAAGAACAATGTCATCGGGACCTTCAACATGGCAACGCTCGCCATGTTTAACGGGGTTGATAAGTTCGTGATGATCAGCACCGACAAGGCCGTGAACCCGACAAACGTGATGGGCGCAAGCAAACGCTGTTGCGAAATGATTGTCCAGTTCCTGAGCCAGCAGAAAGGTTGCCAAACCGTCTTTGTGACCACCCGATTCGGCAATGTCCTCGGCAGCAATGGTAGCGTTATTCCCCTGTTTAAACGGCAAATTGAGCAGGGGAGGCCCGTGACGGTTACGCATCCCGACATCATCCGCTATTTCATGACTATTCCTGAGGCCGTGAGCCTCGTGATGGAAGCCGCGAGCATTGCCCAGGGCGGCGAAATCTTTGTGTTAGATATGGGGCAACCCGTGAAGATTTTGACGCTCGCCGAAAACCTGATTCGCATGTACGGCAAAGTCCCTTACAAAGACGTTCAAATCAAGTTTACCGGGCTCCGTCCCGGCGAAAAAATCAAGGAAGAACTCCTGATGAACGAAGAAGGGCTCAAGAGCACGCGCAACAAACTCCTCTTTATTGGCAGGCAAATCGAAATCGACGCAGACAAGTTTGTCGTTGACCTGTGGAAACTCAAGTGCGCTGCCGCCGAGAATAAGGACGACGTTGCCATCAGTGCCTTGCACGAAATCGTCCCCACATTCACGACCCCCGAAGAATACAATAAGAATGCGCTCAAGGCCTAGTTTGCAGGCAAGCTAATAGCTTACATCTAGATAAATTGCATCCAGTTCGGCCAAGTCCCCCTACAAAACAGGATTAGACATAACGAAAACAACGGTTCAATTCCCTGAATTGAACTTTTTTCACAAATATATACTTTTTTAATACAAAATTACTTTTTTTATTTAGTTTATTTTCGCTGTTTTTAACAAATTTACACTAAGGAGCAATCAATGACTAGCCTAAATTCGGAACTTCTGAGAAAAATCAAACGAATTGACGAATTGGATACAATTGAAGAAACGTTATCGTTCATCAGAAAAATAGAGCATAAAGCCATCGGATCCGCAGGAACTTTTTACAACAATTCCTTCCAGAACATTTATTTCTATGAAGTTGACAAAAACGCCCATCAAATAAATGTTTCAAATTTGGAGATTTACACTACCGGGCAAACATCTGGTACGGAATCCTCCCAAGAGATAAAAAATCACCCAAAACGCTACGAATGGAAAATTTGTGCGTTCTTCACATCCGACAACATAAACGAAGACACATGCACATTCCTTCCCGAAGGAACTTTCACTGTGGGGGATTACAATGATCGCGAAAAATTAGGACTTGATGGTCCTGTCGCTTTGGATGTCAATCAAGATTTTTTTGAAAAGAATCCTGAGAAAAAATTATATCTTGCCGTGTCTAGCGTTACAGACCCCTTAGTCACGGCCACTAAATATCTCACCGAAGGCCAAGTTTATTTCGTCGAGGAACCTGTAGCTGAAGCAATATATAACGGAGATAGGCTCAGCGAATCCCGAATCCTTTGCGGCAGAGTCGTTTGCAACGGGGAAACCATTGATGACGGAGTATTCCTGTGGTCTTCGCCTTCAAAAATCGTCTGTTCGCAAAGCATGGATTATCAGTCGTACAGAGTCGTATTCTATAAGCCCAAACTCAAAAAACGTCATGAATTTCCGGGTTCTCGCTTTTTCGAAGACCCTAGAAATTTGCGCCCTTCAAGAAAAAAATTATTCTTAGGGAAAATCAGCCAATACAAAGCGGTCGGCGTCTTCGACCTTTGTGTTCCTGTTTATCCGAAAAAAGACCATCGCTTTGATACCTACGTTTGGGCGAAAAACATTCTTTCGAATGAAAGAGCCCTCGAAAAGAACATCAACTTGGAAAAAGATACATATTGTTACGAGAACCTTTTAAAATACAAAAGTCACCATGAATACAAAAACATCTTTGATGGTTTTTCGTTAAATGAACTTTATCCAAATATCGAAAGCATCGGGAGTAAATCTCCAAAGGAAGTCGCAAGAGAAATCGTCCGCAATCTTTTGAGGAAACCTAAAGGCAGACGCTGCATTTCCATTGACCCTAGCGACGTTCTTGAATCCTTAATGCTTGGCCCTATACATATAGCGGACAAACTAGAGTACAAAGGCACTAGTGAAGATAAAAAACGTATTCGTTTAGAACAGGATTACCTTTATTCAATGGTTTACTTCGGACCAAGTGATTCTAGTTCCGAAAGTTTGTTAAGTGGTGAAGGGTATTTCTACTATGATGCACCAATACATATAGATGCTCCCAAGCTAAAATTACCTAATGAATATAAAGACATCAAGACAAAGTACGACAATCTCCTAAAAGCCCTGTATTGCAACCCGAACGTACAAAATGGTGATTCTGAGAAAAAAGACATATCGGGTTGCGAAGCCATGCGGAACCTTCTTAATAAAATTTTCAAGGAAGTTTCATCTTACGGTGTGAATATTGATTATGTTTTTTGTGATTTCGAGGTGATGCGCAACACTGCCAATGATATGAGAATAAAGCATCGGTTGCCTGCATCGGATAAACTATTAATGAATAACCCTGCGTATGATTCCATCATCCCTCCGGATGAGGATGACATTCCTTTAACGGATAAAGCGACAGACAAATCAGAAGAAAAACGTTGGAATGTGTGGAACGCTCTTTGGGCATCACTCAAAAAGCGCAAGGACATGGAAGTTCCTGGTAGCTATAGAGATATTTTCAACAAGTTAAAACAGAGAGGCTTTGTCATCCTCAATTCAAAATTCAGGCTTGACTCTGTTGCGATTTCGAATGTAGATCAATATGGGTATTTTTATGCACAAACTTACGAGGAACGAAGAAACATAAACATCTGGGACCAGGTTGCCTTGGAATATAGTGCAGGCCTTTTTGATGAATACATGATGGCCCCCATTCGGATGTATTCTAAAAAAGTCCGCTGTTCTTTACATGCTGTTGAGGAACATAAAGGATATATACATAACAGTGACGAATTTGAACGTTATTTGGGTGGGAGCGTAAAACTTCCTCCAACAATGTGTTCGGCACCGAGAATATATGTGTCAAGGAGTCAAGATATTTACAAACGTTGCATGGACAACTGGATTGCACTACCTAAAGACAATTCTCCATTTGCGGCCTTAGTGGGTACGGTAAATAATGTTCGTGCAGCCAGATTGTCGAATTTGAATAAGCATAATCAGCCGATTTTCGCCAGCATCCATTACTGGATATGGACGCTCTGCAAAACGCATGAATTACTCTCCAATGATTTCACTGAATTACAAAAATTAGATGAAAAAATCAAAGAAATTGAATATCAAATAAAAGCATTAGAAAATAAAGAGCAAACAGACGAAGTTAAGCAGCAAATCGACGAATTGAAAGAACAGTCAAAAACTCTGCTCAAAGAATTCAATTCAGAAAAAGAGAAATTTATTGTATTGTGTAATAGCGATGACGTATCTAAATTGGCAAAACGTTGCCATGAATACTACAAGGAATTGCTCATTCATTCTTGGCTTTGCGATCCCGAAATGATGTATGCTTACCTAAATTATCACGACCATAGTCTCAGAAATACGCTTTTTGATCATTTTGTGTTCAGAAACAAGTCCAATGCGAACACTGTATTTGAAAAAATTTCTGAGCAGGAATACTGTTGGGAAACATACCGATATATCCAAGATATTGCAGACGAAATGAAGACTGCAATAGGCGATCTTGTCATGCGTCCTATTACGAAGACCCTTGCATCCGAGACAGATCCGTTCATTTTGTCAGGAGTCCGTATCGGAAAGAAAAATCTATTTAGGCTTACTATCCATGATAATTTTGAAACAGTGTACCGGTCCATTAAAAGACCGATTATCCACAAACCAAATCCATTGGAGCCAATTCATTTTAATCCAATCCCCTACATAAAACCAATCCACTTGAGACCAAATCCTTTATTATTCAAACCTCTACATCGTATTTCTAAGGGAAAACGAGACAATTTTGAGTTTGTGATTAATGGGAAACACATCATTTTCCTAAACGCTCAAATTATTCCGGACATTCAGCCAAAGCCGTTGAAAGAGAGCATTGGTTTTTGGATCGAAATGCCCGCTGGACAGGTGCCCCACATAATGACTGAGGCCGATTACTATCAGAAAAACCCATCTATCGACATAAAAATTGAGAAAAAACTATTCGAAGAAGCAATAACAAAAGATATTTTCGTGAATAAATACGGAAATTCTATTCCGAAAACCACCCTGTTGAAACGACCTGGTATCGTAAGCGTTTTTGGTGAATTTGCAAGAAAACAAAAAATTTCTACACAGGTTGAATTTGACAATGCCAGTGAAACGAAAAAAGTTTTGGACGTTGATATTTCTCCATCGCAACTGGGACTAAAGGCAAAAAACAAATACATATTTAGTCGGTCTTTTGACTTAGATACTCGTGGCAATGGAGAAATTGTTCAGGCTCCACTTCGTTGTGATAAACAAATAGTGCCCGCTCAAATGTCAGTAAAATTGCAATCATATTTCATAAATGGAATCGCAAATCCGCAGTATCGGCCTAGCGACATCCCTATTCGTGACATGCATATTTATGTAGGGGATTCGAAATATGTTTCTTGGTATAAATCCATTATCCAAGGGATGAATTTCCGTGTAGACGTTTTCCGCGAAAGCGATGGCGTCAACATTAGTCGAGTTAATAAATATTGGAATCCGAGCTACGCCAATCTACCCGTGGATACCTCTTGTGATGATTTTCTGCGTCTCCGAGTTTCTTGGCTTAATGCGACAGAACATCTCCAACGTTGCAAGGTAATCTGCGCTCCGCGATTTGAAAAAACGATTCGTTTCCCCCTCAAACTCTTCTCTAGGTCGTACAAAATTCCTGCGGGTTCAGAAAAGTACAAGCTGTATAAGATTGGCAGAGCGGGTTCTTTCGGCTCATTCCTAGACGTTTACATTGAACAAAATGGGAATCGTGAATTGGTATATAGCATCCCCATAAACAGGCGTTAGTCCGTCACTGAAACATTGTCAAAAGGGCCACCGAAATATCGGCGACCCTTTTTATATCCTGATAATAAAGCGAATTAGCCGAGAGCAGCAATAATCGCGTCACCCATGCCAGTCGTGCCGACCTTGGTGCAGCCTTCCTGGTAGATATCGCCAGTGCGGAAGCCTTGGGCAATCACCTTTTCGCAGGCAGCTTCGATAGCCTTGGCCGCTTCTTCTTCCTTGAAGGTGTAGCGGAGCATGAGGGCCACGGAGAGGATCTGGGCGAGCGGGTTAGCGATACCCTTGCCAGCGATGTCCGGAGCGGAACCACCTGCCGGTTCGTACAGACCGAAGGAACCTTCGGCGATAGAAGCGGACGGGAGGAGACCCATGGAACCGGTGAGCATTGCGCATTCGTCGGTGAGGATGTCGCCGAAGAGGTTCGGGCAGAGGAGCACGTCGAATTCACGCGGGCGCTTCAGGAGCTGCATGGCGGCGTTGTCCACGTAGAGGTGTTCGAGAGTCAGTTCCGGGTAGTCCTTGATGACTTCGTTCACGACTTCGCGCCAGAGCACGCTCGTGGTGAGCACGTTGGCCTTGTCGATGGAGGCAACCTTCTTGTTGCGGAGCATAGCGGCATCGAAAGCGAAACGGGCAATGCGTTCGACTTCGTAGCGGCTGTACTTCATGGTGTCGAAACCGATTTCTTCCTTGGAGCCCGGAACGCCTTCGCGGCCCTTCGGCTGGCCAAAGTAAACGTCACCCGTCAGTTCGCGGA
>JAEERM010000190.1 GCA_016285835.1 Fibrobacter sp.
ATTTCTCCGTTCCCGGGTGCCGCTACCGGTAGTGGTGGCGAAATCCGTGACGAAGGTGCCACGGGTAAGGGTTCCAAGCCGAAGGCCGGCCTCACGGGCTTTAGCGTTTCGAACTTGAAACTGCCGGGTGCAGTCCAGCCTTGGGAAAAGGACTTTGGAAGCCCGTCCCGCATCGCATCTGCCCTCGACATCATGATTGAAGGCCCGCTCGGCGGTGCCGCGTTCAACAACGAATACGGCCGTCCGAACATCCTCGGTTACTTCCGCACTTTCGAACAGGAAGTCGAAGCCCAGAACGGCAAGGAAGTCCGCGGTTACCACAAGCCGATTATGTTGGCCGGTGGTCTCGGCAACATCAAGCACCAGCATATCGAGAAGGGCCACATCGACCCGGGTGACCACCTGATTGTGCTCGGCGGTCCGGCGATGCTTATCGGCCTCGGTGGTGGTGCTGCCAGCTCTGTGCAGAACGGTGCGGGCAATGAATCTTTGGACTTTGCGTCTGTGCAGCGCGAAAACCCCGAAATGGAACGCCGCTGCCAGGAAGTCATCGACCGCTGCTGGGCGATGGACGAAGAAAACCCGATTACCTTTATTCATGACGTGGGTGCAGGTGGACTTTCCAACGCCTTCCCGGAACTCGTGAACGATGGCGGCTTGGGCGGTAAGTTTGAACTGCGCAATGTGCCGAACGACGAACCGGGCATGAGCCCGTTCGAAATCTGGAGTAACGAATCCCAGGAACGTTACGTTATCGCTATTGCAGGCGACAAGCTCGACGTGTTCGACGCCATCTGTAAGCGCGAACGCTGCCCGTACGCCGTGGTGGGCGAGGCTATCCCTGAAAAGCACCTGACCCTGACTGATAAGCACTTTGGCACGACTCCGATCGACATGCCGCTCGGCGTGCTCCTCGGCAAGCCTCCCCGCATGATCCGTAACGAAAAGAGCCAGAAGCGCCCGCTGAACTCTACCGTGGTTCCGGCCGATGCCTCCATCAAGGATGTGGCTCACCGCGTGCTTGCAAACCCGACCGTCGCCGACAAGACGTTCCTCATTTCTATCGGTGACCGTTCCGTGACAGGTATGATTTGCCGCGACCAGATGGTTGGCCCGTGGCAGGTTCCGGTTGCTGACTGCGCCGTGACCTCTGCAACTCTCGATACTTACGAAGGTGAAGTCATGAGCATGGGCGAACGCGCTCCGATTGCCTTGATTTCTCCGGCCGCTGCCGCTCGTATGACGGTGGCTGAATCCCTCACGAATATGGCTGCCGCCTGCGTGCCTGATATGGGTCGCGTGAACTTGTCCGCAAACTGGATGGCTACGCCGAACTACGAAGGCGATGGCGCCGACCTCTACGAAGCCGTGAAGTCTATCGGTATGGAACTCTGCCCGGATCTCGGCATCACGATTCCGGTGGGTAAGGACTCCATGAGCATGAGCACCGTGTGGCAGGATGACAAGGGAAGCCACCGCGTGACCGCTCCGATTTCGCTCGTCATCAGTGCCTTTGCCCCTTGTGCCGACGTGCGCAAGACGCTCACCCCGCAGTTGTTGCAGGACAAGGATTCGACGCTCGTTCTCGTGGACCTCGCTCGTGGCAAGAACCGCATGGGCGCTTCCATTGCCGCTCAGGTTTACAACAACCTTGGCGACAAGGCTCCGGACGTTGATTCCGCCAAGGAACTCCGCGCCTTCTTCGAGACCGTCCAGAAGCTCAACGCCGACGGCAAGATTATGGCCTACCACGACAAGAGCGATGGCGGCCTCTACACGACGCTCGCCGAAATGGCGTTCGCCGGCCACGTGGGTGTAACGCTCAACGCCGGTGCTCTCAAGGGCAACCTCATCGACGCCCTCTTCAACGAAGAACTCGGTGCCGTGCTTCAGGTCAAGAACTCTGACCTCGCTGCTGTTCGCGACGTATTTGCCGCTGCCGGTCTCGGCGATACCATTTCTGAGATCGGTACGCTCAACGATTCTTACAATCTGGTCATTGGCGACTACGCCGAAGGCCTCTCGGATCTCCGCGCCATCTGGAGCGACACGACCCGCCGCATCGCGGCTCTCCGCGATAACCCGGATTGTGCCGAAAGTGAATACACGCTCAAGCTGGAACAGGACAATCCGGGTATCACGCCGAAGGTTACCTTCGACGTGGCGGCGGGTGCAAAGGTCGTGAAGGACTATACAAGCCGCCCGAAGATGGCAATCCTCCGCGAACAGGGCGTCAACGGCGAACTCGAAATGGCTGCCGCCTTCCAGAACGCAGGCTTTGAATCCATTGACGTTCATATGACCGACATCCTCGAAGGCCGTGTAAGCCTCAAGGACTTCAACGGTCTCGTGGCTTGCGGTGGCTTTAGCTACGGTGACGTTCTCGGTGCCGGTGAAGGCTGGGCCAAGAGCATCCTCTTCAACCCGAAGGCCCGCGCCGAATTCGAGGC
>JAEERM010000191.1 GCA_016285835.1 Fibrobacter sp.
CGTGCTTAAAATAATCTTCCATCTTTCTTATGCGGGTTTGAAAGTCCTTTTTCCGAGTTGACCGGATTGTTAACAATTTTTATCTTTGGCTACGAAATTATTACAGTAAAGGAGTTCTTTACACTATGTGGAATGAAAAGCATATGACGAAACTGGAAGGCCTCCTGGCTCAGGCCCAGGCGGCCGGTGGTGCGGCACGTGTCGATAAGCAGCACCAGTCCGGTAAGTTTACTGCACGTGAGCGCATGGAAATGCTGTTTGATGCAGGCACCTTTGTCGAAATTGGCGCTCTCCGCAAGTCCAGCAACCGCGTCCTTAAAGAAAGCAAGGTGATTTTGGGCGACGGTGTCGTGACAGGTTATGGCAAGGTGAATGGCCGCCTTGTTTTTGCTTCTTCTCAAGATTTTACCGTGGGTGGCGGTGCCTTGGGCCAGTGCCACGCCGAAAAGATTTGCCGCGTTTTGGATATGGCTGTCGAGGCTGGTGCCCCGTTTGTGGCGCTGAACGACAGTGGTGGAGCCCGTATTGACGAAGGCGTGTTCTCGCTCGCCGGTTATAGCGCCATCATGGCCCGCAACGTGTGGGCTTCGGGCGTGATTCCTCAGATTGCCGTGATTATGGGCCCCTGCGCTGGCGGTGCCTGCTATTCTCCGGCTCTGAGCGACTTTATCTTCATGACCAAGCAGACGAGCCAGATGTTCTTGACCGGCCCGGCCGTCGTGAAGCAGGTGATGGGCGAAAACATTACCGCTGCCGAACTGGGTGGCGCTCCGGTGCACATGGCTAAGTCCGGTGTGGCGCACTTCATGTACGATGATGACAAGTCCTGCCTCGAAGGCGTGCGCAAGTTGTTGAGCTACTTGCCGCAGAGCAACCGCAAGGGAACTGCCGAATGCAACTGCAAGCTTGCCGAAGCCGCCAAGAATGATGAAGCGGGCTTCTTCAAGAAGTTGTTCTCCAAGTCTGAATCGAACGATGTGGCTGCTTCGTTCGACAACAGCGCAACGATCCAGGACATTGTTCCGGACAACTACAAGCAGGCCTACGACGTGAAGTCGGTGATTGCCGCCTTTGCCGATGTTGACAGCTTCTTCGAAGTGCAGAGCGACTGGGGCAAGAACGTGGTGATCGGTTTTGCTCGCCTGGACGGTGAAGTTGTCGGTATTGTCGCGAACCAGCCCAAGGTGCTCGCGGGTTCCTTGGATGTGGACGGTTCCGACAAGGCTGGCCGTTTCGTGCGCTTCTGCGATGCGTTCAACATTCCGCTTCTCGCGCTTGTTGACGTTCCGGGGTACATGCCGGGTTCCAAGCAGGAATACTCGGGCATTATCCGCCACGGTGCAAAGCTCCTGTACGCCTTTGCCGAAGCGACCGTTCCGAAGGTGACGCTCATTCTGCGCAAGGCCTTCGGTGGTGCTTACATCGCCATGAACAGCAAGGACGTGGGTGCCGACTACGTGTTCGCCCTCCCAATTGCCCAGGTGGCCGTGATGGGTGCCGAAGGTGCCGTCGAGATCATCAACAAGAAGGAAATCGCTGCGGCTCCGGATCCGGTGGCTGCCCGTGCTCAGTGCATTGCCAAGTACGAAGAAGAACTGATGAACCCCTACGTGGCCGCCTCCATGGGCGTGGTCGACGAGGTCATCCGTCCTGCCGACGTGCGCAAGCGCCTGGTGACTGCTTTTGACGCCTTGAAGACCAAGGAACAGAAGAGACACTGGAAAAAGCACGCCAACATCCCGCTGTAATAGCGAAGAAGGTGTTTTGCAAAACTCTCGGCCGCGAAGGCTGGGAGTTTTTTTTGTAGAGACTAGAGGCTAGGGGCTAGAGGCTAGAGTAGATAATCGCAGCGAAGCCGTGATATTTTTCCCTAACCCCTAGATCCCGGCCCCTAACCCCTAGATCCTAGCCCCTAACCCCTAATCACTAATTCTATATTTACCCCCGAAAAAACATTACGAAGGCTTTATGGACGACAAATTGGTTATCGGCGGGCATGAATTTACGTCCCGCTTTATCCTGGGCTCGGGAAAATACTCCCTCAAGTTGATTGAAGCCGCGGTGCGCGATGCGGGGGCACAGATTGTGACCCTGGCGGTGCGCCGTGCGAATACGAAGGACCACGAGAATATTCTGGACTACATTCCGAAGGGCGTGACGCTGTTGCCGAATACGTCCGGCGCCCGCACCGCCGATGAGGCGGTCCGCATCGCGCGCCTCTCCCGCGAACTCGGCTGCGGTGATTTCGTCAAGATCGAAATCATGCGCGACACGAAGTACCTTTTGCCCGATAACTACGAGACAATCAAGGCGACCGAAACCCTCGCGAAGGAGGGTTTCGTGGTGATGCCGTATATGTACCCGGATTTGAACGTGGCGCGCGACCTCGCTAACGCGGGTGCCGCAGCCGTGATGCCGCTTGCCGCTCCGATTGGCAGTAACAAGGG
>JAEERM010000192.1 GCA_016285835.1 Fibrobacter sp.
GGGCTTCGTAGCCAAACTCGTCGGCCAAGAGCTGGATGGTTTCGAAATCGAGGCGGGCGTTGATGGTCACCATCATGCCCATTTCCATGCACTTCGCAATCACGCGGGCCGGCATCTGGTCCATGAGACCAGCGAGTTCGCCGACGGTGATGAAGTCGGAAGTCTTCAGAATCTTCTTTTCTTCGCCCGTATTGTTGTCGGAGTGATCTTTGTGATAAACTTTCTTGACAGGCTTCTTGGAGAGGTCGGCCATCACGCGCGAAACGTTCTGGCGTACAGCTTCTTGCTGCTGCTCCCTCTGCTGTTCCATGCGGTCCTTGTTGTTGCCACGACGGTTCTTGTCGTTGCCATGGCGACCGTTCTGACCCTTGCCGCCACCCTTGCCGTTCTGCATGGACGAGCCCATGTTACCGGCAGAAGAGGCATTGAAGGCTTCCTGCATGGAGCCACTGGAGAAGCCGCTATTGCGGTTGTTGCCGCCGTAGGGGCGGTTTCCGCCTTGGCCACCCTGGTTCGGGCGACGATTACCGTGATCGCCACGGTTGTTGTTGTCGCCGGAATTCTGGAGACGGCCAAACGTGCCCGTGTAACCCTGGGCGTTGCCGTTGCCGCGAGGACCGTTCGGACGGTGACCTCCGCGGGAGGCCTGCGCCTGCTGGCGGGACTTTTCGATACGGGCGAGAATCGCCGCATCGGGTTTGAACACTTGCGCCTTCATCGGAGGCTGCTTGAGCTCGGTATTCGAGGTCATCATCGTAGGCGCTGCTGCTGGTGCAGCAGGCTTTGCCGCGGGAGCGGCAGGAGCCGGAGCCACGGGGGCGGGTGCCGCCTGGGGCTTCGGAGCGGGTGCTGCCGCAGGCTTCGCTGCGGGAGCGGCCGGGGCCGCCGCGGGGGCGGGTGCCGGAGCTGCAGGCTTGACAGCCGGAGTTTCGGCAGGCTTTGCTGCAGGAGCAGGTGCGGCCGGAGCGGCAGGAGCAGGTGCCGGAGCAGCGGGCTTGACAGCCGGAGCTTCGGCAGGCTTTGCAGCAGGTGCGGGTGCTGCCGGGGCAGCGGGAGCCGCAACCGGTTTGGCAGCAGGAGCGGCAGGGGCAGCAGCGGGTTTTGCCGCAGCAACCTTCTTCGCGGGCGCCTTCTTCACAATCGCCGTGAGGCCAAGCTTCGTCTTGGTCGTAACCGTAGAAGATTCCTTCTTCTTCGGAGCGACAGGAGACGCTTCCGCAGTTTCGGAAGATGCAGGTTTCTTCAGGTTCTTGTTTCGGGCATCCTGCTTCTGCTTTTCTGCAGCGGCGGCCTCCTCGATCTTTGCGTATTCGGCGACATCCACCTTCGACATGTGTGTACGCACAGTTACGCCGGCATCGCGGAGCAACTTCATCACGACGTCTACTTTAACGCCGTGTGATTCGGCCCAGTCCTTTGGTTTAATCTGATCTTCGCTCATGTATTAGCCTATTCCGATTTCCTTTTCGTCTTATTCTTCTGTAGCAGCCTGTTCGTTTTCAGCAGATTCCACAGCCGGGCTTTCGACAGCTTCGGCGGCCGGGGCTTCTTCGGGTTCGACAGCGGTTTCTTCGGCAGCTTCACCCTTTGCAAACAAATTATCAGCCTTCATCTGGGCATAGCGGTTCACCTCGTTGGGGCGCGGCTGCATGACCAAGGCCTTGGCTTCTTCGTCCTTTTCGGACCATTCCTTCTCGCCGAACACGTCAAGGTCGCGTTCCACAAGCTGGGAGGCGAGCTTCACGTTCTGGCCATTCTTACCGATAGCCTGAGCGAGGTTTTCGTCGTTGATAACGACCACCACGCGGCGCGTGCCCGGAACTTCGCTCATCTTCACGATGTTAGCCGGAGCCAGAGAGCGCTGGATGAACACGTCGATATCCGGATTCCAGTGAACGATATCGATACGTTCGTTGCCGAGTTCGCGGACAATCGTCTGCACGCGGGCACCCTTCATGCCGACGCAGGCGCCAACCGGGTCCACATGCTCGTCGCGGGAGTAGACGGCAATCTTTGCGCGGAGCCCCGGTTCGCGGGCGACACCCTTGATTTCGACAGTGCCTTCGTAAATTTCCGGAACTTCCTGGCGGAAGAGTTCCTTGAGGAAGTCTCCACTTGCGCGGGAAAGAACAACCTGTGCGCCGTTCTTGCTGGATTCTTCGACGCGGGCGATGACCGCCTTGATAGAAGCACCCTGAGCAAGACGTTCGCGGCTGATCTGTTCACGCGGCGGCAGCACAGCTTCGGTCTGCTTGCCAAGCGAAACGATAACGTTGCGGCCTTCGAGGCGCAGCACTTCGCCACTCACCATCGTGCCAATACGGCCACGGTAGGTGTCCATGATCTTCTGGCGTTCTGCATCGCGGATGTGCTGGGTCAAAAGCTGCTTGGCAGTCTGGATAGCCTGGCGACCGAAAGCCGTCACCGGGATTTCGATTTCCAGCA
>JAEERM010000193.1 GCA_016285835.1 Fibrobacter sp.
CGACTTGATTACAAGTATCGTGGCGACAAGCCCTACATCGATTTCAGGTGGAGCAAGGGCGTGCGTACCGTGCGTATTGACATGCCGAAAAGTTACGACAAGAACAAACCGTACAAACTCATTTTCGGAATGCAGTGCATGGGCGGTTCCGCTAGCGCCGTGCAAGATGAAGGCTATCACGGCCTCAAATGGATTGACAAGAACGAAACCGCAATCTTCGTCGCGCCCGAAGGCAATGGCAACCAGCTGCCCTGGGGGCAAGATGATTACCTGTTGTTTGACGAACTCCTCGCGTATCTCGAAGGTAACTTCTGCATCGATTCGAGCCGTGTGTTCTCTACGGGATTTAGCTACGGAGCCATGTTCAGCAATGGCCTTTCGTGGAACCACCAGGACGTGCTCCGCGCGGTAGCCGTTTACGAAACCGCGGAACGCAACATCTGGCTTCCGCAACGCAAGAAAATGGGCATCGGTTGGATGGGCGTGCTCGGCCTCGATGACGGCATGTGCACTCCCGAAATGGGCAGGAACGCGCGTGACATCATCTTGACGCTCAATTCAGAAGGTGGCAAGGCGAAAAACGAACGCGCCGAAGAAGCCCAGCGCAATGCGCCGCACAAGTGCTACGATTACACGACCGTCGAGGAACGATTCCCCGTTCGCTGGTGCACGCAGAGCGGCGGCCACATTTGGGACCACAAGGACCCCGGCCAGCAGCAGTCATGGGTTCCGCAAGCTACGTGGGAGTTCTTTGAAAAGTTCTAGCGGATAAATACATCATTCTGTTGTCAATTTATCAAAACGAATTCGTTTTTAGCCTTATAAAAAGTGAATTTCCCAACTTATTTTATAGTAAGTAAAGTTCGTATGGGAGGCTTTATGTCGTTTTCAATTAAGGGATTCCCCTTTTTTGCAGGTTTTGTCGCGTTTTTGGGCACCCTCGCCAGTGCGGCAACGATTAACGTTGACATGGGCAAGGAATATCAACGCATCAGCGGCTTTGGTGCCGCATCGGCATGGGCGGGGTCCATCACCGACAAGAATGCCGCTTTTCTTTGGGATTCCACCAGCGGCGCTGGGCTTACGCTACACCGCATCCGCATTGCTCCGGACGGCACCACCTCCGAAACAAGTATCGCAAAAAAGGCGAGTGAATACGGCGTCAAAGTCTGGGCAGCCCCGTGGACATCCAGATACACTGTAAATTACGACGGCGATAAAAAGCACCTGGATTTCAATCACGCTCAGGACTGGGCCAACACCATCTTGAAGTTTACGCAAGACATGCGGAAGGCTGGCATTAATCTATATGCAATTTCGTCGCAAAACGAGCCCGACGGCACCGGCGACAACCACTACGAACCCGATGAATTGGCTCGTTGGGTCGGCGACTACCTTGGTCCCACTCTCGATTCCACGGGCATCAAAATCATTGGCACCGAAGCTATTAACTGGTACGGATTCCCCAATTACAAAAAAGCCTTCTTCAACAATCCCGCCGCCCTGAAATACACGGACATCTTCGGAACGCACGAATACGGCGGAGACCCGGCGGCTTATCCCGAAATCCACGAAGCCGGCAAGGAATTCTGGGAAACCGAAGTCTATGATCTTGGAAGCAACAAGGAAGACGTGGGCATGGGAAGTGCTCTCCGCGTTGCAGGCGTAATTCACGACGCCCTGACTATTGCGAACATGAACGCCTGGCATTTCTGGTGGATTTATTCCTGCAGCGAAGTCAGTTGCGGCAACGGAGCCCTCTGGCCGCAAGGACAAGGCAACCCCGACAATGTGGAGCCTACCAAGCGACTCTGGGTCATGGGAAACTTCAGCCGCTTCGCGCGACCCGGCTCCTGGAGAATCGACGCCACCAAGAATCCCGAAGCAAATGTAAAAGTCACCGCCTACCGCGACTCCCTCAAGACGAAAATCGCAGTCGTCATTCTCAATTCCAAGAACGAGGAATTCAAGGCGGACTTTGACTTCGGAAACACAAAAATTGGAAGTTTCAAACCCTACGTCACCGACGACAATAACAACCTCAAAGAAGGAACCGAAGTCAAGGTTGATGGTACAAAGTGCAGTTACAGCGTCCCGGCCCGCAGCGCAACGACTGTCGAATTCATTTTGTGGCAAGAGCCAAAGGTAGAGTCGCCCGCCGACACGGCAAAGAGCGACACTAACACGGCAAAGAGTGACACCAGCCTCGTCAGCACCACGCCCACGGATTCAATAACGGCAATTGCCTTCGGGAAGCTTTCTGTACCCCAAAATATTCAACGTACATATAAAGTATTTAGCCCGCTTGGCGCGTTTGTCGGCGAATTTGAGGCCGGACATATTGGCGAACTCCGCAATGCCATGACAAGCGCAGGCCTAGGTCGCGGTGT